>VEPN01000047.1 GCA_012026835.1 Candidatus Methanoperedens sp. | reverse complement strand
AATGATTCACCTCTTGGTGTTATTGTCATTTTAATACCCCCATTAAATAATCTGTTTAATGATTCTTAAAAATTACGGAGGCTTTAGAATCACGCTATAGTTCTGTGCTGGACATCAGATGTATTTATTATTTCATTTCCTGCATCATTTATTACAAGCAGATGATTGGTTAACCGTGTCGTTACGGGAAACATTGTTATATTCTTTTCAGGCATGATCTTTAATGCATAGACCATCCTTGTCACAGGTATAGAATCAGGAGGGGACTTTAGCATCCGCTCCACATCAGACTTTTTAAAGACTTCAAAAATTTCTCTGTCCATCCAGTTCGCCCAGGCGTTGCAGCAGTCATCAAAGTCAGGTTCATATGAACCTGTCATTCTGCCTCTTTGAGAAGAATCGCTATATGGAGGGACGCCTAATGCAACCGAGTAATCGAAACGTTCAGCGGCCCTGAGGGCATCGATGCTTTTCTCAAAAGACGCTGAGGTTACAGGTGTTGCATCATACATCAGTAAAAATGATTCATTATACAGGGAATCAACACGAAAAACAACTGACCCATTAAGGATTTGATCAGGGAGCAGGATGGTATCCTGCATTTTTGATTCCCTATCGAGTTCTTCCAGCACTTCCAGCAAACTTAAACCATAAGGTCCAGCAGTTGTGATATTGAATATCCTATCCCCCTCCCGGAGATGCATTCTTGTCAGTTTAAAATCAACAGGTGTTGAACCATTATTTTTTATAGAGAGATTATACGCTGCATAGTATCTCGCAGAAATGTCGTATATATTCCGGTATATCTTGTTATATAAGTTATGCGTGCCATTTTCCTCTTTTACCCACATATCGTGGTAGCTTATCTCCCCGATTGTCATGCGTGCTCCCTCATCATATAGCATTATCTCAACCGCATTTCCATTGGCAGAAACACGGATAATTTTTCTCTCGTCATCTTTGGTGATTGTCGCATTTTCAGTCCAATTAATGCCGTGATAATCCCTGAGAAAAACCAGCAGCCTGTGACTTTCATTTCCGGGGACATTTTCCCAGCCGAATAAATAAACATCTTTTTGTTCCAAATTATCATGCATATACACGCTTGAGAAAGAAGTTATACTGATCTCAGGCATATTTTCCTTCTCTTGTAACCGGGTTATGTTTTGAAATGACACATTTACTTCTTCTTTCTGTATCGAGTCTGGCGCCGAAGAAGCATTCTTTTTTCCGGTACATCCGCTGAGCAAAACCGATAGTAATAGCAATATTATGACGGTTATTACAATTTTGGTCATGTATGTCATTTTTTCTCCTGTTTACCGTCTTTTACGTCCGGATGCATATACTGTCAGAAGCGTCGTCATTGCCAGAATCCATTCAAATCCCGCAACCCTCTCTGTTTGACCTGTGGCAGGGAAAATCGCAGTATGAACGGTTCCGGGATTTTCCCACACCCCTTTCACGATATTCCCCTCGGGCATCACCTGATTACCAGGCACATTGGCCGGATAGAATCTGAGTTCGTCTGAATTCTCGACAGAAAAACTCAGATTCCCGAACAGGTTTATACTGCTTCCGGCTTTCAGGTCGATCGGCACCCTGTTCTTTAATATTATCCGATCAGGCTCCACGACCGTGACATTGAATACACCCAGCATGTCGCCCTCTTTTATTTGAGTGACATTATCCGACACGAACCAGGTGTAACGAAGCTGTATCATATCGACCGTGGCGCCTGCAAATACAGAATCAAGATATGTAATGAGTTTTGGTATACCGTTTTCTCCCTGCATTGCAGATATGGATACATTTCCACTTGTCAGCCATATATTCTCAAGCTCAATACCGTTCTTTTTCAGTACCAGCAATGCAGTCCTTGGGTTGTATCTTGCATCGATGGACTTAACCGTCAGAGAGTATCCTTCGCCCAGTTCCCATGTCTCCCCATCAGCAAGTGTCTTCTTTTCATAAATATAATCTCCATGAGATATCAATATTTTTATAAATCCCTTGCCTGTAACAGCATACTTATTCCCGCCCAGGTTGAAAAAGAGATACGACCCATCCTTTCCGGGGAGTTTTTTCCCTGTTATATTAGTAACAGCATAAGGTACCTGGACCAGATAACTTGTATATGTGAGACCATTTTCGGGAATCCTCCTGCCTGCCATGTTCGTTATCTCAAGTGACTCTGAATAATTGCCAGATCCAATATCATACCAGAACCCGGCATAATTCAAACCGTCCCATGCAGTAAGGTTGTTTGAGGTGGTGTGTAGAGCGCCCCAATATTCACTATTTTCCATGCCCCAATCACGATATAGATATAACCTGAGATCATTTGAATCTGCCACTTTTATTTTTATAGTGTCCACGATCTCGATTATTCTGCCAGACTCCAGATCAACAGGCACAGCCGTATTTCTCATCGTAATGCCTGTATCAGATACGTCTGTAACTTTCATCACTCCGAATATATTGACTTTCCTGTCATGTGTAAAGCTTTCTGAAGTCTGAAATATCTGTTTTATTGAAGCTGAATTTTCTACTCCGCCAGCAATAACGGAATCAACCTGGAATGCAATGATCTGCCCGTCGTCTGTCTCATAAATATAATTTTCCCCGACACCTAATGTCCTGGTATTCACTTCAGTTCCATCCATATTGAGGGACAGCAGTACTGAAGCGTCTGATATATTCACACCCATTATCTCAATGTCATGACCTGAAGATAGCATCACACGGCTTCCATTCATAAAAATATGACTTGCGTTGTCATCGATCAGGATTTTGCGGAGACGGATCTGATTTATTTCGTCAGGACCTGTGATATTGCTCTTCACCGCGGGATATTCTGCTAAATATTTTTCCCCCGTGAATTCGATAACAGCATATTTCTCAAACTCCCTGTATCTTGTCTTGGTTTGCCCGACTGCTTTATGATATACTATACCGCCTATTGGTATAGACCTGTCTTTTATGTTAGCAAGATTTATTGTAATAGATTCGCAGCCTGCCCCGTTTTCGGGGTCGTAATAGAACCTGTCATAACTCGCACGTGTCCATGTGAATGACTGGTTCGCACCGGGCTCCCAGACAAACCGGGATTCTGGGGGGCTGACAGGCGCGGCTGCCTGGGTGCCGCATGCCAGAAACACTATTACAAATATCGGTACCAACGCAAATCCTGATCCTCCATCCATTCATCTCATTCCTGATTTACTTCTGAATTTTTTATTCTGCATTTCAAAATTTAGATTCAATATCAGGGAGTTGCAAAACTTAACTCATAATATTTTTCACCAATTTTATATAATCTGGCATTCTGTTTAGAAATAAAGTCTACAGACCTTCTCCATTCGTCAGAAGGGGTTTTACAGTACCATCTATTATTTCCTTCTAATTTTTCGCATCCTTCGCCTTTTATTGCCTTATTGAGTGCAGGATATTCTTCCATATGTTTCGTAATATCAACATACTCTCCACTGGCAGTATCATATTGATTAACAAAAATGACGCTACCTTCTGCATGTTCGTATGCGCCTATACTAAACCAACCCGCAAATAGTATTAACGATATTAAAAATGAAACTGCCAATATTTTTATAAAAAATACAAGAGACTCTTTTTTCAGATAGGTATAGCATATGGACAGGATAATGAAAATTAAAACAATGGAAAATATCTGGTTGGCGCCTCCTTCAGGAAGAAATAGGCGTGATACATTTTCTATAACGGGTGTTAAATATAATCCAATCGGAAGGGATAAAATACCTATCAAAAAGCCTGCTAATATCCATTCTCCACGGATTTTCTTGCTCCTGTATTTTATCAGGACTAAACCCACCAGTATTGCCACAACAACCAATCCATATATGTAGTACATTACAGACATAAGCCACCCACATCAAATATTATGATTTCTCTATTCATCATCTCTTCCGTTCGGCTGTATATAATGCCGGAAGCATCTTTACTGCTGGCACTTTCTTCAATCATATCATTCTCTCATAATACATAAACATTTCGATTTATCGTCAAGTTAGATTTTATAAAGACATATCGGAGTATAAATTATGTGGTGTTGCCTGCAGGTATCCAGAAAGAAATAAGTAGTTTGGTTGCGATTGAAAGACCAGTCCCGTAGGGTAGTGGTCAATCCTTCTGGCCTTTGGAGCCGGAGACGACGGTTCGAATCCGCCCGGGACTATCCCAATTATTGAATAAATTCTGTTTTTATTTAGCGTTTCTTTTAAAAAACTCGCCTGCCGATAGCGTTTTCTGTGCCTGGCATTGAAACCGCTTACCAGAGAAGTGAAGGTAGGAACAGGCATGCTTTCGTTGCTTGTTTTCTGGGAAACTATATATAGTATTAAAGAAATTTAATATAAGACAACAAATCGTTGTCAGGGTGCGAAAATATGGCGAAAAGAACAAAGACAAAGACAAAAAAAACAAGTAAGAAAAATTATGTATTGAGGGGAAAGAATGGAAAAGAGACTGGAGTATTTTCAGGAAACCAGCCGCGGCAAGCGGCATTGAAGGTAGCCAACCGCAGTAAAGGAACAAAATCGAGCCCTGTTGAAATAAGACTGAGGGAAAGAGGAAGCAAAAAGATCCATATCTTTAAAGGATGGAAAGAGACTGTTGCAGCCCCAAAAAATAAACCTGCCTGGATGCCGGATAAGATCAATAAGCCCAATGTCGAGAAAGTGGGAATAGAAAAACTCAAGAAAATTTAATATATCTGTTATTTCTGTTTTATTTTTTTTATCCTTCAATACTGATATTTTCGAACTTTTTGAGGGCACGCCCTTTCAGTAAGCATTTTCATGCGGCATTGGAGGCACAACCCCGGGTTCCGTTTCCTTTTCGAACTCATGATCCTCCCACATATCGTGTGCAATAGCGATCGCGGCTGCCTGCGTGATAATTGCGAATGAGCTGAAAACATGGAAGAAAAGGATGAGCCCGTAAACCGGGATATTGATAAGAGGGATTATCCATGTCGTGCCGATATCAAAGAAGAGCAGGACTCCGAGGATAGCCACCATTATTGAAATATTGAGACTCGCCTGTGAGATGCGCTTCACACGGCCCGCAACGCGGGTCTTTCGAATCTCTGAGAAGTTATAAAACGCAAGGCCTACAATGGCGATACCGAGGATTATATGCAGGTAAATCAGGGCTGATGGACCGCCAGGGGTCATTGCAAGCAAGAATTCTATGAGTACAATCCATATCATCGCGTACAGGGTCATCCACAGTTTCATCAGGATGCAACTCCTGCCGGGAGGATAAGTCCTCCGTTAAGTCTATCAGACATCATTTTACCACACACCCTCTTTATCAATTCCTTTGATTTTTAACAGGACTTCCAACGTTATGGAATAAGTTCTCCGAGAATATATAACCTTTTACACCAGCCAATAAGAAGTTCTGTTGCAAGCTGCCTGATTTTATATTACAAGATTTGGGTATACGTTATAATAAAACGTAATAACACATGAAAACAGTATCTATCCAATTGCCTGAGCAATACCTGCATAAGATAGAAAAGGGCATGCAGGTCACCATGCTGCGCAAACCCTTATAAGAGACGCTCCGTGAGTACCATCTAAATTTGTGAGACCCCATATCACAGTGCCTGAAAGGCCAGAAGTTCAGGAAAATCTGCACACATTCTTCCCTAACTTCCGGGTAAGCTTTATGTTCTCAGAGTAATCTACTTCAACATCAAAAATCCAGATGCCTCCGCTTTCAAGGGCCTCTTTTAATCCGGGTGCGAAATCCTGCGCCCGTTCTATCTTTACCCCCTTTGCCCCGAAGCTTTCGGCCAGCCTGACAAAGTCGGGATTGGAAAATTGTGTACCAAAGCTCTTATTGAATTTTATTCTTGCCTTCCAATCTATTGACCCATATCCTGAATCATCAAATATCACAACAACGAAGTTACATCCAAGCCTCCTTGCAGTTTCAAGTTCCTGAAGATTCATCAGAAAACCTCCGTCGCCCGTAGCCACCACGACCTTCCTTTCCGGCAGGACAAGATTCGCGGCGATAGCGCCAGGCAGGGCAAAACCCATAGATGCAAGGCCATTGGAGATTATTACAGTATTGGGTTCATATGCCGGAAAGAGCCTCCCTATCCAGATTTTATGCGCACCCACATCGCTGATAAGGATATCCTCCCTTGAAATGCAGTTTCTTATATCATACAATATCTTCTGGGGCTTCATGGGAAAAGCCGTATCATCCCTGAAAGATCCAAGTTCTTCTTCCAATATGTTCTTAAGCTTTCTGAAATATTCAGGAATATCTTTCCTGAAATCACAGAATGCGGCCATACGATGCAATGTTTCTTTGATGCTTCCTATCAGTACGAACTCTGGAAGGTAACTTGAATCCACTTCAGGATGAGTGGAATGTATGTGCACGATCTTTTTTAAGGAAGCGGGATTCCAGAACCGCGGGCTGTACTCCACATGGTCAAAACCGATGCAAATCACAAGGTCAGCAAAATCAATTCCGCACATGACATAGTCCTTTTCCTGAATACCTACCGACCCAAGGTAAAATTCACTCTCAGCAGGTATGACCCCCTTACCCATAAAGGTGGTCGCGACCTGGATTCCTGTTTTATTCACGAATTCACAAAGCTCCGGGGAAGCTTCCTCTCTTAAAATCCCATTGCCTGCCAGGATTATCGGCATTGAGGCATTTTTTATAAAAGCCGCCACTCTTTCCAATTCCTCATCGCCCGGTGCGCTGATATGGCCTTTACCTTTTTTCTGAAGAGGAACTTTATCAGTCTCTTCTTCAGCCACATCTTCCGGAAGCTCTATGTGTACGGCTCCAGGCACATCAGCGGCTATATCAAATGCCTTTCTCATGATTTCAGGTATAAAATCAGCCCTTCTGATGGCCGTGTTCCAGTTGGTTATATGCGCAAACGAGCCTACAATGTCGATGTACTGATGGGCTTCCTTATGGGTTTTTTCCTGGGCAGCCTGTCCCGTTATCGCAACCACGGGCGCATTATCAAGATACGCATCTGCAACACCTGTTATAAGGTTGGTCGCTCCCGGGCCAAGCGTGGAAAGACAAACTCCCGGCCTGTGTGAAAGCCGCCCGTAGACATCTGCCATGAAAGCTGCCCCGTGCTCGTGCCTTGTAACGATGAATCTTATCTTTGACCTTGAAAGGGAATCAAGCAGGTCCAGAACCTCTTCTCCCGGGACGCCAAACATGTATTCCACACCCTCGTTCTCAAGACATTTTACAAAGAGATCGCTGCCTTTCATTTCAATACACCGATACTGATTTAATGTTCATGAACTCGTATAACCCGAATTTTGAGAGTTCCCTGCCTATCCCGCTTTTTTTCACCCCTCCGAAAGGAAGGCGCGGGTCGGATTTTACAAGCGAGTTTACTACGACTACCCCGGCTTCGATATTTTTCGCGAGGCGAAGAGCTTTTTCCCTGTCCTCGCTCCATATACTTGCACCCAGCCCGAACTCGGAATCGCTGGCGATCTTTATGGCCTCAGCTTCATCTTTCACAGGGAATACAGGCGCTACGGGTCCAAAGGTCTCCTCCTTCATGACCTTCATGTCTTTTGTTACATCAGTCAGCACCACGGGGGCATAAAAGAAGCCTTTCCTTCCAAGTCTTCCTCCTTCAAGCAGAGCTTTTGCACCTTTTGATAAGGCATCCTCCACCTGGTTTTCAAGGAGTCCAATCTGCTCTCTCCTTACCAGGGGGCCGATATCCGTATCCTCATCCATAGGGTCGCCGATTTTCAGGCTTCTTGTAAATTCAACAAATTTTGAAGTAAACTCTCCGGCTATACTTTGCTCGATAATGAATCTCTTTGCGGCTATGCAGCTCTGGCCCGCATCGAGGAACCTGCTGGCTGCTGCGATCTTTGCGGCCTCTTCAATATCAGCGTCTGCTAGCACTATGAAAGGGTCGCTGCCGCCAAGTTCAAGTACCATTTTTTTCACGTTCCTCCCGGCGACTTCCGCCACATTCTGTCCGGCTGAAATGCTTCCTGTCAGGGAAACTGCATCAATCTCATCCCTGCCGATGAGCTGTGATGCTGTTTTTCCATCAATCAGCAGGGTCTGGTAAACGCCTTCAGGAAAGCCCGCTTCCAAAAAAACCCTCTCAAGCTCGATGGCGCATAATGGGACATAGCTTGAATGCTTGAGCAATACCACATTGCCGCCTGCCAGCGCAGGTGCGCCAAAACGAATCGCCTGCCAGAAAGGAAAGTTCCAGGGCATGATGCTGAGCACTGTTCCTCGCGGCTCGAACTGGATGCAGGCTCTCTTTGCATCTGTTTCAACTGTCTCCGGCTCCAGGAATAAAGGCGCATTCTCTGCAAAATATTCAAGCGCCCATGCACACTTCTCTATCTCGGGTATCGATTCCTTGATGACCTTCCCCATTTCACGGGTGATTATTTCCCCCAATTCCTTTTTTCTTTTCCGCAATACTCTGGCTGCATTCTTGAGATATTCTGCCCTCTCAGATATGTCCAGGTTTTTCCATCCCGAAAAGGCAGTTTTCGATTTCCGGATTGCTTGGTTTATCCTGTCTTCTGAATAAAACTCAAATTCCCCGTTTACATCTTCAGTAGCCGGGTTAATAGACACCAACCTTTGCATTGTTTTCGCTCCCCCTTAGATATCCATAATAAATCTCTCCCTCATAACATATAAAATGGTGGGCACGGCCTTGAACCCGAAGCAGAGAGGACAGATGATAATGCAGGACGATATTTATACTAATCCAGAAGAAAGCAATTGCAGGGCAGAAATTTGTCCGAGGGGGGGTTTTCACCCCCTAATAGCAACAGAAGAGCAACCCGTAGGAGGTAGCGGGCTCGGACACCTTTTTAGCATCACCTTCCTCAATGGTGATGATAATTATAATGTGAATCTGCATTATACCCATACGTGGCCTTACTATATATAAGGTTTTCGGTCTGAGAATAGTACTGAATATATTATTTTTCCAGGATATTGGTTAGTTTCAGTACTATGTCTTTCGGGCTTCTCCCGGTTATGATTCCCGCCTTTTCGAATGCTTTAATCTTCTCAAGTGCAGTCCCGCTTCCTGCCGATACAATAGCACCTGCATGACCCATTGTCTTCCCCGGCGGCGCTGATACCCCCACAATGTATGCAATTACTGGTTTTCTCATCTGCCTTATGAAATCGATTGAATCCTCCTCTGCTGTTCCTCCGATCTCACCTACCATCACAACAGCGTCGGTCTTCGTATCTTTTTCAAAGAGTTCCAGGATGTCCACAAACGAAGTCCCTGTCACCTGGTCTCCCCCGATGCCAACTGATGTTGATTGCCCGATACCGTTCCTTGACAAAAGGTCTATTATCTCATAAGTGAGGGTCCCGCTTCTTGAAACCAGACCCACATTCCCGGCAAGATGTATGGGATTTGGCATGATTCCGATCTTTGATTCACCCGGAGTAGTTATGCCAGGGCAGTTCGGGCCTATAAGCCGTGAAGATGAATCTTCAAGGTAGGCACATACACGCATCATATCATGAACTGGGATCCCTTCTGTAATGGCGACTATCAATTCGATGCCCCCGTCAATAGCTTCAAAAATAGCATCCGCGGCAAACCCGGGGGGAACAAAGATAACAGATGCATTGGGATTCGTATCATCCACTGCCTCTTTTACCGAGTCAAAAACCGGAATGCCGTGTATCTCCTGACCGCCTTTTCCGGGTGTAACGCCTCCCACAACATTTGTTCCGAAGTCCTTCATCTGTTTTGCCTGCAAAGACCCTTCCCGACCCGTGATACCCTGGATAAGAAGTCTGGTATGTTTATCTATGAGAATCGCCAAATTTCACCACTTCCATAGCAGCCTCTTCAGTCGATGATACTATAGTTGTACCATATTTCTCAAGCATCTTCCGCCCTTCCTGTTCATTTGTCCCTGCAAGCCTTACTACAAGAGGCACTCTTATCTCTGAAATCACATCAACTATTCCGCGTGCTACCTCGTCGCATTTTGTAAGCCCCCCGAAAATATTAACGATTATGGATTTTACATTCATGTTGGAGGACACTATCCTGAGCGCCGTTCTTATCTGTTCCTCGTTAGCACCCGCCCTCACGTCCATGAAATCAGCAGGCTCGCCCCCATATTCTTTAATCATATCAAGGGTTGCCATGGCAAGTCCTGCACCGTTCACGATACAGCCGATATCGCCATCAAGGCCCACATAACTCATGCCGCTTTTCTTAGCCATATCCTCAAGGGAACCAGATTCTTCTTCTGCGGCTTCCTGCCTGAAAAGAGCATTGTCATCAATGACCATCTTGGCATCAAGAGCAACAATACCCTGCTCTTCCTGCGCTGTCAGGGCAAGCGGGTTGATCTCGGCAAGTACGCAGTCGTAATCATTAAAAACGCGATAGAGTTTTTTTATTACATCAAGGATAGGCACAGAATTATCCCTATCCAGTAAAGATGCAAGCGCCCTTGCCTGGTAATCATGAATTCCTGTGAGCGGATGGATATGCATCCTGATTATCTTTTCAGGAGAACTTCTGGCGATCTCCTCAATGTCCACACCCCCCTCCATGCTTGCCATTATTATCGGGCGGCGCGCCTTCCTGTCTATTGTTATTCCAAGGTATATCTCTTTTTGCGGTTTCCTGTATTGCTCGATGAGCACTTTTTTTACAGGCAGTCCTTTTATTGACATCCCCAGTATCCTCTCTGCGGCTTTTTTTGCATCCTGTGGTCCTGACGCAGCGGCTATACCTCCTGCTTTCCCGCGCCCGCCGACAGTCACCTGGGCTTTAATGACCACATCACCCAGTCTTTCTGCTACCCCCATTGCATCCCCGGCTTTTGTTATAAGACTGCCTTCAGGGACAGGGATATGGTATTTTGAAAAAATCTCCTTGGCTTGATGTTCATACAGCTTCATGACCAGCCCCCCATTTTGTCTGAAACTTCATTATTAGTCATTTTATCAAAAGTGATTTAAATAGGTATCTACAATTATTGGATAATAAAAATGGAGTGTTCTGTTTTTGCCATCGCACCTGTTGTCTCTCGCAGATTTATCGTATTCTGATATTATTAATTTACTTGATACAGCTTCGGACATGAAGGAAAAGAGGGCACGAGGAAAAACATCGACCGCCCTGAGGAACAAGACCCTTGCCATGCTGTTTGAAAAATCCTCAACGCGCACGCGTATCTCTTTTGAAGTGGCAATGACCGAACTTGGCGGGCATGCTATCTACCTGAATTATAAGGATATCCAGCTCGGACGCGGTGAATCGTTAGCCGACACGGCCCGCGTGATGTCCCGCTATGTGAATGTGATTATGGCACGCGTTTATAAGCATGAAACACTTGTCGAATTATCCAAAAATGCGACCGTGCCTGTCATCAACGGCCTCTCTGATATTGAACACCCCTGCCAGCTTCTTGCCGATCTTCTTACAATACGCGAGTACAAGGGCAAATTCAAAGGCCTGAATTTTTCATGGATAGGCGATGGCAACAATGTCTGTAATTCCGCAATACTTGCATGCGCCCTCACAGGCATGAAAATAACGGTCGCTTGCCCTGAAGGTTATGAACCCCGAAATGATATCGTAGAAAAAGCCAAGGAACTGGGCGGGACGGTCAATATCATCCGCGATCCCGTGAAAGCTGCAAAAAATGCGGATATCCTCTCTACCGATGTCTGGGTTTCCATGGGAGATGAAGATGAATACGACCAGAGATTGCAAGATTTCAAGCCTTACCAGATCAACAGTAAGCTTTTAGAACAAGCCAAGCATGATGTGATGGTACTCCACTGTCTTCCCGCCCACCGCGGCGAGGAAATTACAGCGGATGTTGTAGATGGGCCGCGCTCGGCTGTTTTTGACCAAGCAGAGAACAGGCTGCATGCACAGAAGGCATTGCTCCTGAAACTATTGTCATGAATGCCCCAAATGCGGGGGTTGCCAAGTCCGGTCAAAGGCGCAGGATTCAGGGTCCTGTTTCGCAGGAATTCGTGGGTTCAAATCCCATCCCCCGCATAATCTTATAGTTGAGTTAACGAAGTGAAAGTCCCTGCACTGGTCAACGAGAGTCCATGACGAAGCACGCTGGCAGGATGACCTCAGAAGGCGCAGGAGCCGGTATGTCGTGCCCGCTTACCATTCATTACCCTTAAAGTGAGAGCTATTCCAAGAACCTGGATTATTGGGGCCTGGGTAAATAACCTCCAATTCCGCACCCTTCGGTAAGGCGTTTTTGATGCTGCGAAGACATACACCACAGGGCTTGCTCCCAACCACAAGAACTGCTTTCTTTGCACCAACTTCCCACATTTTTTGGATGGCATGCCCCTCTACATGGGTCCCTATATTGCCTTGGGATGGAGCTCCTGATGAATAGCCCGAACCTTTCCCACGTGGAACATGTCCGCGTTGGGTACCAACCCATGGCCCCCCTTCAAAACCACTTTTTACTGGATTCGACCTTAACCCAGGGATGTAAAGCATACCAGTTTCCGTCCTGTCCGATGGACGTAAGTTGAAAAATCTTCGAGTATACGCAATAAGATTATCATAATTAATTTGATTTTTAGGCGCAGATGTTGGTAATGCTGGTGCGTGAGCTGATGATGCACGAGCTTTTGGAGTTGGCTCGGCAGGTAAATCAGAGGAAGTTTCTGTTTTTGGGGATTCTAATTGGCTATGACTATTTGTTACTGTAAAATTCGTTTCTGTATAATTAAATGCTTCTTTACCTGCACTCCCTCTCATTGCAGCTGTAGTTACCATAATGTTCGAAAGTATTCCCATAGTTTCAGCGAAATCCCGATTGTTTGTAATCATATAAGCAGCTGCAGCTGCTGGGGAATTTGCCTGAACCTCTATAAATCTTAAATCACTTTCTGCTTTTTGGCGTTGTTGGTGTATCTTGTATTGGTACTGGCTACCCATATAATCTTGGGAAATAACAGGCGTTTTTTGATCAAGTTCCATCTGTCTAGCCTCATCCTGTATCCTTAGTTTGAATCTTTCAATATCATCGAGATCAGCTGTAGTTTTCACTTGTTCTGCCCGTTTAGTCTGTTCATCTCCAGATTCAGATGGTTGCGGTAATGCTTCTTGCTGAACCTGTTGTTCTTCCTTAGGATTATCCTGTGCCCTTGGTTCCTGTCCATTTTCCTTTTGTGGTCTATATTTATCATGTAAGGGAGTTTTCTTTTTCTGTGCCCAATCCTGATTATATCGGGGAATTCTTACCTCTGAATCTAATTCTGGATCCTGCCAGTTGCTTGGAATTTCACCAAATTTTGAAACAAATGCTGTAACTTCTTCTGAAGTTAAAAGATTCCCATAAATACCAGTTGCTGTCCCACTTTCATTAACTCCATTGATGTTTCTTATCCATGAAACTGAATATAGCTCGCCATACTTACTATCAGCATGTCCCTCGATGTATATCGTACCTTCTGTTACAAATTTTTTTGAATCAATAGTTCCAGATCCATTAGATTCAATAATTCCATAACCAGAAAAGTCCAAAGAGTTTTCAACCATAGAATAACCTATTTCTCAATAACCGGCGGTTTTAATTTAATCTCTCCATCGAGGCGGGCATCCACATAGGCCAATTTCTTCGTCCGGGGCAAGGTATCGTTGTGTACCGTTAATGAAATTGCTTCATTTTCTTCCAGGGCAGCAGTTATGTAAATGGTAGCGTTGATTTTTTTCAATTTTCCCTGATGCTTCTCAAAAAACTGGTAGGCAGCAGATTGGTTGATCAATTCATTCAAAGAATAAAATTCATAAGCAGGTGTTACCTTTTCCAGCAAATTGACAGACCGTAATAGGGGTCTTCCCATTGATTCTTTATTTTCCAATCCCACCTGATATTCTTTAAGGTATGTATCGTAATTTACCGTTGCATTAAATTCTATCTGATAGGCAATAATATCTACCGGAAGAACATCTGCACTATCAAGGCAGATATCCAGATCATCGATAAAGCGATCAGCGGTTGGTTTTGTATCGATTCCCGCCAGCAAAATAGAGTGCTGTGCAGCTTGATCCAGTTTCTCATCGGCCTTCCAGAAGTTCAATTTTATACTGTATTTAAAGCCATCAGGCGGGGTCTGTTTTGAAGTTGGAAGATACCAAGCTGCTGCATCTACAGTAAATGGGTGAGGGAACTGGTAAATCGCAGATGTCCACTTGCAGGGCAGGCTGCCAAAAGAAACAAGGGTAGGATAGCCATCAACATCCATTACTTTAAGATTTTCAAGAACGCCCCGGTTAAAGTCATCAAAACCGGCTATGGTATGAACCCTGTGCTGGTAGGGATCGCTGAATAAACCGGGAAACATCTCTTTTTTTACTTCGATAGAAATAAGCGGTTCTTGCTGCCTCTGAAACAGGGGAACCAGGTCTGTTCCTTCTATCTGTATAAATATCCCCGATATTTCCATTAGTTGACCCTTACCAACTGTGGGGCAGACCCCGGTAAGACGCGTGGTATCTCTGCTGAGATTAATTCGATTTGCCGGATCGGGGTCATCACTGTCAGCTTTCAAATAAGCATCCAATCCTGAAAGTTTTATTGTATCAAGCATCATATCTTATCATCCTATAGTGTTAACCATTTTGATATTAGCGGGTCGCATTGGCGCAATCTGTTTCTCAAATCATCCCCCAAGAGATTGCATAAGTCATTCAAAAGCTTGATGATTTTATTCAATACCTGGAAATATTTAAGCGTTTTATCCGCCATTTCCAGCGCACACCGCTTATTTTCTTCAGAATTCATCAGGTCTTTCAAGGGCAAATCACTGCTTTTAAGCTGGTTGTATAATTCAACAATACGTGAATGGGTGTTTTTAAGTGTTGTAACTGCTATAAAATACTCCTTAATTGTATTTACGGTTTCTTGCGGTAGTGAATTTAAATCATTAAGCAGAGCTTCAATACCGCCCTCAATCCGGTTAGCGATATCATCGACAACTGCAATTATTTTTTCGCCCGCAGATTTAGCCTCCTCAGAAACATGATTCCAAATAGGGTCTCCAAAATCACGAGCATCTTCTGCCAGATCAACAACAGGCTCAAATACTTCATCCCAGTTCTTACCGATCATAAATTATCGACTCCTTTTGGGATCATTACTGGGAAGTGGGTACCGTGGCCTATTGCCGCCGATTTCGTTTTTCCGGTTGCCGCTTTTGGGTTGTTTGGTCAGTTCACAAACTACTGAAATTGCCTTCGCAATTTCAACCACAGCTTTCGCGGCCTCTTCTATTGCGGCTATGACGGGTGCAACCATTTAATAATCCTCCTTGATAGTTTCTTCTAACACATCAAACCAGACATCAACCTCAACACCGCCCTGACCTATTTTACCACCAAACCTGACCCTGATGGATTGATCTATCCCTTCATAGTAATTTTTCGCGGTTGCCGGCAGGGTAATTCCCAGGGGAATTTTGCCAGTAATTATATCAACATACCTGTCCTGCCACATTACTTCAACGCCCCGGGTTCTCTCTTTAACTGGATTGAGACTGCGCTCCACTGTGCGTCTCATTTCACTTTCCTCAAACACGCTTATGACCCTGGATTTATCATACATCAGGTTTAATATTTGAGAATAATTATAACCGGTCTTGCTTGCTTGCCTGGCAATGTTGCCTGTAGTGCCATCTGCAGAATTATAAGATAAGCTTGGCAGGATTTGCTGGGTAGATAAAGACATACCACCGCCTACAAAACACGAAGCTCCTACATTTATTCCCACGCTTAGCCCATTTACTAATGGCCAGAGAATTGGGTTGGCGGCAAGGGCAGTTGGAATCAATAGAGAAATTAAGTTATTTATATCTGGCCCTCCACCTTCCGGTAATCTTAAATCACGTGTATTCATCACATTTTTAATAAACGTTAAAACACCTTGAAGGCTTTCTCTCGCAGGGCCTATTGATGGAGGAATAAAAGGTGGCAAAGTCAAGTTATTCATTATTCCAACATAAAAATTATCCTTCGCTGTATCTGGATTGTCCAATCCACGTATCCAAATTTTATTCTCCCAATCATAACCATTGTCATCCTCTGCCCATAAAAGGGGGCTTCTTAATGGATTCGCTTCATACAACCTTTGTAACGATCGTGGAAAGTTATTAATGTTGTTCCCATATATAAATTCAAGAAATTCACTAAAGTTATGAAACATATCCCCGGCGACTTCAAAACCAAGCTGTTCATTATGTGTACGAATCTCTGATGTACCAAAAGAATCAAATTCTCCTAATAAATTCGTCGACTGGCTGAATTCATCATCTGTAAGGCCTTCCCTTGTCCAGTCAACACCCTTTCCTGTCTCGTTCTTTCGCCACCCTTTTGAATCCACACTTGTTGAATGAATATCTTTACTGCCCGCATGTGTGTTTATCTTCTCCTCGCTTACATCCCCGGTTATTTCTTCCCTCCTGTAGTTGGAAAATATTTTTGCGGTTCCGGAGTTAAGCAGGGTAAGCAAATTATCCGCCGAAAATAGCAAATCCCTCCTTTGCCCTGCGTTTATTGACTCCACCGCGATGGAAAATCCTTCGTCGCCCAATTTTGAATAATCATCAGCAAGGTTTTCCCCGATCAAGCGGAAGTTTATGCTGTCAATGCGCTGGATCTTTGAAGCTCGCGGGGTTACAGCCACATGAGCCGATTGAATAAGTTCAAGGGTATCTATTCTCAATTGGGAAGTTTTATCGTATGTATTTTGGGGTGTGAATGTATTTTGGGATGTATTTTGAAAATTAATTAAAAAATATCTTGACAGCGATGATCTCAGAAACCTGCAAATATGCTCGGCTGAAGAGCTGGTAACTTTGCCTGAATAAATTAAAGTAAAATATTTATCTTTATCGGGATTTTTGCCAGGCGAGATGGGCGACACTCCCTCCGGGAAATCAATCTCATAAATCTTGATTTCCATACTGGTATTCGCTACTTGTCCCGGAATTGTCGGGGCGGTTGCAAATTTTATTTTGATCCCCGCAATACAGCGATCATTTTCTTCCGCCTGTTCTATATAAAGCTGAATTGAATCTTTGAATTTCAGGGGAGAAGACACAAAATTTTCAATATAATTTGACATTATTTTTCTTTTCTGTCCAGTTATACTTGCTGCCGAATAATTGAAATATACTTTTTCCGGCTCATTTACAAAATAGATATAATCGGCATTCAACTTGCTGGTTATGGTCTCCAGAATACTCTTAATGTCAGGGGTTGACCGGCCCGATGGGATTTCTCTATTATCAGGATGCTTGATTTTCTTACATGCCAGAATACCAAGAGGTACATGCGGTTTATAGCGGCTCGACTCTTTATGTTCGTAAAAAATCAAGGAAGGCAAGAGCAAACCATATGCAGTCTCGGTATTAAGTTCTCGTCCTTTTATTACTTCTATCCTTGTAATAAATTCAGGCCAATCTGAAAAACGGAGTTTTATCTTATCGGTTTTAACTGGATCAATACCTAAAAAATGTACCCCGCTGTGAGAGACCGGCTCCTGTATTACCATAGAGCTTTCATCGTCAATAAATTGTGAAGATTCATTCTCCCATGAAATTTTGATCTCCCGGGGCAATCCGAAATTTGCCGAGTTCTCCCCCTGCGGCGTAATGTAATAAGGTAAAGATGGAAAGCCAAAATAACATATTCCGCCCACCAGTTTTTTCTCAGTAAAGGAGACTTCTATTTCAATAAATAAATCTCTGGACTTAATTCCTGTTGATGGTTCCAATAGGATAGCAGTAAAAATAGCATTTGTATCACGGGAGAAACTAATATCGCGCAATAAAGGCATCTTTAACTTTGCTGTGCCATTTATTGGTGAAAATTCAAGATTTTTTGCCAGTTCAATCGAATGAGGCATGAACCTGGAATAGTCAAATTCCTCTGATTGGCTATAAGAATTAATTTTCTTTATGTCTAAAATGGAAGTATTGAAAACACTTGACGATCTACCGACAATTTGAACGTTGGAAATCTCAATCGCATTGCCTGCGTTAGTTCTCAACGGAGCTATTTGGTTTCTCAGCATAAGTTTCCTCCTGACCTGTTATCGGAATCTTCTACTGATTAGAAGACAACGTTTTTCATTAACAAAGCCCTGTTGTGACGTTTTTATTATTTTTTCACCCATTTTTCCACCATATATAATTTTAACCCCCCGCAAATTTTGCCAGAGGTTTTTGACCAATTCCATGTGCATGATGAGATTTGAACTATTTAAAACTTATGAGCATTTTAATAATTATTTATTACAATTATTACATTGATGAAATATTTTTAAGAGGAAAAAAGACAAAATGCCGTCTAATAAAAGTTATATAACAACGGAAAAATATATCTCTCAAACTCCTCCTTACCCACCAATTTTTTTGGGATAAGATAGATTTCATCCCAACTCATGCATCAGACGTTTCTTTCAGTATGTATGGGTAGCATTCTGTTCCTCCCATACCTTAAGGCTTTTCTTCTTCAATACCCTGTCACCTAAAAGAGTACAAATCACAGGTAACGGGGAAAACGCGAACATGAAGGAACCGGCAAGATACAGCATTTTATACGGCTTTCTTATCCTGGATATCCTTGCAGACATAGGACAATCCACCCCATTTAGATTGAGGATTACTTTCGAGGATTCAAAACCTATCCTGATGCCATAATTGATAAAATCCCAGAGAGGCGTCACTTTTCCACCACAGGAAGTCTGCTTACTTTTAATGGCATCCCTGAGTTCTTCCTGGGAACTTCCCTTAAACAGGGTATAACCGTTTCCTATCATACAGCTTGAATGTGCGTCGCTTCCACCAAGCTTTGCATGCCCGTTGCAATTCTTTAGTGCAATTACGTTTGAATAACCGTCCCTGTGAAGCGAATTGAATACTTCCAACCCATCCAGGTCAAAACTGTGCAATTTCCTGCCCACGCCCCAGCAGTGCCCGCTAAAAGGATGCGGGGCAAAAGCCACCCCGTCCTGCTCATGTATTCTTTCGATGGTTTCCTCCCCGCTCAGATCCGGCTCTACAGGTTCCTGGAGGAATAATCCGATTATTTCGCCGTCTTTTGATGTTATTTCTTCTCCTATGACTATAAGGTCCTTATTATATTTTTTAGCTTCAAGTGCGCCTTTGATGGTGTTATGATCCGTTATACACAGCACATCAAGTCCAAGCTTTTCCGCGACCTTCACTGATTTCCTGGGAACTGTCATACTATCGGGGTATTTTAAATATGAGTACTCTGAGAATCCTGAATACATTGTATGGGTATGAACATCCGCTATCCCGGTTTCTTCCAGTTTAACCACCTTCTACCTAACCCATATCCTTTTTATTCATATAATTTTTCTTTAGATTTTGTTTTCTCTAAAACTCTTATATTATTTATCCGGGTAAACGGATAATTACCCGTGTCATCTTTTTCTGCCGATTTGACCATATCCCATATGGTGAGGAGGGCTACGCTCACTCCATGAAGGGCTTCCATCTCCACGCCTGTTTTTCCGGAGGATTTCACCTCAACTATCACTTTTATTACCCCGTCCCCTTTTTCAAACCTGATGTCAATGCTGTTGACTGGAATCTGATGGCACATTGGTATCACGGAAGACGTATTCTTGATCGCCATGATAGCGGCGATGCGCGCTGTTCCCAGCACTTCGCCTTTCTCGATTTTCTTTTTCTCGATGGCTTCAAGGGTCTCATCCCTTAAGTGTATCTCACCTTCTGCAACCGCGCGTCTTGAAACATCCGGCTTGCTACCGATATCGACCATTATTGCCCTGTCTTCCTTAATATGTGACAACTTCATGCTTTCATTACCTGCGGGATATGATTTATAACGTCAGTAGCCAGAAGGCCGTATCCTGACTCCAAAAATGCCATATCCCCCGCCGCACCGTTGATGAACGCTGCTGCACCTGCTGCTTCAAAGGCGTTATGCTTTGCAAATAATGCCCCGGTAAGCCCTGCAAGCACATCTCCCGTGCCGCCTACTGTCATGCCGGCGTTCCCTGTCCTGTTCGCACGTACCTCCATCCCGTCAGAGATTATGTCGACCGCACCCTTTAATAATACAGTAACATCATGTTCATCCGCAAAATTTCTGGTGAAATCAACTTTTTCCTCCCCTTCAGGCACATCAGAGCCGGAAATCCGTTTCATTTCGCCTGCATGCGGAGTGAGTATTATGTTTTTATGGAATAGAGGCAGCAAAAAGGGCTGAAGTGCATCTGCATCGATAACAGCTTTCCTGCAAAGCGGGACTATCTTTTTCACAGTTGCAAGGGTTTCATCCGATGTTCCAAGACCCATTCCCATGACCACGACGTCATGTTTTTCTATCAACCCGGAAAGGAGAGGAACATCATCCTCCGTCAGCCTGTCTCCTGAGAGCGGGCGGACGATGATATCCGGCGAAAACGATGCTATTATATCTGAAACACTTTCAGGCGCTGCCACTGTGACAATGTCGGCACCTGCGCGCAGCGCCGCAAAAGCACAGAGTGCGGGCGCACCTGAGTATGCCCCGCCCCCAATGACAAGCACCCTTCCGGCGTCGCCTTTATGGCTCACAATTGATCTTTTTAAAAAGGGTTTAATATCACCCGGCCCGACAAAGAATTCGGCCTCTTCCGGGATGCCTATATCAGCAACTTCAATTTCCCCGGTATATTTTCGTGCATCCTGCATGCCCGCTTTCATCTTATGGAATGTGATTGTAAGATCTGCATTAACAGCTTTCCCGCCGCCGTCGGGGTCAAATCCTGAAGGGATGTCCACTGATACAACAAACGCATCAGACCCATTGATGATATCTATTGCAGTCGATTCCGGCTGGTTTATTTCTCCTTTTATTCCCGTCCCGAAAATCCCGTCTATAATTATATCTGCATTTTTTATCATGGAACTGTCAAATGCAGTTGAATCCGTGACCTGGATCAGGGGGATGCGGGTTTTCTCAAGTGCGTTCCAGTTATGCTTTGCCTCTTCTGTCCTTATGTTTTCCTTTTGCCCGATAAGCAGTACCTTTGTATCATAACTGCCAAGATGCCTTGCGGCAACAAAGGCATCGCCGCCGTTGTTCCCCCTGCCGGCAATGATAATTATCTTTGCTGACTTGAATCTTTTTTTAACAGCATTTGCCACGGCTGCACCGGCGTTTTCCATAAGCTGCAGCCCTTTTATCCCAAGATACTCGCAGTTGGCATCGATAGCAGCCATGCGGGAAGAGGTGATAGCGTCCATATCTAGGTAATTGTCATATCAACACTTATAATTTATTCAGGGAATGCTGAAGGGAAACTAATAAGATTGAATCATTTCAATTACAGGATAATGCCAGAGTTAAAATCCCACCTTTTACGAGTAAGAACTATTGCAGATTACCAGTTCGGAAGAGGAGCAGGAGAATATCTGTTTCCTGACAGCGTAGAGTTCCAGATGTCAACAACTGACAAGGTCAGACAAATCATGCTTAATAATAACCGCCTGGCCACCATCAGGGCGCATGACGGCATGCTTACCCTGGGCATTGAAGGTGCAAGAAAGCTTCATGAATTAATCAAATATCCCCGGCTCAGGGTCGTGGTCAACAGCGATGCTGCGCCCTTTGTTGCAAAAGGAAAAACTGCTTTTGCAAAACATATAGTATCAGTGGATGCTGAAATAAGGGCAGGGGAGGAAATTCTTGTCGTAGATGAGAATGACCGCCTGCTTGCTTCAGGGAAAGCCCTGCTCTCTCCGCCTGAAATGCTCGCATTTAAAAAAGGCATTGCTGTAGATATAAGATGGGGAGTAGAGAGCGGGGACAGGGATAAAGAATGATCAGGTATGGAAATGCTCTGCTCTTTCAATGGAGTTGCACCTTGGCCCCTCAAGTTTAATGACCTGCCCTGATATCCTGCCGTTCTCAACTACAAGCTCAACAGCGCATGGTTCTGATAATCTCGGAGACGTGGGGCTGCCCGGGCATACGAGGAGCACGTCCGACCTTTCGATCACAGGCCTGTGAATATGTCCGAACACAAGGATATTAATGTCCATTTCTTTTGCCAGGTACCGGGCGCCTGTTGTATCATGGAGCGACAGGGCAGCTTCATGAACAACACCAATCTTTATGCCCTCTACTTCTATCACCGATCTTTCCGGAAGTAGTGCCTTTAGCGCGACCTCATCCGTATTTCCATGTACTGCAACAAGCCTGCTGATGCGGGAAAGCTCATCATATGCAAATTTTGTAACAAAATCCCCTGCGTGGATTACCATATCGGCATCCCTGAGCATTTCTACAAGGCCGCCAGGCAACTGTTTTATGAGAGAGCCGGATTTTATATGCGTATCAGATATCGCGATTATCTTCATGCGTAACCATAATCCATGTAGTTAAGTTCTTTCTTGACATCAGCAAGGAATATTCTGTACGTATTCATAGAAAAATCGATCCATTCCCTGAAATCAGAGTTCAGTTTCTTTCCGATGTTATCTTCTTTTTCGTTCCTGCTGACCTCGCTATACATTTCAAGTCCCTCGATGTTTTTTTCGATGTACTTGAAGAGTGCGGTCTCTGCAAAGGGCTTCGGGATAAGGGGAGATGTATGTGAGATTTCCAGCATGAGCTGCCTCTCCCTGGCAAGCTCGTCCTTTGTGATGCCCGTCTTTTCGATCGCCCTGTTCAAAGTTTCATCGCTGATGTTTCTTTTCTCATCAGGTGTGAATTTACGGCTCTCGCCCAGGAGATTTTCTTCGTATATTTCTTTCTGTAATAGTTCATGTTCAAGCGTGTACCTGAGCATGGTTTCACTGGCCCCTTCCAGGTAGGCGGAGTTCAGGGTTATTATTGAGTACCATGAACCCAGGTAATAACGCCTGTTGAGTGCCACCGCATAGTCAAAGATGCCGGACATCTGCACGAATATGCTCTGTGAGAAAACTACGGCATCGGTTGAGAGCAGTAGAATGTTCCCGGGCGCAAGACTTCTTGCGGTTTCAAGCCCGTCTGTTCCGTAAACTGATTCAGGCTCTTTAAGAAACTGCTCGCTCCTTGCGATTATACTTCTCATCAGTTCAGGTTCAAGCTGGCCTAATGCAAAGGCAATGTCTTTAGCTGCTGATCTTATCCACAGCGTATATTCTTCTTCAAATTCTTCCTTTGATCGCATTTGCACCATAATTCTATATCATTCACTGACCGGAACTATCTTATCTGTTAATTTTATTTCCAATCCCTGCTTCATTGTCTCAACGACATTGGCTACAACACCTTCGACATCTTTTTTTAACATTTCATCGTTGTTAAAAAATCCAGTATCCGTTTTTGAGTTATACCGGGCGCCGTGGGTCCTGTATGCGATGCCAAAAGGAGCAAGAATGTAGCCCATTTGCTGAAAGTAAAGGAAAATATCCATTGCCGTTTTCATTCCTCCGTCTTCGTGGCCGTTGATTAGAATTCCCACGAGTTTCCCGGTGGTCAGGCCCTTTTTATCCAGAAGATAAAGATTCTGAAGGCAGGTCAGCCTGTCCAGGAAATCCTTTAATCGCGCGGACATATTATTCCAGTTTATCGGGGAGGCCACAATCACCGCCCTGGAATCGATGATCATCTCATGAAGTGAAGGCGCATCGTCAAGCTGGTTCCTGCAGGGGTATGTGCAGGCAGAATCCCTCATGCTGTAACAGCACCAGCAGTGATGGATATCCAGTTCATTCAAATTGAATCGTTTATAACTCACACCTCTTTTTTTAAGCGCCTCTTCAGCCAGGTCCGTTAAAATCCCTGTATTGTGGCCCCTGTGAGAACTCCCGTTGATCAATAAGACATCAAACTTTTTCCCGTCGTATCTGAGTTTTTGCCTTTCTGAGAGTTCCGAATACTCTTTTTTGGAACTGCTGCATTGCGGGCATTCTTCAGGCGGCTCATCTCCCGTATGAATGTATCCGCATACACTGCATTTCCATGATTTACTTGTTTGCAAGCTGGTCTTTTTCATTTCCGCGGAGGCAGTAGTAAACTTTGCGAAATCCCATTTTTTCATGAACAGGACAGCCGGGGCATAAACATCCCGATTCTTTTTTGATGCATTTGCTTTTTCCCGTCGTTGAAAGGCAAAATGCTATTTCCTCATTGCATTCCACATATGTGGGGCATTGCCTGCAAATACACAGCTTGACAGCCTCTTTTTTATCCATGTTAACCTCTTATGACCTACCAATAAATCTTGACACTGCAATAAATAGTTATTGAATTCCCAGGTGAGGCTGCACAGGAGGCGGCGGGGAACGGGCTCACATCTTGGGACATATACAATAATTGACCGTCTAAATTGGGGGATGGCTTCTTATGAGAATAGGAATTCAAGCAATCCCCTTCGCTCTCTTTACAGGCCGCACCCAGGCTCTTCCAACGCGCCTTATTCCCTGTATTTCAAGCTCACTTTTTGCCTGTGGAATTATCCTTCTTAAAAAACCCGTATCATAAATTATCCTTCCTTCGTAGATTGCATCCAGAAGGTATCCTGCTCCTGCTTTGAGCTGTGATATGAATTCCTCCTCAGTCATCCAGATGCTCTGTAAAAGAGATGGACAGTCCTCGATTTTCCTGACCAGTTCAGCCCTTTTGAAAAAATCAGAAGGCAGATCCTTTGCCACCACGATCATGTCAATATCGCTTTGTGGAAAAGGCAGCTCCTCGCGGCGCGCAACTGAGCCAAAAAGGAGAACTCCTGTTACTCTGCTCTTTACTTTTTCAAGATATTCTTTTATGAGGGCGGCATATTCTTCATTTATATCCTTTAAGGAATTTTCTTCCAAGCTCCATTACCTCCTTTGCATTGTTAAAAAGGGCACCGGCCTTATTTGCATCGTATATTTCAGATGGCATTATGATCTTATCAACGGTTTCCCATCCATACCGCGGAGATTCCTTCTGGCTCTCTAATAACTTTGAAAAATTCACAATGGCTTTACATACTTTTTCAGCGCACTGTTGTGAGTGAAAGACCGAACTTGGGAACCGGCTATTTTCAATATCCAGTGATGCATCTTTCAGGTCTTCTTCTGCCATTTTCAGCCAGTATTCTGATTTTGCCATAGTTTTCAAATGATCTGAGCCTCAGGCAAACCTGACACTATAGCTTGAAATCCTAAAATAAACCCCATTAAAACCTCATTGTCCCAAAAATTTCATAAAACCCCTCAAACAGAT
>VEPN01000046.1 GCA_012026835.1 Candidatus Methanoperedens sp. | reverse complement strand
GAAGGTTATTAGAGCCTTCCATTTAACTTCTGAGCTTATAAGAACCGCCAAATTGTTTAATATAGGTGTCAGAGAGCTTGCTGAGATGTAAGTTCGGAGAGGGGGCTAACCCTATTTTATCAGATTCATCATTTTTTATTCATTTACACACATTCAAATTATCTTTATTCAAGAAGTCGTTTCAATACAGATTGGTAATTGTTTTGGGACACAATATTTTATTTAGCTTAATAAAGTGAAAAATATGATTTCTTCACTTTATTAAGAGCTAAACACTTGCCTCGTGTCTCATTAAAGTTTACATCCTTATTAACGGTTTTTGGTTAATATTGAAACAATCATAAATACAAATATTGCAACAGCTACACTGATAAGATGGTTAAAAGTAATTGGATAGAAATAAGTTCCAATTTCAACAGATAAAAAACCTATGAAAGCCGCAATAGTTGAAGAATTTGTTATTGATTCTAAAAAATGTGATTTTTCTTGTATTGTGGGCTTTTTAGACCGAAGCTGGAAGCTATTGATATCACCTGTATGTGTATTTCCCTCAGTATAGATAACAGTATCCACTTTTTCAAAATGCATATTACGTTTTTCAATTTGACCAATTTCTTTCATTCTATTTTCCTTCCTTTCGTAACCATCCAACAATACTGAAAGCAGCACTTTTTCGGGTTTTGTCGGACAATCCACATTTGTAAAACCAGCATTTTCAAATTTTAATAAATCTTTATATTTAAACCTCGTTGGGCAATCTTTTGAACAATTACAGGGTATCTCTTCGATAATTTTTATTTTCTTAATTGAATTGTTAATATGGTCAAATTCGCGACGAATAATTGCCAGTAATTCCCGTTTTTTGTTGCCGTTGATTTTGATCTCAATAAGCCTTTCCAACGGATTGACCTTAACAAAAGCGCGTGTATTTTCCCGTTGTAATACAGCGCCTTCCCGCCAGCATAAATGTGTATCATCCGGTTTTCTTTCCAAATCCTGATGAACGCGTACTATGAAACGAGTAATCACTCCAGCAGGCAGAAAATCATAGCTGTAATAAAAACGTAAGTTTTTTGTATTATCCCAATTAAATTCAGGTTCAGTGCTTGGCAGAAGCTCTGCAACTAAATGGCTTCCCTTATCAGGCAGTTCATAAGCCAGTTCGAATTTATTTACTAGATTCAGCAATGTTGAATGAATTTCCTGAGGATATACTTTATTATCCCATATTTGTTCTAATTCATTATGCAGTAATATGCCCCTGTTATTACGAACAAAAGGTGAATCTAGAATTTTATAAAATGCTTTGGTTGCCCACTCTGGTTTTAAAATTACCATATTTCGCAATTCAAGTCTATCTCTAAAATGAATAATGACACCAAGATCATGCAAATACTCATCCAAAATATCTATTTGTTTTTTATTCAATCCCTCTTTTTCACATATTTGATAAAACTCATTGTATTCGATCCAATTCCGCCCATCCCTCTCTAACTGTTCTCGTATTTTAAACCAAGATTTCACCCAAGGAGTTCGCATGTGAGGCAAGTGCCAGGCAGTCTGACATATGATTTCTTTCAAATTAGGAAATCCTTTACCATCTTCGCTATCAACTTTATATAGGCCCACAATTTGCGGGAATTTTTCTCTAAGATCTTTCATATTGAGATCTTCATCTCGTTCATTCAACTTGCTCAACACTAAAATTATTGGGCTGTCCTCTCCAAAAGCCTCAATAGTGTGCAACCAGTAGTAGATATGTTCATAATCCTTAGATTTCCTGGCATTCCAAACGAGAAGATAAATCGAACGTTTGGTTAGAAAGAACTGATGGGTGGCATGGTATATCTCTTGTCCTCCAAAATCCCAGATATTGAGCTTTATGTCTTCTTTTTCTGCAGTGGGCGCAGCAATCTTCCATTCTGAAATATCAACTCCTTGTGTAGTTTTATCTTCTATAAATTCATCAGAAACTAATCGATTTTTAAGGCAGGTCTTTCCTACGTCTCCCTGGCCCACCAAAAGTAATTTTGCTTCATTGTGAACAAGCGCTTTTTTAGGAAGCTCACGAAGATATTCAATAATTGCTTCAAATCCCTGTTTTACAATTTCTGGTGGCGGCGATTTAAGAGGATTATTATTAAGTTTAAGTTCTTTTAGATTTGTCAACTTGACTATTTCGGGAGGAAGAGTACTCAATTCATTATTTCTTAAATCAAGCACTGTGAGATTCGTGAGCTTGCCTATTTCAGAAGGCAGAGAACTCAGTCCATTCCCCCCGAGGTCAAGTCCAGTGAGATTTATGAGATTGAATATTTCAGGAGAAAGATAACTTAGTCCATTCCCATATAGGTAAAGCCCTTTAAGATTAGTAAGCTTGCCTATTTCAGGAGGCAGAGAACTCAATCGATTCCATGCTAAGTCAAGTACTGTGAGATTCGTGAGTCTGCCTATTTCAGAAGGTAGAGAACTCAGTTGATTCCTTTTCAAGTCAAGCACTGTGAGATTCGTGAGCCTGCCTATTTCAGAAGGTAGAGAACTCAGTTGATTCCTTCCCAAGTCAAGCCCAATAAGATTTATAAGCTTGAATATTTCAGGTGGAAAATACATAAATTGATTATCATACAAGTAAAGTCCCGTAAGTTTCGTGAGCCTGCCTATTTCAGGAGGTAGAGAACTCAGTTGATTCTTTCCCAAGTTAAGCACTGTGAGCTTTGTAAGCTGGCCTATTTCAGGAGGTAGAGAACTCAATCCGTTCTCGGATAAGTTAAATGATTCTAAGGCAAAGCGAGAATCTCCTCCTTTTGCATCCTTTATAAGTTGCAAGACAGCGTCAATATCCATAATTATCCAATAAATTTCATATTTTATTTTAAATGTCGAATTTAGTTAAATAATTTTTGATTAATCCTCATACAAATACGGCATGTTAAAAATTGGCATATAATTTTTGTAATATACTTCAAATTGCCAATAATTGCCCCCTAATCGATCTTATTTATTTTTCCCGCAGCGCCGATCGATTTACATAGTCACCGACGCCGCAACGCACTCACAACAGGCGCTTTCCTCACATGATTCCTCCCCAGGCTCTTAACCCCTTCCAAGAAAGCCAGGTCATCATTCACATTCACACACCGCCGACTCACTGATGGATTCTGGCTTTGCTTTTCAGAAGCAGGCGCATAAAACAGATAAAGGCTTTAAGCACACCCGCCGTGCCTTCAGCGCTTCTCATCCCCGCCATGCTGCTTGCGGTAGCGGCGACGCAATATGAATTAATGAATCAAAAAAGTTTTAATTTGTGCCCTGTATCCAATTAAGAAAACAATTCAAATAGAAGTTTCCTTATTTCCTTAATTTTCTCTTCCTTTAGCCGCGCAACAACTTTCCTGATAATATTTTTTTCAACCGTGAATATGGAATCCACTTTCATGTAACTTGGTTCTATATCGATAGTCCCTTCTGCTAAGTCATTTTTTAGTATTTCCGACTCCCATACACTATCCCTGCCTCTGGAAGTTACCCGCAATACCACAACATCGATAGAATTCTCATTATATTCCGAACTGCTGATCACCAGGGCAGGCCTGAACTTTGTCTCTTTCAGGTTGCTATAGGAAAAATCAACAAGTACAATGCTTCCCTGTTTTAGAGACATTTATTCCCTGGCAATTCTCTTAGCCGAGTATTCCTTCCACACCTTATCTTCATTCTCCCAATCGATTTTTTTTGGTATTATCTCGACTTTCTGAAGTATGACCCTGCCGGTCTCGATAGTCACGTCCAGATAATCGCCCACGTTAATATTCAATTGCTCCCGAATGGATTTGGGAAGTGTCAATAATCCCTTTGATGATACTTTTACAAGCTCGCTCATATGTCTTAGATATTAAGATTCTAAGATATTAAGCTTTTTCCATTATTCCGGCTTTTTTCTCCGATAAAATGAACAGGCACAAGCGCTATCAAATCCCGGCAACAGCTTCGTACACATCCGCCGCGCCGTTCCCTTCGGCGCTTCTCGTTCCCACCGTGCTGGTTGCGGTGGTGGAGCTATCTTTTTCGTGGCATTTATTCCCTGGCGCTTCTCTTAGCTGAGTATTCCTTCCATACATTATCTTCGTTCTCCCAACGGTTAAAATCCGTGCAAATCCGTCCGATCCGTGTAATCCGTGTTCCCGTCGTAGTGTTGCGCTTTTTTCATACAATTACCGTGTACCAACCCTATACATTTCATCAAAGCCATGTCATCATACACATTCGCACGCCGCCGACTCACTGATGGATTCCGACGGGCGCTTAAAGTAGCAAAAGTTTTATTCTCCTTTTGCCCAGTTTTTCGGAAGGTTCAAACTCTAATCTATCCTCCCCTGCGAAAAAATTATAACCAAGCCGCTTTATTAGTATATAGAGTGGTTAACATGGGTTTTCTTGGAACCGCAGCGGGCTGGCAGGCAGATACGACATTGCTACTTCAGGTTGCAGGCTTTATTATCCTTCTTTCAGGCATTATGCATGCAAAAAAGAAAATTTTCTTAAGACATTTCCAGATGGCAAGGATTACGGTTGCCCTGGGCATCATATCTCTTATATGGATGGTGACTTCCCTTGTCAGGAGTTTCCAGATAATCAGTTCTCATGTTACTGCTCTTAGCAGTTTTCTTACTCTTGCCCATGCAACCATCGGGGTGTTTGCGATGACAGCGGGCATATTACTTGCATTCGACAGGTTGGTAATAAAGACGAAAGCGCCTATGAGAACCGTATTTATTATATGGGCGGCGGCATTATTCCTGGGTATTATTGTTTATATAAGATATTATATTATGTAGGTATTGCTTGTCTTTCTGGAATTAATGCAGTATTCGATTAGAAAATCCAGAGAGCAGTTAATCCTCTAGCCACTCTCTTTTTGTGGAATTCATGGAAAACTTATCAAATTTATATTTATTAGAATATCTTAAAAAGAGTTGAGGATAAAGGTTAAACGTGGCTGACAATTATCTTTTACTAACCCTTTCCTCAATTTAGTGTTTAATAATAATAGGATAAATACTTTTCTACCTTAATATTTAACCTGTCACAACTACTTTTCCATGCGGCATGTTTGGATGGTTTGTACAGCTATATTCAAATGTTCCCGCTTGATTAAATTTGTAAGTGTATGTTCTACCTGAACCGATACTTCCTGAATCAAATAAGCCTGATACTGAGGTTACTGTATGTTGAACATTATCATCATTAATCCAGATTACGGTTGTTCCTATTGGGACTTCTGCAATATTGGGAACGAAATTAGAGTCTCTAATGTTTATCTGCTGTTCCGTGGATGTCCGTGCTGGTGTTGTTGCTCCAGGTGTTGGTTCCGCAGGTCTTACTGTAGTTGTTGAGGTACATCCGCTTATTAATACAACTATCACTAACAATCCAATAATCAATGACTTTTTCATGTTTATCTAAACTCCCGATATTTCCCACTTCTGTAGCTCGCTTGTTGGCTACAATATAATGAATGTTTTATTAGTATTTAAAATTAGCCAAAAGTTCGGCTTTGGGACAAAAATAATAGATTCATTATACCAATAAGCACCTTCAATCCTTTAAAACAATAACGAAAACTCTTTTGCCAATGTATTTTTTTTGGGCATCTATCTTGGCACCATTTCCATAAGGTGTGACCTTTTTTTCGTATATTTCTTCAACATTATCTTTGATCATCAATTTTCCACCAGCAACGGCTTTGATTTCTCTCATATTATAGTATATACATGTAAGCACTTATATATTTTGCGGTCGTATAACATATCATGGGCGGAGAACGAAAAGAACAGAAAAGATTCAATGAATTGGTCAAGAAACTCAAAGACAATGATTTCAAATATACCGAAAAAGAGGAAAAACTTAGAGATTGGTCAAAATACGACAAAGCACAGATCCACGAAATAAATGACATGCTATTGATAATTGCTGATTTTGTGGATGAATCCGGGAAAAGGCTGAAAATTGAAAGATATCCTGAAAAAGGGCCAGGAAGACCATCATATCCGCCCGTCGATATTGCAAAAGCCATTTTGATGCAGCAATATCTTGGTATGGCAAATAGAAGTATTGATGGTACGTGTCTTCCTACCTCAATAAAACAAAATTGGGAAAATGATAAACCCAAAAAAACAGAACCCAGCTTTGTGAATACCAGAACCACATGGAATTGGTCTCATCCGTTTTCGCGCCCTGTATAGCGATAATGTTCCAAACACCGTCATGAACCTTGCCGTCTCTTTGACCTGTTCAAAACCTGCTTCGCACAACATCTCATGTAACAGGCCTCTGATATTATCCGAGGTTTCTTCAAGATGCCTGAATATCAGGGATATCAGGAACATAAGGATATTATGTGGCTTCCCGAAATCTGCGATATGCAATTCACCGCCCGGTTTAAGTACACGGAATACCTCACCGAATGCACGCATCTTATTTTCGTGGGTGAGATGATGAAGAACAAGGCTTGCAACCACACGGTCAAAATAGCTGTCAGGGTACGGAAGTTCAAATGCCATTCCCTGATCAAGAACAATATCCAGCTTTGCCTCCTCTATCTTTGAGCGTGCAATTTCAAGGATTTTCGGATCACCATCAAGCCCGGTCACTTCTGCTTCGGGGCAGGCTTTCTTGATAAGTATCGTGAGCGTTGCGGTGCCGCAGCCAAGGTCAAGTACCCTGTGGCCTTTCTCTAATTTCATTTGCTCCACTAAGCGGCGCTTGATGGTGAGCTCGCGTATGGTCAGTTGCATTACGAGATCGTAAACTGGCGTCAGCAGGCTGAATTTGAGGGCTGGGATGTATTTTGAGGGAGTTTGGGGCATAAATTTTGTCTATCCTGTTGATAAGAAAAGTATAGTCATATCAGGCGCTCCTTTTTTCATAACCTTCGTCAGAAGTTCAAGGATGTCTTTTTCAGCTTTCAAATCGGGATACCTTCTTTCTTCGCATTGAGGATAATTGGCAATTTTCTTGAGTTAAATTGTTTTAAATCAAAGGGGATTACGGATATTAATGTATCATATGCAAAGTCTAATTGATGGATTTCGTTAGAACATTTTTCTAATTCATCTATCGGGTTTTGCATGTTGTCTAAAAGAACAATGAGGTCGATATCCGAGCCTTCGACTGCCTCTCCACGGGCGTATGAGCCGTATAAGATGATGCCTTTTAGCCTTTTTCCGTAGATTTTTTGGAGGGTGGATTTGGCTTTTTTCAGGATTTCTTCGATATCTTTGATGGTTCGTTGCATATTGCATCAAAGCAACTCACTTAGCTCCTCCTTATTAATGCCTATTTGTTTCAAGATTTCAAGTAAAGTCCCTTTTGGCAAGTCACTTTTATGAACAGGAACAACTGCTCTTTTTTTCGTTTCGTTGTTGTAATAAATATAGTGACTTCCTTTGGTTCTGTCCAATACGAATCCTTTTCTCTCAAGTACTTTGATAATTTTCTGAGGAGTTAGTGTAGGAAGCTTAGACATAAGCCTCTACAGCAAGGGTGTATTCAAACGTCCCTTCCTCTGTGGGTATCTTTTCACCGTGCTCCTTCAGGCTCTCTATGTATAATTCAATGGCTTCCCTTGCCATTTCTATGGCTTCTTCTATGGTATCTCCGTATGTGATACAGCCTGGAAGAGATGGTACTATTACTGTATAGCCTCCTTCAGGCTCTTTTCTGAGGAGGACACGATAGTTTAACGCTCTCATGATTATTCCATGCCGTTTTAGGGTATTAAGAATTTTGGTTAACTCACTAATCAAGACTGTTTTCTTGATCCTTCACTATTTTATTCAAAATAGCTATAAGCCTTGCACCAAGATCGAGTGCTTCCGAGGCTTGATCCTCTGAAACTCTTTGTGCATGAATCGCAGCGTTACAAATTTGCCCAACATAAGCAAAAGAACGTTCTAAGTTCGCATAATCAGCGTATTCCTTCAAGAAACGCCTGTATAGCTGACCAAATGACATATACTTGATATTTTCTGAAGCTTCCGAAGCACTTTTGATTCTTTTTCCTAAAATCTTGCGCAGGAGTAATTCTAATTTTATTCGGGTTTTTGCTAAAGCTACAATAGTATCCTCACTTTCTATTGAAATTTCATCCTTTATTTTTTCCGATTCGTGAAGGGTCTCGGAATCACTTCGGTCTACAAGTGTTTCTTTGGCTTGTGATAATTGAGCAGTTCCCGGTCCAATATAATTTTTTATAGTGTTGGATACGTTTCCAATTGTATTGACATTGGTAGATATAATAGATATCATCTGTCGTACTTCTTCTTTGAAGCTTTTTACCTCACTCTTAGTCTCTCGGATGTCCTGTTATAGTTCAATAAGTTTTACGATGTTAATCCGTTTCATGAATGGTAAAAAAGCAAAAGATGTTGGAAGTTCTTTATTATTATTCATAATCGGTTATCTTTTAAAGCACTTCCTCTCTTTTATAGATTACCTCTGTTTCTCCCTCGCCCCTTTCAACAACAACTGCATCTCTGTCCTCGCCACCATCTCTCTCACAGCATCCACAGCATCAATATTCGCAGAAATACTCGTTATCCCAAGCTCCACAAGCCTCTTTGCCACCTTCGGATTACTGCCAGCCTGTCCGCAAATACTCGTCTTCACTCCGGCCTTGTTACACTCGATTATAACATGTTCGATTAGCTTCATGATAGCCGGATGCAACTCATTATAAAGATGCGCCACATGCTCGTTGTTCCTGTCAACAGCAAGTGTGTACTGCGTGAGGTCATTCGTGCCGAAGCTCACAAAATTAAGCCCCTCGGCAATGAACTGGTCTATTATGAGTGCCGCTGCGGGGATTTCAACCATTATCCCGATGTCTATCTTATCGATAGCCAGGCCTTTTTCACGCATGAACTCCTTTGCCCTTCGAAGTTCAGATGGATGCTGTACAAGAGGTATCATAATACCCATATTATTGTAGCCGCGCTTTATCAGTTCCTTGAAAGCCTTTACCTCAAGCTCAAAATGCTCGGTATCTATCAGATCGCGCCTGATACCTCTGTACCCAAGCATAGGGTTTGGCTCGATAGGTTCACCTTCCCCGCCCTCCATCGCCCTGAACTCGTCAGTTGGTGCATCAAGAGTCCTTACCCATACGGGTTTCGGATAGAACGCATCCACTACTGTCTGGATACGCGAAACAAGCTCGATAACATACTCATCAGCCTTTCCCTCCTTTATGTACTGCTTGGGATGTTTGGGAAGACCGAGAATCATATGCTCGATTCTCAAAAGTCCAACACCATCGGCCTGGGTCTCAACCGCCCGTGCCGTTGCTTCGGGAATCGAGACATTCACTTTTACTTCAGTTGCAGTGATGGGCTTTGACTTTGCAAAAGATACAGATTGCTGATGTTGTGCAGCAGCAGATGCGGCAATTTCCTTTTTCCCGTCGAATACAAGCCCTTTCTCACCGTCTACCGTTATCTCCATGCCATCAATTAAAACCTCAGTAGCTTTCCTGGTTCCAACCACAGCGGGGCAGCCAAGCTCCCTCGATACGATAGCAGCGTGGCACGTAAGCCCACCTTCATCAGTTACTATCGCAGCCGCCCGTTTCATGGCCGGGACCATATCAGGCGTGGTCATTACAGCCACAAGGATATCGCCGTTCTTGACTTTGCCAAGCTCGCTTACGTCAGAAACAAGCTTCGCTTCACCATAAGCTGTACCGGGCGAGGCTCCGAGCCCCTCAAGAATAGCAGAAGTGGCAATTTTTTCCTTTGTCTCTTTTTTCTTCTTTATCGTGGTTATAGGCCTTGACTGGAGTATAAATATCTCTTTATTTTTTATTGCCCATTCCACATCCTGGGGAATACCATACAGTTCTTCAAGAACTTCGCCGAAACCTACCAGCTTCAGGATCTCATCATCGTCAAGGACTATTGCATTTCTCTTGTCATCAGGCACCGGAATATCAATGGTTTTTCCTGTTTTGGGGTCTTTCGTATGCATGACGTTCTTGGTGGCAACCCTGCGCTCTGTTATTTTTTTTGTCCGCTTATCAACGACATAGTAATCCGGGGAAACTGTGCCCGAAACTACGGTCTCACCAAGCCCCCATGCGCCTTCAATAATTGTTAAAGGTTCACCTGTTGAAGGGTGCGATGAGAACATGACCCCCGCCTTTTCTGCATCTACCATCATCTGGATCACGGCGCAAAGGTTGACCTTATTATGATCGAATCCCTGTTTCACGCGATAATAAATTGCCCGCGCGCCATAAAGGGATGCCCAGCATTTTTTAACAGCATCAAGCACATTCTGCTCGCCTTTAATATTCAGGAAAGTATCCTGCTGTCCGGCAAAACTTGCATCAGGGAGATCCTCGGCTGTTGCACTTGAACGTACTGCCACGAAAACCTCGTGTTCTTCCCTTTTGCACAGTTCCTTATATTTTGACCTGATGCTCTTTTCAATATCTGCCGGCATTTTAGCTTCCATTATTAGCTTTTTTGCCGTTTTCTCAGCCCCCCTCAGGATGTCCGCATTATCCACATCCACTTCAAGCCCCTTGAAAAGTTCTTCGCTGACCCCGTTCTCGTCTATGAACCTGCGGAAAGCTTGTGCGGTCACGGCAAACCCTCCCGGAACCGGCAGTTCGGCGCGGATCATTTCGCCTAAACTCGCCCCTTTACCGCCGACTATTGCTATATCTTCTTTTCCAACCTCTTCAAGCCATACAACTGTATCATTTGCCATATTTTTCCTCCTTCAACGATTTTTGAATTTTTATGAGTTTTTTATCATAACTTTCTACTGCGATTTTCATAATGAAAGGCAGTTTCTCAAGGGATAAGCCTGACTCTTTCGCAAGATTTTCAAGAAAATATACCTCGATATTCTTGTTCTGTGCCCTTTCAACCCTGATTGCCTCTATCATCGCCATGGTTTTAATGAACATCCTCACGAACTCAAAAGTGGGTGTTACACTGCCATTTTCTATACGCGAGATCGATTCACGCCGCAGGTCCATTAATTTCCCGAGCTCTTCCTGAGACATCCCGTATCTCTTTCTGTATTCACGGATTACTTCTCCGGACCCATCATACAGAAATATCTCTCCAGCCATATCTTTTTCAAAGGATATAAGCCAGGGAGGCGTGTGCAACAATGGCTTTGATGTTAATTTCAAGCGATTCTCCATACAAATGTTACATAGAATATCTCATACATTTGTATGAATTATAGGAACGGCCATTTATTTAAATTTTTCTTAGCCATTCATATAAATAACATGATTTATCATGTCACTTTTTCCCAAGGCTCCTCCTGTCGGCCTGTCTTAACTTTGTGTTCTGGTCAAAGATGCCCATAAATATTTTACTCCTCATCAATTCTCTCCGGCATTCATCAAGTTCCTGTTCAAGTTCATTTATCCTTTCTTTAAGCCCGCCTATCTCAACATCCTTTTCTTCCAGTTCCTGCTCAAGATTATCGATAGTCACCTCGCGGCGGTGTATCATGAATTCCATTTTCTTCTTTTCTACAGGGTGTACAGGCTGGAAACTCGCTTTAGGTTTAATTTCGACATTTATTGGCATATCGATTTTTGCCCTGCCGGGCCGGGAGGTATTTAACAGGGAATCATCTACTTTTTTTCCTTTCAGCTTCTCAATATAGAGCATGGATATCCTGTGTTCCTCGGCCGAAAGTGTCCAGGAAGTTCCCTTGTAACGTTTCTCCTGGCTGGAAAGTGCAAGCAGCCCATCTCCAACTGAAGCGTTTATCCAGCCGATGTCCTTATAGTAATCAACAAGCCTCGAAAGATTGTTATGGCCCACTCTTTCGAGGATGAACCTGAGCCAGTTGAGCTGTGTCTCTATCGAATCGTCTGTAAGTTTCTCCAGCATCTAAGTTGTGTGCCAGAACTCCGCCGGCATATCCATTGCCAGCTTTAGTGCCCCGTCAGCGCCGCCAAATACCGGGTCCTTGTCCTTAAAGACTTTACCGCCGTCTATCAATTCAAGCTCGTGTTCGAGGATAACATCAAAATTCCGTATCAAGCTACCTCCTCCGGCGAGCCAGATATTGGAGCGCAGGTCATCCTGGAAATCCGGGTCATAGGTGGAAATAAGCTTTGATATTCCGCTTGTTATATCCGGTATGATAGATTCACAGGCTGCCTTGATTTCCTGTGTAATGGAGAGTTTAAGCACAGAAGAATCGACCGGGACTTCAACTGTGATCTCTTCTTTGGGCTCGCCGACAAAAGAATGTTCTTCTTTCCATCGCTTGACCATTTCAGTCGTGAGCCTTACATTGGTGTAGGCATCAGATATGAGCTTCATCAATTCCCTGTCAATATAGTCCCCGGCCTTTATACTGCTTATCTGGTCATCAGGGTCTGGCATTGTTCCATGCACCCTGCACAGGTCTGTGGTGCCTGCACCGATATCAACTATAAGTGAATGCTCCAGTTGTCCAAGGTTGTACGCCACGCAGAAAGGTTCGCTTGCCACCAGTATCCCGTCAAAAAAGTCCTTTGCCATTTCAGTTATTATTTTTTTGCTGAGTACACTTGCCTGGGCAGGTACGCCTATAATGGCATATTTCTTTGCACCCCTGTGAGCGCCAACGGAGCGCATTACGAATTCAAGTAATCCGCGGGCTGCTTCAATATCCTCTCTCTGATTCTTCAACACCCCGTTCTCAATAGGCCTGAACATGTTGAGAGCCACCCTGTGATTCAGGGCTTCTTCGCCAAAGAGGCGCTCTTTCTTAAGGAATTTTGAGGCGATTGCGTCCCTTGGGGTTCCTACAAGGCTCAGGATACTGTTCTTCTTTCCATCACTTGTTGTAATAGCTGTGTGATCTGTACCCAGGTCAATTCCGATATACAAATTCTTTCCATCTTTGACCTTAGCCGCTGATGCGACTGGTTTATTAGTTTTACCTTTTTGAGGCATTGATGTCCCTCATAATAATTATATTTATCATATAAAAAATGTTCTCCTTATATTTATAGTTTTTCCATAATTTCGTGGTTTTTTGCTAGTTTTCTTGTGAATTTAGCGGCGGTAGCAAAACTTAAAAGAGCCAAAAACCCTATAAAAACAGAATTCATGTCCTCCCTTAACTTTCGCACTGTGCTCGTCGAACCTCTTTATAGCGGTAACGTGGGCTCGGTGGCCCGCGTAATGAAAAATTTCGGTTTTGATGAGCTTGTTCTCCTGAACCCTTGCGAGCTTGACAGGGCTGCACGTTTAATGTCCGTACATGCGTATGATATTATTGAGAATGCCAGAATCGAATTTTACCTGAAAGACGCTATAGAAGGCTCAAATATCATTGTAGGAATGACGGGGCTTCCGGGAAAGACAGACAATAAACACATGAGGATGCCGTTTGTCTCCCCCCGTAAACTCAAGGAAAAACTGGCCGGCAAAAGCGGGGTGATTTCATTGCTTTTCGGGAGGGAGGACGATGGCCTTCGGAATGAGGAACTTGAAATATGTGATATGATAGTTAATATTCCCACAACCCCAGTTTATCCCAGCATGAACCTTTCCCATGCAGTTGCGGTTGTGCTATACGAACTCAGCGATGTGAAGGGGGAAACAAATTATTTAGCCGACCATTTTGACATCGAGCTTTTATATGAACACATCGATGAGGTGCTAAACGACATAGAGTATAAAGAACATAAAGAAGATAAGACAAGGCTTATGCTTCGGCGAATATTAGGACGGGCCGAACTGACAGGCCGTGAGGTACAGACCCTCCGGGGGATTCTGCGCCGCATTCAATGGAAACTAAATACTGGTGAATATGCAAAACCCGATTAAATTTGTGCTAAGCTGCTTCCTTGGGCCAAAACCAAGAATAGCTGAGAGCCTGCCCATCCGTCCCGCTGAACTCAAAGGAGACCCAAGGATGGCCGAGGTCATCCAGTTTTTCATAGTGGCATCAATCGAAGTAGGGAATACGACCACAAAATGCATTCTTACTGCCACGAATATGAAGGATGGACGTACGCGGCTCCTTAATAAGACCGTGAAAATGACCCGTGATGTAAGGAAGCCCAGGCCCGGTGAGAGGATATTCGGGACGACCCTGAGCGGTGTGTCTCTTACAAGAGAATCAATAGCCGAACTGGTCAGGGACACATTATTGGAGGCGCATGAGGCTGTCAATCTTGATATTACCGCGGATCTTGATTTTGCTGTGAGGTCAACAGGCGTTGTCGCAGGTTTCTCATCGCCCCATGAAGTCGGGGAATTTATCAAAGCTCTTGCAGACGGCTGCCTCCTTGCAGGCATCCCGCCAAAAAAGATGGTGCCTGCGATGTCCATTGAAAATGTACCTGTGAGATTTAAAAGCCACACGCTCATTGATAAGATCGTCTTCACAGGAGCAGTGGGCGGCGTTCTCCCTCCTGTGGGTTCCACCGGTGTTGAGATAGTCGCAAACGAGATGGAAGGAGAGCTTTCAACCGCCGGAATAAAGGAAGGCGCAAAATGGGCAGGCGTGGATTTCAGGAATCCTGTTTTTTCAATGGATTTCGGGACGACGCTGAAAGGAAGGATCACAAATAGTGATAGACCTTATGCGAAAACCATAGCCAACCTGTGTGGTTATGCAGGGGCGATCCCGGATGCTGTAATAAAAGGCACGGGTCTCGTGGACAAGAGATATGGGGCGGCTCTTGACCTGTATAAAGATAATAAAGAGCGCATGGTATGGTTCACAAAAGGCGGAGTAATTAAGAAATACTCGAACGCGATTAATGAACTTATATCTGTTGAAATCGTGCCTGAGGACAGGGACAGGTACGGGAGCGTTCCTGTTGACCCCGCGGCTGCAAAAGATATTGGCGTTACCCTTATCGGCTGCGACGTGGGAATAAACGGCAGCCTTATGCCACAGCTTGGCGACATAGGAGCTGAGATTTATTCAAAGCATGGTTTAAAAACAATGTTCGCCACTCTTGACCTCGTATCTTCCATAATGGTCTCGCGCCTCGTAAGGCTTGGTATTGACAGGGGACTTGTTACTGAGAAAACATCCATCGGGTTGACGGGAAGGGCAGCTATAACCGGTTGCAAACCACATCTGATACTGGAAAGCATCAAAAAGCTGGGGATTTATCAAAAACCCAATGATATGGTAGTATTCGTGGACGACGGGCTTGCAAGGGGTGCAGCCGTGATGGCGCGCTGCATGAACTCTATGGGTGTCCCGAAGAACCCGATAGGTGGAATAAGGGGCGGTGGATGCGTGTTGAGCCAGCGTATTGAGCATTATAAGAAATCAAAAGAGAGGAACCAGATTTGAAAGCGCTTCTGATGATGGGATGCCCTGAGCTGCCTGTACAGACGGCGGCGGGATTATATATCGCCAATAAATTGAATAATGAAGGGTTTGAAGTCACAATTGCGGGGAATAAGGCCGCTGTAAGCCTGCTTCTTAATTCTGACCCCGAAAGACATTATATCATGAAGGTTATGGATCTTGACCGGTGTATCGGCGCGCTTGCCGAGAAGAAAATGGAGCCTGACCTCTGCTTTGTATTCATACACAGCGACAGCGGGATATCCTACCTGGCGACTGTAAAGTCGCTTTCAAAAGCAAAGACGGTCGCTATCATATTCGGGAAAGACATAGAACCGCTTATCGAGGCAAGCGGGGATTCCGTTATCATAGCTGCAAAGGCCGTACATAACCCGACACCGCTTCGGGCGCAAATCGACGGGGTGAAGTCATGGGCTGCATTGATGAAATGAATTATGAGATTCTGCTTCCCAACAGCTCTTTTAAGGAGTGTGCGGATTTTATAAAGAAGAATTTTAAAGAGGTGTATTATGTGGAGGCAGGGTTTAGGATTTTTGATAATTACCTGGTAGGAGTTCCGCCAATTCCGATAGCTGTGGATGGCGATAATGTTATTTTGCCGTATGTGAAGCCGTGCCACGGGTGCTTTGTGCTGAGGATACCGGGGAAGGAGGAAGCGGAGAGGATGAGGAAGGGGAAGTGAAAGTGCAATCTTCGAAGCAATAAAAGGTTATTATTTAAAGTCTCAGTTTGGGCTGCTGAGAGAAATATGCAGAAAAAAGGGATTGAATGGAGTTTTACCAAAGAAAAAGCTGCTGCTAAATTCAAGCTTAACACTCAGCAAAACTAAATTTATGATGTAATAGAAAGATAGCACTCTTTTTAAGAAGGCAACCACTAACGATATGATGGTTTATATAATATTAACAAACTCAGACTTGACAGAGCCTTTGCCAGATATCTGCGTTATTTCTGGCTTTGCTTTTTCACAGATTTCCCGATTGCTTTCAAACTTTCACTATAAGATATGAAATACTCTAACCGATATCACCATAACCTAAATATGCAAATAACGACTTCTAATAAAGTGGGAGAAGTATGTTATATAAATTTCAGGATAAAAAACCATCCGTATCGAAAAATGCATTCGTAGCAGAAACGGCCTGCCTCATCGGAGATGTCTCTGTTGGGGAGGGGTCAAGCGTGTGGTTCAATACTGTAATCAGGGGAGACAGGGGAAAAATCATTATTGGAAAAGGCTCGAATATACAGGATGGAGCCGTTATACACACAGATGAATCAAATGTTGAGATAGGCGATTGTGTAACTATCGGGCACGGATGCGTCATGCATGGCTGCCTTGTAAAAAACAATGTTCTCATCGGTATGAATGCTACGATACTTCACGGCGTTGAGATAGGGGAGTATGCAATCGTGGGAGCAGGGGCGCTTGTGCCGCCGGGTCACAAGATCCCTCCAAAAACCGTAGTTATGGGAGTACCTTGCAAACACGTAAGGAACATAGCAGATAAAGATTTGGAGCATATTGAACGAACTTTAAAAAACTATGGGGAGCTGGCTGAAAAATATCTCAAGACGAATAGGTGATTATGCGCAATATCGTAATTGAAGAACTTGGCGCCACTGCGATAACAGAGCGAAAAGTCGAGATAGTTGAAAGAAAAGGCCTCGGGCATCCGGATTATATCTGCGATTCAATAATGAACCAGGTATCGGTCCGGCTTTCCGGGGAATACATGGAACGGTTCGGCGCCATCATGCACCATAATATCGACAAGGGAATGCTTGTGGCAGGCGAAGTGAAGACCAAATTCGGCGGTGGCGTGATTCTAAAGCCCATGCGTATCATTTTTGGGGACAGGGCCACTTTTAACGTGGAGGGTGAAGCTGTTGATGTTAACAATATCGCCATTGATGTTGCAAAGCTCTGGTTCAGGGAAAACCTGCGGTTCGTCAACCCCGATTCCATCCATTACCAGGTCGAAATTTCACAGGGATCTGCTGAACTCACGGACATTTTCAAACGAAAAGATACCATGCTTGGAGCAAACGATACTTCTGCTGCCGTAGGATACGCTCCCATGTCACCGACAGAAAATATAGTGCTCGAAACAGAAAAATTCCTTAATTCACCTGATTTCAAAAAAAGATTTCCTGAATCTGGCGAGGATATCAAAATCATGGGACTCCGGGAAGGGAACAAGCTTCACCTGACGGTAGCAGACCCCCTTATTGATATGTTCATCAAATCTGAAAAGGAATACTTCAGGAAGAGAGATGAACTGCTTGAAGAGATAAAGACTTATGCAGTCGAAAATACTCCCTTGCGGCCCTCAATTTACCTGAATACCCTTGATAGGCCGGGGAGGGGAATGGGGGGAATATACGTAACCGTGACAGGCACATCTGCTGAGGATGCAGATTCCGGCCAGGTGGGGCGCGGCAACAGGGTGAACGGCATCATACCGCTTAATCGCCCTGTGAGCAGCGAAGCTGCGGCAGGGAAGAACCCTGTGAGCCATGTGGGAAAGATATACAACGTTCTCAGCCACAGGATTGCCCATGAGATATACAGCAATGTCCCGGATATCAGGGAGGTTTATGTATGGTTACTCAGCCAGATAGGTGAGCCCATTGACCTGCCCAGGGTCGCGGCGGCCCAGGTGATTATGGAGAGAGGATCGCTTGAGAGCGTTGAGAAAGAGATTAACGAAGTCATTGACAAGGAGTTTTCGAACATACAGGAGTTCTGCATGGAACTGGCGTATGGGAAAATTCCGGTATGTTGACTTTCCTTCCAAGACTCTCATATTTCATGTATCCTTCCCAATTTTCACAGATTTGAAATGCGGACCTTTCCAGTAAACCATTTTTTCAATGTTGATCTGGATAATGACGTCGTTTTCACCAAGCGGTTTATTCTCGATCACTGCCTGGTATTTGCCTTTGAATTCCATGTAGATGTCAGTGTACAGTTTCAGCGTTTCTTCAGGCAGGAAATAAATAGGCCCTTTTTCAGTGATAGTAGCCGTGCCCGTTGCCATGACCCCTTCATTGTTGAACGGGTTTACCGGGTCTCTTATATCAACCGTGATAGTTACATTCGGGTTTTCCAGTATGTTCTTGACTTTTTTTGATTTTTCATTCGTAATGAAGAAGACTTTCTGGGATTGCCCGTCATACACGAAAAAGACAGGCGTAAGATGCGGCTGGTCATGCTTATCGCTCGTGCAAACATAACCAAAATAGTTCCCGTACAAAATATTGAGCATCTCATCAGGTATTTTCATGGTTACACCGGGACGCTTATCTGTTTTGCCCCTCTCCAGTACAAAATTTTAACAGGCTTTACTTCTACGAGGATTCTTGCTATTATCGGGGTCAACTGCCAGGCTTTCGGAAGTTGCGAACTTGCATATTTTTTCGTATATTCAGGATATTTTAACAGGAAAAGCTTTCGCGCCCGCAGCATCTGGATAAAGTGCAGCGGGATATCCAGCAATCCGTATATCTTGACTTCCCCTGTAAATAAAACGGCCTTGTTCTCATAGATATTGTTCATATCCCGTTTATCGATCAGGAAAGCAATCTTATTGTTCCTGCGTAATATCCTTAATTTTTTAGCCTCTTTTGATGTGTTAAAAAAAATCCTCTGCCCGTCAAAAACATAGACGACAGGAGTAATGTGCGGGACTCCTTTAAGTGAAGTGCCCACATACGAAAAACTTGACTCGTTCACGAGATTATATATATCTGGGGGAAGCCACGGGACCTTTGAAATGATATATGCCGAGATAACCGAGATAAAGGTTATGAATAACATGAAACCGAGTATCATGGTGACAAGCATCTGGTCGCTTTTAATGAGAGGTATTAAGAGAAGTGAGATCAGTCCGAAAAACACATTGTTGATATCCAGCTTTCTGAGGGCGCGAAGTTCGGTGTAAGGAGTATGTTCAAGCTCGGTTCTTCTTTCAGCGATTTTTTTTAGCTCAAAAGACCTCCAGAGGGCAAGGATAGATGTCCATATACCAAGACCCATTCTGTAACAGATATCCCAGATAAGCAGGCTGACAAACAGCAGCAATATGAGGTTAGGGGCATCCCCGAGCCATGTTTTCAACAAAACCTGATTATAATAAAATATGTATAACATAAAAGGGATGAATATCGCAAGGCCTGGTATCGCTTCATAATGGTTCCTGTGAAATAATATTCCTTTATACCTCTCAAGCAGTTCATTTTCATCTCTGCTCAGGGGGGCCCTGAATTTTCGAAGAGTCGGGCCGAGCTGCAATATCAGGAGGCTCCACAGCACAGCGACAAAAATCCCGAGTGAACCGTATATAAGGGAAAAGGGTTTTAAGCCGAAAATAAAGCCGAGAATAAGACCGAGTACCAGGAGAAAAAGCAATTGCAGGAGGATACTATATTTATACGAAAGTAGTGAAAAAGGAGGGATTCTTCCCACGATTTCTTCGTATATCCACTTCATCTCTTTTTTTGAACCTTCGACCATATTGGGGGATTGATGTAAGGCATTAATAATAAATCCTGCACCTGTAATGCAATCGATAAAGTTATTTATGACCAGTACCATTACTCATTCCGGTGATGGTATAATGAAAATCAAATTAATCTTTGCAATTATTATTTTATCTATGATTCTGGCAGGGTGTGTAGGGCCAACAGAACCCGTCAGCACTCCGGTTCCCACGCCTACGCCTGCTGTGACGGTTGAACCCACTCCTGTTGTGACAATCGTCCCTACGCCAACACCCGTGGCGCAGTTATTCCCTATCACATATAAAATTTGGGTGGATAGTTACCTTGGCTTCAATAAGATAAGAGCGGCAAATGGAAGCACTTACATCAACCTGCCTTCGGAATTTAACAAATCGGATTTCAAAATCAACATCGGTGACAAAGTAGTATGGATAAACGATAATGATCCAAGTTCCGATTATCCGCTTACTATCGTAAGCAATGACGGATTGTGGGACAACAAGACAGGATACCTTCGCTACAGCTACAGCGAGTTTGAATATACATTCAATAAAACCGGGACATATACGGTTTCTATTAAAGAGTTAGCGCGAAAGCAGCAGAAAATCACTGTGAACTCCTGAAAAAAAAATTTGAGTAAAAAAATAATCATGAAGAATCATTAAGGTTAAATCGCAATCTTTATGTATAGAAGGTAGGAACCAACCTTCCGTGAAAACAGTTTTAGTATTGAAAAAATGTCAAAAGAAATAGCATTATTTTGACACTGTGCCCACAGTAAACAGTAATGCATAGAGTTAGGAGGCGGTCTTATACATAAGGAAGAGTTGATTCAGCTACATATGCTGATGGTGCAGATGAAAAAATTTTTTGAGGAAAAAGGACGTGGGGAATTTTCCCAGTACCAATCTCTTCAAATAAGCCCTATACATGTGCACCGCAGCAAAGCCGAGCACAAGCACGCCATCTTCGTACTCGGAAAAGAGATTGCATCCATTATGGCACACGATGAATTCTCTGGAGCGGGAAGAACGTGTGTGCGAATGCAGGAACTTGCTGTCCGCACTATGGATGAGCTGGTCAAATAAAAAACGATTTTTCTTTTTTCTTTTGATTTTGGGCGAATCATTTCGAAGCATATATTAAGTAATACTGTAGAAAACGATGTGAGGGAAATAATATGGAACTCAATGGAGTAGATATAGAAGATACATTTGCGGAAGCATTTCCGATAAAAATAGCAAGGATCCTGATCACCGGTGCGACAAAGAAATGGGCTCTTGTGGCTGCCCGGGAGGCAACAGGTTTCGGGACATCTGTTATAATGTGTCCGGCTGAAGCGGGTGTTGAAAAGATTGTTAATGGTAGCGAAACCCCGGACGGCAGGCCAGGCGCATATATCCAGATATGCACTTTCGGGTTCAAGGCCATGGAGGAACAGTTGTTAAAACGCCTCGGCCAGTGCGTCCTGACAGCACCTACTGCGGCTATGTGGAACGGCCTTCCAAATGCCGAAAAGCAATTTGATACAGGTTTCAAGCTGAAATTCTTCGGGGACGGATTTGAATCAGAGATTAATATCGGCGGCAGGAAAGCATACAAAATCCCCATGATGCAGGGCGATTTCATTGCCGAGCATAACATCGGGGCGCAGGATGGCATAGCAGGCGGGAATTTCTTTATAATGGCAGATAACCAGATGGCAGCACTTGCGGCAGCAGAGAATGCAGTGGATGCCATCGGCCAGCTTGAGGGGACAATCACTCCTTTCCCGGGCGGTATAGTTGCAAGCGGCTCGAAAGTGGGCTTCACGAATTACAAGTTCATGAAAGCGACCACCAATGAGAAATACAGCCCATCACTAAAGGCCAAAATAAAAGATACGAAAGTACCGGCTGATGTGAATGCAATATATGAGATCGTAATAAACGGCCTGAGTGTTGAAGATATAAGCAAATCCATGAAAGCGGGAATAGAAGCTGCTGTTATGATTCCGGGCGTTAAAAAGATAAGCGCAGGGAATTATGGCGGCACACTGGGCCCGTATAAGTTCAACCTTCAAGAGCTTTTCTGAATAAACCGAGGGGTCCCTTTTTCTTTTTTTGAATAGATGCACACGATTCCCATAGGTTTTGATGTCCTCAAAGCAAACGCGGAAATAGCGCGCAATAACCACAATAACCTTGACAGGCATGATATAACGGCATTTAACATAATGGGAGCCATAGGTTCGGGAAAAACGCTACTGATAGAAAAAACAATCCAGAAGCTCGGTGATAAATACAGGATAGGCGCCATCGCAGGAGATGTAATAGCAAGGATCGATGCAGCCAGGTTTGAAAAGTACGGGATTCCCACGATCGGGCTGAACACAGGGAAGGAGTGCCACCTTGACGCTCATCTGGTGGAGCACGGGCTTTCCGGGATGCCGCTGGGGTCGCTTGATCTCCTGTTCATAGAGAATGTGGGGAATCTCATCTGCCCTACCGATTATGAACTTGGCGAACATAAACGCGTCGTGGTCGTAAGCGTCAGCGAAGGGGATGATATCGTGGAAAAGCATCCATTGATATTTGGCACCGCAGACCTGATTATTGTAAATAAAATAGATATTGCAGAGGCTGTAAATGCAGACGCCGATAAAATGGTGAAGGATGCACGCATGATAAATCCGCGCATAGATACGCTGAAGATGAGCCTGAAGACAGGGGAAGGTCTGGATGAGTGGATAAGTTTTGTAGAGAAATCCCATGGACGGCAGGGCATGGATATATAGTTTTTTTTAAGAGACATTAAGTATAAAAGGTTTTGGAACCATTCTAAATTCGGGGTGTTTAAAATATGGCATATGAACCAAAAAATTTCGAGAATCTGCTGGGAACAAAAGGGCTCAGCGACCAGTTGCTAAAAAACCATTTTACGCTGTACCAGGGGTACGTAACGAACACGAACAAGGTAGCAGACGCGCTGGCTGCAATGTTAAAAGAAGGAAAGGCCGGCACGCCTGAATATTCGGAACTCAAGCGCCGTTTTGGCTGGGAATGGAACGGGATGAGGCTGCATGAATATTATTTTGGGAATATGATAAAAGGCGGAAAAACTATCGACAGGAATACGAATCTCTATAAAAAGATCGTGGAAGATTTCGGGTCTTATGAGAACTGGGAAAAGGATTTCAAGGCGATAGCGGCAATGCGCGGCATAGGATGGGTATTGCTGTATTACGACGCGCATGAAGGAAGGTTATTTAATACATGGATAAACGAGCATGATACTGGCCATCTTTGCGGCGCAAGCCCGCTTCTTGTAATGGATGTTTTTGAGCATGCTTATATGGTGGATTACGGGACGAAGAAAGCTGACTACATCGAGGCATTTTTCAAAGCAATCGACTGGACAATAGACCCGGAACTGGATAAGATGTTGTTCGAATGAAGGCAGAAGGTCTCACAGGCCTTTAATTTTTTTAAGAAATGAATGAAATCATAACGTTTGTATTATATTTCCTTTTTTTTGCAGGAATACATAGTATTCTTGCCACAGATTATATTAAGAAAAGGGCTGAAAGATTACTCGGAGATAATTTCAGGTTTTACAGGTTACTATATACGATCCTGAGTTTTTTTACGATAGTACCTGCTTTCCTGACATGGATGACATATTCAAATGTTACACAGCTTGTCTATAGCCTTCCCCATTGGTTGCTTCCCTTTGTTCTCCTGGTCCGCCTGCTGGCAACGGGATTGCTTTTATATGCCATATTACAAACCGACGTTCTTGATTTCACAGGAATAAGGCAGTTGCAGGGAAGAAACAAGAGTGAATTGATTACACAAGGTGCTTACGGGGTTGTACGCCATCCACTCTACTCAGGCAGCATCATCCTTCTTTTCACTAAGATGAAAATGACACAGCTTGATCTGACTGCTATAATCCTTATTTCCATATACCTTATAATCGGGGCATTCATAGAAGAGAGAAGGTTGCTTGTGGTTTTCGGGGAAGAATACAGGAATTACCAGAAGCAGGTGTCCATGTTTATTCCTGTTAAATGGGCCAGGAAGCTGATATCGCAAATATGAGGAATCAAAAACATTAAGTATCTTTGCATTATAATAATGATTATTAGTGCCGGGCAGAGAACATGATGTTAACAGCAACGGAAACAGTATATGTAATCATAATTGTTCTTCTGATTCTGTTTTTATTGTTTTTAATTGTATATTTTAATAAATTGAGACATAAAAAGGAATCGATAAAAGAAGAACAGATAAATCTCCCAAATATTGTTAATATCACTCGTCAGGAATTCAAACCCGAATGGTTCGAGATGAAATCTCATGACGCAGAACCGTCCAAAACCCCTGAACTGGATACAGTGTCAATAACAGATCCACATGCAGTATCAGGAAATTTGAAGATAAGATCTGATCTTGAGCTTGAGGATGATTTAATCGAACCTGAAAATCCCATAGATGCCGAAATCAAGAAACAATTAATTGCCTTCACTGACAAGATGAATATCAAAGAACATGAGGCAACCGGATATTCGGCTGAAATAAGAGAACAATTAACTGATGTGACTGCCGGAAAAAAAACAACAGGAAAAAGAAAGGCAATCAAAAAAGCTAAGAATTCCCGAAAGAAAAAAAAGTGAAACCTACTGTATCGTCACTTTCAGCATCTTGTCTCCTTTCCTGATATTTGAGACCACGTTCTGCCCTTCAGTTACCTGTCCGAATACGGCATAATTCTTATCAAGGAACTTTGCATCCTCAATGCAGATATAAAACTGCGATGAGGCGCTGTTGGGGTCCTGCGAGCGCGCCATGCCGACTGCGCCTTTCTTATGGGTAAGCGTTGGAACTATCTCAAGAGGGATAGTTTTGCTGGAGCCGCCTGTGCCATTGCCTTTCGGGTCTCCACCCTGAATAACGAATCCGGGCTCTACACGATGGAATATAAGACCGTTGTAAAAGCCCTTGTTCGCCAGGTCTATGAAATTCTTTGTAGTGATGGGTGCTTCAGTTTCTTTAAGTTCGAATTTAATTGTTCCTTTTACGGTTTCAATGATTGCTGTTCTGTTTGGCATAATTATCGTGGAAGCTTAACTGAAGTCATGGTATAATTCCTTTTTGAATCATAGGGCTTTGTGTATTAAGTCCCTTCTGTGCAAAAAGTAAGGTTTCTGTGTAATAAGTCTAACTGAAATCGGGTTCTGTCAAGTTGGTGTTTGCTGGAAATACCTGTCAAAAGTCGTTTGCTGCTTGCCAAAATACTGTTGGTTTTTAGTCTCGTAAGGATTTCGAACGCAAGTATAACTCATCTGCTCGTTTATTTATGTTTCTCTAAGTAAGAACTTTTCAAAATTTAGCCATCTTTTACTAAAATATCTATGATTTTTATTATACCATTTATGATATTTTACTTCGGGATTTTCGGGATATATAAGCTCTACCGAACTTTCTTTGTCTGGGACTACTGAAGTTCCCATTGCTGAACAAGAAACTGTCATCGACGTTCTATCGAATATTACACTTCCTCTCAATGGACTTCCGTTAAGAATCCAAGTATTTATTCCGTCTTCACTCCATTTTCTCTTGCTTCCGTCTTCGAAATATAGGTCATCACCTATTGATAAATCAACAATAGTCTTCCCGTATATTACCGCCTGTTTAAGCCATTCTTCTTTATCGATTATTTCCTTTAGCATTTTAGAAATTCACAGAGCCATATATTATATCTTAGGCAACTCCCGTCAATAAGTTGACACCTATAAATAAATAGTTCATGTTGATATAGTATGCTAAAAGTCAGTTTACGGAGCCAATATCAGCAGAT
>VEPN01000045.1 GCA_012026835.1 Candidatus Methanoperedens sp. | reverse complement strand
ATTAGCCATTTTTTATTAACTTGTAGCATGTTTTTTATACGTTCGAAAAACTGGTCAAAATAGAAAAAGGATTTTTTGAGTTAATTGGATTCTCTCAAATGATTGTTCGTCTTTGATAGAATAAATATATATACTGCGATTATCTTTTCTGCGTCTATGAATGTATTTAACCTGCTGAATCCCGGAATCCGGGAGGCCCTGGCAAAACAGGGATTTGTTGCCCCGACAGAGCCGCAGGTAAGAACAATACCATTTATACTTGCTCATGAGAACGTATTGCTCATCGCACCGACAGGTTCTGGCAAAACAGAATCGGCTGTACTTCCTGTGTTTAATGCAATCATGCAAAAGAGAGCAGAGGACAGGCGCGGGATATCGGCCCTCTACATTACCCCGTTGCGTGCGCTGAACAGGGATATGCTTTCACGCCTTGAATGGTGGGGCCGTGAACTTGATATAAAAGTGGCAGTGCGTCATGGTGATACAACCGCTTACGAGAGGCAGAAGCAATCCCTGAAACCCCCCGATTTTCTCGTCACGACCCCGGAGACGCTCCAGATAATGCTGACCGGGAAAAGGCTCAGGAATAATCTTCGTAAAATCACTCATGTTGTTATCGATGAAGTCCATGAGCTTGCTTCTTCAAAACGAGGGGCGCAGCTCTCTATAGGACTTGAGCGGCTTGTTGAAGTTTGCGGGGAATTCCAGAGGATAGGCCTGTCAGCAACAGTCGGGAGGCCGGATGAGATAGCGCACTTCCTTGCAGGAACGGATAGAAAAGCGCGTGTGATAGAAGTATCCCTCCTGAAACAGCTTGAATTCAATGTGGTATGCCCGAAACCAACCAATCATGATGAGGCATCATCGAGAAAACTTATGTGTACGCCCCAGATGGCTTCCCATCTGCGAGTGATCTCAGATACTGTTGGAAAACATAAATCCACCCTTATTTTCGTGAATACGCGGGAATCCGCGGAAATGCTGGGCTCAAGGTTCAAAATGCTTGATATCCCTATCGGTGTCCATCACGGGTCGCTATCACGGGAAACGCGTATCGAAGCTGAGGATAACTTTAAAAAAGGTGTTCTTTCCGGGCTTCTGTGCACCTCTTCCATGGAACTCGGGATCGATATAGGGGATATCGACCATGTAGTCCAGTACATGTCCCCAAGGCAGGTCACCCGCCTGATACAGAGGGTGGGGCGGGCTGGGCACAGGCTGGGCGAAGCATCCAGGGGTACGATAATCACAACAGGGGCGGATGATGCGGCCGAATCTTCAGCTATCACAAGAAAGGCAAAGGCAGGAGAGATAGAAACAATCAATATCCATGAGAACAGCACTGATACACTTGCAAACCAGGTGTGCGGGATGGCGCTGGATTTCGGGGAAATTGACCTTGAAAAAATCTATTCGATCGTAAAAAGAGCTTATCCTTACAGAACTCTTAATATCGAACTCTTGAAAGCTGTCATCAAGCAGCTGGAAGACAGCAGGATAATATGGTTCATTGAAGGGAAAATCGGAAGGAAAAGGAAAACGTTGCAGTATTTTTTCGAAAATCTCTCTATGATCCCTGATGAAAAACGCTTTGAAATATTCGATATAGTCAGCGGGCGGACTGTGGGAGGGCTTGATGAGATATTCGTGGCGGATTTTGCACGGCCTGGTGCAGTATTCATTGCAAAAGGGGAAATGTGGCGCATTATCGAGATAATACATGAGAAAAGCAGGATAAAGGTTGAGCCTGTAAGCGATCCCGGGGGTGAAGTCCCGAACTGGATAGGCGAGGAAATACCTGTGCCCTACGAGGTGGCGCAGGAAGTGGGAATCATACGAAAAAGGATCGCAAAATTGCTCATTGAGGGTGAGAGCGAGGGGAAGATTATCGAGGATTACAAAAAAGAATATCCTGCGGATAACCAGGCCACAAATGAGATTTTGGAGCTTGTCAGGAAGCAAAAAAAAGCCAGCCTTGTTGTTCCTTCTGAGGAAACGATTGTCATAGAACAGGAAGGGACTTCGATAGTTATCAACATCTGCGGCGGGCACAGGGTGAACGAGACCCTGGGGCGCGTACTGACATCCCTGCTTGCCGCAAGGTTCGGTTCAAGCGTGGCAATGGAGATCGACCCGTACAGGATAAAGCTTGAGCTTCCAAGAATGCTTAATGCCGAGAGGATTAAGGAACTGGTGATGACCACAAGTCCCGATCATATAGAACCTGTCATCGAGATGACCCTGAAAAATACCATTCTGCTTAAATGGAAGATGGTGCATGTGGCGCGAAAATTCGGGGCGCTGAGCCGCGATGTGGATTACGAGCGTATAAGCATGAAGAAACTGCTTGAGGTTTTCGAGCATACGCCCATGTACGATGAGGCCGTGCGCGAGATATTCCACGACAAGCTCGATATAGGGCGGGCCATGGAGGTTCTGGGAAATATCCAGAGCGGCAGATTGAAACTTATAGTCCAGCCTTCAAGTCCGATAGGCGAAGCGGGTTTCATGGGCGGCAGGGAGTTGATGGCGCCTGAGAAAGCCGACAGTTCCATAATAATGGCGCTTAAGAGCAGGATAATGGAGGACCATGTGATACTTTTCTGCGTAAATTGCAGGAAATGGAAATCCAGCAAGACCGTAAAGAGCGTTCCAGAGCGCCCCGAGTGTCCCCTGTGCGGAAGCAGGCTTGTTGCGGCGCTAAAACCCTGGGAGGAAGAGGAGATCAAGATAGTTAAAAAGCCTGAAAAGGAGAAGTCTGAGGAAGATAGGAAGAGGACGGCGAGGGTTTACAGGAACGCCAGCCTTGTTCTTTCGCAGGGAAAGACGGCGGCGATAGCGCTGGCTTCAAGGGGGATAGGGCCTGAGACTGCATCAAGGGTTATCAGGAAAATGAGGGAGGATGAGGAGGGGTTCTACCGGGATATTCTTATCGCTGAGAGGAATTATGCGAAGACGAAGAGGTTCTGGGAGTAAGGGGGGAGAAGTTGAAGCATTTATAAATAACCACAGTCTAAGTCTAATGCAAGCTCTTGTTCCTCATTTCGGGATATACACAGGGCCATGTCTTTCACTATCTATATTCAGGTCCACCAGGATCACATCTGGCTCTCCGGAGAGCCTATCGAGGTCGGCCAGAGAGGCTTTAGCTGAAACGTAATATATTTTAGAGAAACACTCAAGCTTCTCGCCCATTTCTTCAACATTAACTGCGACCCCTGTGGCATTCTGTCCAATCTCGTTTTGGAAGGTGCCGGAGGCCGCCCCACTGATATCAAGAAGTTTTAGGGAGTATTTATTTTTAAGAATCTCAAATTCACCTGTACTGATATCACTGAAACTGATGGTTGCCCATCCTGTTGTCCCTGGATTTCTGCCTGCTGAATCTTTGAGAAATGCAAGTCTTTCTGACCTGTATGCTTCGAAGTCCTGCGTACCGTATATTGGTGGGGATGTGTCGGTTATAATCCTGCCGTCTGTCCCGGTGATTATTGATATACTGGTATTATACCTTCCAAGTATCGTGCGTTCATCAGGATATTCATATTCATCTACATGCCTGTTATTAACAGAAATCCCTGCCCCGATTGTTAGACCAATTGTCAGAAGTGCTAAAATTATGTTATTTATTTTACTCATAATTCATGAGTAATAACTGCAATCATATATATTTTAAATGATTGAGAAGGAGCCAAATAATCAAACAAATTTCAAAGCCATTGAAAAATTACAATGGCCTTGAAATATTCATGTGCCGCAAATTTATGTTTTCCACGACTAACTTACCGCATAGTCAGCTATGAATTGAAACTCATACATAACAACATAACAGTGTAAATCCGCGTTCTGCGATGAGATTGAGACCAGCTACCGTTTCTCACTCTGCACTATCTTTGCCCCGCGGTTCATCGCTATCTTGCCTGTCCGTACCATTTCCTTGATACCGAACTGCCTCAGGAGCTGCTCAATAGCATTGATCTTGCTCTCATCCCCCGTCGCTTCGATAACAAGTGACCGTGCGCCGACATCAACTATCTTGGCCCTGAATACATCCACTATCTGCATAACCTCGGCGCGGGTTGAGGAATCCACGCCCACCTTGATGAGCGCAAGCTCCCTGTGTACGGCTTCGTCATTTGATATATCGCTGACACGGATAACATCGATAAGTTTATTGAGCTGTTTCATTACCTGCTCAAGCACATGGTCGTCGCCGCTTACGACAATCGTCATGCGCGAGGTATCCGGGTCCTCGGTCACCCCGACGGCAAGGCTTTCGATGTTGAACCCGCGCCTTGAGAACAATCCCGCAACCCGTGTCAGGACACCGGATTTATTCTCCACAAGTACTGCAAGCGTATGTTTCATTTATCTCACTCCAGGTCAAGTATTTCGTTTATCGCTGCGCCTGCGGGAACCATAGGCGAAACATTCTCTTCCCTCTCGACCACAAAGTCGAGGATGGCCGGGCACTCGGATTTCACAGCCTCTTTGATTATGTCTTTCACTTCGCTTTTCTTTGTTGCCCGCAGTCCCAGTGCGCCATAGGCCTCAGCCAGTTTCACGAAATCCACGCTTTCTGAAAGGCAGGTCTGTGAATATCTCCTGTTGAAGAACAATTCCTGCCACTGCCTTACCATACCGAGGAAACCGTTGTTCAATATCGCAACGATTACCGGAATATCGTTCTGGACTACAGTGGCAAGCTCCTGAGAGTTCATCTGGAAAGAACCGTCGCCAGCAATATCAATTACTGTAGATTCAGGCTTCCCAACCTTTGCACCCATGGCAGCCGGGAATCCGTATCCCATAGTGCCCAGGCCCCCGCTTGAGATGAATGTGCGCGGATTCCTGTAGTTAAAAAACTGGGCTGCCCACATCTGGTTTTGTCCGACTTCCGTGACAATTATCGCATCCGGACAAACCTCGCTTATCTGTTCGACCACGAACTGCGGACGGAGGAGGTCATCTTTCTTATAAGACAGGGGATATTCCTTTTTCCATGCAGCTATCTTCTTATTCCATGCCTCTGTTTTAGCCTGTTCCTGTTTAATGTACTTAAGCAGGGTCTTAAGTATGTTCTTTGCATCCCCGACTATCGGGATATCCACCCTGACATTCTTTCCTATCTCAGCCGGGTCGATATCTATGTGGATAACCTTTGCATTTGGGGCAAAGGCTGATATCTTTCCTGTAACACGGTCATCAAAGCGGACACCTATTGCTATTATCAAATCAGATTCCTGGATAGCATAATTTGCCGACCTTGTCCCGTGCATGCCCAGCATACCCAGCGAAAGCGGATGGGCCGAAGGGAATGCGCCCATTCCCATAAGAGTTGTCGTGACAGGGGCCATAATACTTTCGGCAAGCTGGCGCAGTTCTTCTGTGGCATCTGAGAAAATGATTCCCCCGCCGACATAGAATATCGGCCTTTCAGCGTTAAGAATGAGGGATGCAGCCTTCCTGACCTGCTGTTCATTTCCTGTAAAGGTGGGTTTATACCCCCGCAGTTTTACCTCCTGCGGATAATCGAATTCAATTATTTCAGTCTGCGTATCTTTGGGAATATCTATCAATACAGGTCCCGGCCTTCCAGTCCGGGCGATATAGAATGCCTCCTTGAAGATCCTGGGGATATCCTTTGCGTCCTGGACGAGATAATTGTGCTTGGTGATGGGAAGGGTTATTCCGGTGATATTCGCTTCCTGAAAAGCGTCATTGCCTATCATAAATCTCGGAACCTGCCCGGTTATGGCTACAATGGGAATCGAATCCATGTATGCTGTTGCGATGCCGGTAACCAGGTTGGTAGCGCCCGGACCTGAGGTGGCAAGGCATACACCTACTTTTCCAGTTGCGCGGGCATAACCATCCGCAGCATGTGCTGCGGCCTGCTCGTGCCTGACAAGTATATGTCTTATATCCGCATCGTAAAGCTCATCATACAGGGGAAGCACCTGGCCGCCGGGGTAACCGAATATCACTCTTGCTTCCTCTTTATAAAGTGATTCTATAACAGCGCGTGCGCCTGGCATTTTTGCTTTTGTCATTTGATTCACCTAACTGATTAATGTTTATAAATATTTCTCAATGACCCTTATTTTCCTGCTGTATCAGCCTGTTTATACCCTCAAGTACGGCTTCAACAGAAGCCATTATGATATCTGTGCGTGCGCCACGGGCCGTAATTGTCCTGCCGCCTTTGCTGAGCTTTACCCAGACTTCGACCAGGGCATCCGTTCCGCCGGTTATCGCATCCACATGATACTCATCAAGGTGTATGTCGGCCACGCCTGAGATAGCTTTCCTGAGGGCGTTTATGGCTGCATCGACAGGTCCTGTGCCCACGCCCGCCTCGACAACGTGGTCTCCGTTGACCTTCAGCCTGACAGAGGCTGTCGGCATCACGGTATTGCCTGCGACGACGGTGAGCTCTTCAAGCCTGACCTTTGCCTCCTGGTAAATTCCCAGAACTGTTTCGGCAATGGTCTGGAGATCGGCATCAGTGACCCGTTTTCCTTTATCGCCGAGTTCCTTGATCCTCGTGAGGATATCATCGATTTGCTTTTCACTGGCAGCAAGGCCCAGTTCTTTTAATGCAAGGATAACGGAACTTCGGCCAGTATGCTTTCCAAGAACAATGTGCCGTTCGCGCCCGACGAGTTCAGGTGTAATGGGCTCGTATGTTGCAGTATTTGCAAGAAGCCCGTGGACGTGGATGCCTGCCTCGTGAGAGAAGGCATTCCCTCCCACTATTGCCTTATTGGGAGCGACCGGGATTCCGCTTAACCTGCTCACAAGACGGGATGTAGTGTACAGCCCTTTGGTGTCAATCTTTGTCCTGTGCTTGTATAAAGAATAGAGCACCATGACCACCTCTTCAAGTGAAGTGTTCCCCGCCCTCTCGCCGATACCGTTTATCGTGACATGCGCCTCCTTTGCACCTGCGCGGAGCGCGGCAACAGTATTGGATGTCGCAAGACCGAAATCATTGTGGCAGTGGATGCTTATGGGGGCGCGAAGCCGCGAGAGGTCACTGAAGATTTCATGCGCCCTTTCGGGTACAAGGATACCCACAGTATCGCAGAAGCACAGCCTGTCAGCGCCTGCATCTATTCCCGCGTTATAAACGGATTTCAGGTATTCAGAATCTGCTCTTGATGCATCCTCCCCGCTGAGTTCTACGACCAGACCGTGGGATTTTGCGTACTCCACCATCTCAACAGCCATCAAGCGCACCGTATCCCTGTCTTTTTTTAGTTTTTCATGTATATGCAGGTCCGAAACAGGTACAACGAGGTGGATGGAATCAACATCGCAGCCGAGCGCACTATCGATGTCTTCCTTCCGGATTCGGCAGTAACTGCATATCTCGGCATTCAGCCCTTCGCCAGCTATTTTCTTAATAGCCGCGCGCTCACCCTCCGAGGTAATGGCTGATCCCGCCTCGATGATATCCACGCCGAGGCTGTCGATCTTCCGTGCTATCAATAGCTTGTTTTCTGTTGTGAGTGAAACTCCGGGTGTCTGTTCTCCGTCCCTTAAGGTAGTGTCCAGGATTTTTATATCGTTAAATAAAGCGATCCCTTCTATTCATTATATCACCTTGGTGTGGCCTTCAAATATGCTTCCTATTAGAAAAATCTATCCACTATTTCAACCGCCCTGGCTATCAGCCCGGCGCTCTTTTCAAGGTCTGACATAGAAAGGACAGATACCGGGGTATGGATGTATCGCGTTGGCATACTGATAACACCTGTCGGGATACCCTCTTTCGTGAGATGGATGGCTGAGGCATCCGTAGTTCCGCCTGTGCCCACTTCAAGCTGGTACGGGATACTATTTGAGTCGGCGGCTTCTTTCAGCCATTTTAATACAGGCTCTGGTACTATTATCCCTCGCCCGTCGGCATCGCTCACTGTAACTGATGGGCCTTTTCCCATTTCGATGGCAGAATCTTTTTTCTCGATCCCAGGATGGTCACCTGTGATGGTAACATCTGTAGCGAGAGCCACATCGGGATTTAATCCGAAGGCTGAGGTCTTTGCACCCTTCAATCCCACTTCTTCCTGTACCGTGAATACGGCATGGACAGTCGCCTTCACATCCTTCATCTGCGAAAGCGCTTCTATCAGCATAGCACAGCCCGCACGGTTATCAAAGGCCTTTCCAGTGACCCTGTCGTTGCCAAGAGATCGGAACTCTGCATCCGATGTAACAGGAGTTCCGGCCCTTACTCCCATCCTGTCGGCGTCATCCTTGCTTGTAGCGCCAAAATCGATGAACATATCCTCGGCCTTGATTATCTTATTTTTTTCCTCTTCCTTGATGGCATGGGGAGGTTTTGAGCCAAGCACGCCGTATATTGGTCCGCTTTCCGTATGCAGTATCATCCTCTGGTTAAGAAGTGTCTGGTCAAACCACCCGCCAGTCTTTGTGAACCTGGCAAAGCCCTTATCGTCAATGTATTTTATCATGAGGCCGATCTCATCCATATGCGCGGCGAGCATCACTGCCGGGGAGCCGCCCCTTTTTGTGGTGATGAGATTTCCCATCCTGTCTGTTCTTATATCGTCAACATAAGGTCTGACTTCCTCTTCTATTACCTGCCTGACGCTTCCTTCATAACCGGAAACGCCGTGCGCGTTGGATAACCGCTCTAATAAGGCTTTCAGGTCGCTCATAATTTTCACTCCGCTTTTAATTGTATGGAGGAGTAATTAAGGTATTGGGAATAATTTTATGATGGTATCTCCGTAACCATCCCATTTTTTAGCTAATATTTATATATCTACACATCAATTAAATAGCCATGCGAATTGCGCTAAAAGTTGCATACATCGGCACTGATTATCACGGCTTCCAGTTCCAGCCCGGTATCAGGACCGTCGAAGGTGAACTCTTCAGAGTATTTGGGGATTTAGGCCTCATAGGCGATTTGCATAAAGCTAACTTTATGGCTTCAGACAGGACTGATATGGGCGTTCATGCTATCTCCCAGGTGATAGCATTTGATACAGATAATCCCGATGTTATCCAGCCCATGGCTATTAACGGCAGGCTCCCTCCCTCGATATGGGTATGGGCAGGTGCGTGTGTTCCTCCTGATTTTGACCCGCGCCGCGATGCCCTGAACCGGGAGTACAAATATATAATGTGCGGCAAATACAGCATATCCCTTCTCAGGAATGCATCCAAGGTGTTAAAAGGAGAGCATGACTTCTCAAATTTCGCAACGCCCGAAAAAGACATGACAAATATCTGCAAAGTAGACAGGATAGAGATGAGGGTGGAAAGGGAATTCACTATTATGGATATCAAGGCTGACCATTTTCCCTGGCACATGGTACGAAAGATCGCCACTGCAATGAAAATGATAGGACATGGAACGCGGGAAGTATCATGGCTTGAGCAAATGCTCAAGCCTGAAGAGTTTACCGAGGGTCTTGAACCCGCCCCTGCATACGGGTTAATCTTAAAGAACGTGGAGTATGGGAATTTGGTCTGGAGCGAGGATGCATACACCAAAAAGATAATCTCTGAGAACCTGGAGGAATTATTTTTCTGGCATGGGATTATGGCAGAGATGATAAAAGAATTAAAGGAAAGCATGACCTTATAGGTCTGTATGCTGCTTGCTTTTGAACTCTCAGGTGAACATAAAACTATCCCGGTGTCAGAGGTGCTCTCATGTCTTGAAATACTGAATGCTGACTTTAAAGTCCATCTCGCACTTGACGGATGCCTGGTAATTGACCTGATAAGCGGGGCGGGCAGCCTTGTTGAAGCACTTTCAAGAAGGCTTGCAATGACGCACCATATCATCGAAGTGCTGGGCATCGGTGGGCCGGGTGAAGAAGATATCCTTGAAGTTGTGAAAAATGTGAACATTGAGTTTGAAGGAACCTACAGTATCAGGGTCAAACGTGTTAAGGAATATTCAAATATAAACACAGAAAAAATGGAACAGCGAATAGGAGGGGTTTTTTATCGAAGAGGATTCATAGTAAACCTTGAAAATCCTGAAATCAAATTGAGGATGCTTCTGACTGAGGATAAAAGCATCTTTGGGATTGTTTCAGGTTCTATTAACAGGAGCAGGTTTGAATCACGAAAACCCCATTATAAACCGTTTTTTTATCCCGGCGTCCTTATGCCCCGTATCGCCCTTGCGCTTGTGAACCTGTCAAAACCTGAGAAGTATTTATTAGACCCTTTCTGCGGCACAGGTGGCATCCTCGTTGAAGCCGGGTTCATCGGCCTTGAAGCCATAGGGGGCGACGTACAGCGGAAATTATTGCTCGGTGCCAGGATGAACCTTGACTATTATAATGCCTCTTATTCCCTGATGTACCAGGATGCCTGCCGCATGGCGCTGCACGATGAAAGCGTGGATGCTGTAGTTACCGATCCTCCTTATGGCAGGTCGGCAGCAATCAGGGCAGAATCGCTTGGGAATCTTCTATCCGGCTCATTACAGGAGATTTACAGGGTGCTAAAGAAGGATAAACGGGCGGTCTTTATTTCGGAACGCGAAATTGAAGGGATTGCCGAGGATGCTGGATTTAAAGTGATCGAAGTACATTTGCACAGGGTACATAAAAGCCTTACAAGGAGAATCTGCGTTCTTGAAAAATAAGGCACAGTTATTTTTTATTTTCAGCGATTATTATATTGGAACGTCCCCGTCTGATCTTCTTGATCAATCCCCTGTCTTCAAGGTCTGCTATCATCAAGCTGACCTTTGCTTCCGAGAATGCGATCTTTTTTCTTATTTCCTTCTGGGTCGTTCTTCCTCCCATGCCCAGTATCAGGTCATAAAGGTCTTTTAAGTCCGCCGGGAGTTCTTCTCTTTTAGCTTCATCCCTATTTTCCCCGGTTTTTATTGGCTGGATTTTGGCGGATTCATTTGAAACCGGCTCGATAATCCTGGACTTTTTTTTCCATAAAAAATAGAAAAACAGGATGATAAGAAGCACAAATACTAAAATGAATGAAAAATAATCATTTATCCCGGAATCATTTACCATATCAATGTCTTTTGTCAGGTTGATATCGCCAAGCATCTCATCTTCAGGATCGGTCGGAGGAAAAAGAAGGATATCATGAATAAAATCTCCTTCCTTATCAATAATCATTTCTTCTTCTGCCGCATATTCAAGAATATTGTTCCTGTAGTATTTGGCCCTGATAGAATAATTTCCAGGTGAGAGATTAAACGAGTACGTTCCTGTCGTTGAGACCGTATATTGCAATGGTGTGGAATTCACCTCTACTATGGCATTCTTAAGAGGCTTTTCAAAATCAGACCATTCATAAATAGTCCCGTGCAAGGCGGCCGCATGAACACCACTGGTAAGGATCGCTGATAAAAGGATTATTATAAGCCCGGCTTTTATCTTGACCATACTTTCCTTAATCTTAAAACACGATATATATAGTTTGTTATAAAGTTAATAAAGTGTTAATAAAGGTTTGTAAATGATTAGAGTACCTAATAAAACTTTAATTATCCAACGAATAAAAGTATCTTTATCTATTAAATAATTATAATATTGAGTGAGCAATTGCAGAGATCGCTGTAATTGAGAGAAAATATAAGGAGGAAATAAAATGAAAAATAACCAGCTCAATATATTAACATCGCTTGTTGCCGCGATGTTCATACTGGGCCTGTTCACAGGGCTTGCGGCAGCGCAGACCCCTGCGGAACAGTATGAAAAAACCAGGGAACAATACCAGATACACAAGGACAAATATGATAGGACAAAGGAAAAGTTTAATGGGGCTCAGGACTTATTCGAAAAAGCCTTAAAGAAATTCAGGGAAACAAAAGATAACCAGTCAAAAGATGAACTGAGGCTCAAATTCAGGGAATATCTTATTAAAGCAATAGATCATGGGGTTTCGCATCTTGAAGTCCTCAAGTACAGGGCAGAACTTGCGGAAAACAGGGAACTCTTTCAGTTTGATGTGTCTGCAAACATCGATGTACATATTAAACAGCTCGAGAAGATAAGAACAGACGTACAGCAGGCAGATACTGACAGGGAGTTGCTGGATGCATATAATGGTCTTAAAGACCTGTGGATAAAGGTGAGGCTTGAAACCCGCTATTACGTCGGGATAGTGCTTAATCACAGGATAAGCAATTTCATTGAAAAGACTGATAATGTTTCAGCAAGAACCGATGCCGCTATTCAGGACCTCAAGGCACAAGGAAAAGATACATCAAAACTTGAGGAGAAAGCTGCAAGTTTTGAGAATCTGATGAACGAGGCAAAAGATAGTTACCAGGAGACCCGGAACCTGTTTGAAGAACATAAAGGTTTTGCCTCCGACGGCACTGTGACAGATAACAAGGACGCACAAACTTTTGTGAATCAGGGTAACAGCCTCCAGAAGGAAACAGTCCGGAAATTGAAAGCAGCAAGCAGGGAGTTACTCGATTTCGTTAAAGAATATAGGAAACTCTCAGGCGGGAGGGTCATTGTAAGTGGAACCGGCAGGCTTGAAGCCAACGGGACTGGCAGGGCCCTGATACGCGGGAACGTGACAGCAACAGTGTCGGGAAATGCCACGTTGGTAGTTTCAAGCGGTGCTAAAGTCACTACAGATGGAACAGGAACCAAAGAAACCCTGGGCAACGGGGATGTAAAATATACGGGATTCGGTTCTGCAACAATAACCGGGGAAAATATCAGGATAGAGATATCAGGCAACGTCACCCTTACGGCAGAAGGTACTGGTTCAGCGGTTCTTAGCGGCAGGGGAAGTTACCATACTGAGAAAAGCTTCACTGTAAGCGGCGAATGGCAGAAGGAGGGATAATATGAGAGCCGCTTATATTTTACTGGTGCTTGTGGTTGCAGCATCGGTACCGGGCTGCATAGACAAAACGGGACCTGATTCCTCTTTGAAAGCGCCAGTATCCAATACACCCGTATCCCCATCTGAAACTCCGGCACCTTTAAGCAGCGTAGCGGAAAATGACGAATTCGGGCTGGATAATGACCTTGCCCAGATAGACCCGATGGTTAACGAATTGGAAATGAATATTTCCTTTTCAGAGATAAGCGCAAATGCGTTTATCTAATTTTTTTTGCATTGCTTTTAAGGCAAGGTAAACATAGTTAATATCATGCGAATTCTTGCCCATATCTGCTGTGCGCCCTGCTTCACGTATCCCCATGAACGATTGATAGAGGAAGGGCACGATGTAACGGGCTTTTTTTATAACCCCAACATTCATCCATATTCGGAATATAAGAAACGCATGGAGTCGCTTGAGAAATATGTGGAATTAAAAGGAGCCAGGATTATATATAAGAACGATTATGATATCGAAAGCTACCTTCGCGGGGCGCTGGAATCCGGTGACAGGTGTGAATTCTGCTATAACATGAGGCTAAAAGAAACCGCCGCTGCCGCAAAATCACTTGGTTTTGAGGCATTCACCACAACGCTTTTGATTTCGCCGTACCAGAAGCATGAAGTTCTTGCCAGTGCCGGGAAAAAAATCGCTGATGAATACGGCATCGGGTTTTATTATGAAGATTTCAGGGACGGATACAGGAAATCCCGTGAGATGGCAAGAGCACTTGACCTTTACATGCAAAAATACTGCGGATGCATTTTCAGCGAAAAAGAACGATATATGAAGAAAAGTAAATAACTATTTTACAAGAGTTGACCCGAACGTGGAATCTTCAAGCTCAACCACTTTTTTCCATAGTTCCCTGCACTGGCAGTCAAGACCATTAAAAACCCCAGTATCCTGGGTGAGGGAAAAAATACGTATGGCAGAAGCCACATCATCATCGCATTTGCCGCAATTATGAGGGCCTCGTGCTGAACCCGCGCCAACAGGGTCAGACATTATGATCGTACCAGGAGCAGTTTCCTTACCTTTTTTCAGGACTTCCACGGCGCTCCATAACCAGGGAGGGCGGTAATCTCCCCGCTCAAACATCTCATCCACAAGTGTTCCTCTTTGCACATTGCAGAGATTGACCGATATAGTCCCGGCATGGGGTGAAGTTTCGCTTATTGAAGATATCATGTCGTTGATCGCTGCGCCTTCAGAAAGGAATACAGGCTTGAGAAGCAGGTAGGCTTTTACTGTGACGCCATGTTCTCGTGCAATGTTGCCTGCATCCCTGAAATCAGAGAACGAGAAACCTTTATTGATGCAATCCTTCCTTATCATATCATTACTGGTTTCAAGCCCGATAGCCACCTCAAAAGGTTTGCCAAGGGCCGATACCGCCACGGACAATCTTTCCCCGGTCACGTATTCGGGTCTTGTCTCTGCAATGACCTTTTTTACCCTCGTATCTTTTCCCAGCCGCGAGAGCATTTCCTCTCGTGTTCCTGTATCTATCTCGCCGTCGTCAAAGAAGCTTCCCGAGGTAAATATTTTTACAATGAACTCCTCATCTTTACAGCGCGACATTGCATATTCGAACTGTTTCATCAAATCATCATGCGAAGGAGGTTTTTTTGCGCTGTCATAGACGTATCCGCACATAGTGCAATTATTCCACCTGCACCCTGTGGTCTGGAATATTACTGTGAGCGACGCAATAGGCCTGCCATCAAGCATGTCCTTCCCCACCCATACTGCTGTAGGCCGGTCCGGCGGGTTGGATTTTATTTTCTGCCTCGCGCGAATATCATGCACAATTTTTGTAAAAGACATGGTCTTACTCAAACTCTATAGTTGCCGGGGGTTTAGGCGTGAGGTCATAGAGAACCCGCGAAACATTAGGTATCTCGCTTGTAATCCTGGATTCGATGTTTCTCAGCACGTCCCAGGGAAGTTCCATAGCCTCGGCGGTCATCCCGTCCCTTGATTCCACGGCGCGCACGGCTATTATCCAGCCGTGTACCCTGATATCGCCTTTTACGCCTGTCCCCTTTTCAAGCAACGCCGCAAACGTCTGCCAGGGAGCGAACTGCTCGACCAGTTCCTCTTCCACTATCGCATTGGCGGCCCTGACGACATCCAGCTTTTCTTCTGTCACTTCACCGATTATTCTGACAGAGAGGCCAGGCCCGGGAAACGGCATCCTGTCTGATATCTCTCTTGGAAGACCAAGCGCCCTTGCCACTTCCCTTACCTCGTCCTTGTAAAGATCGGCCAGCGGCTCGACAATGCCTTCAAAATCAATGACAGACGGGAGGCCCCCGACATTATGGTGGCTCTTGATACCTCCCTCAGATTCAATCCTGTCTGGATATATTGTCCCCTGGATAAGGTACCTTGCATTCAGTTTCCGGGCTTCTTTCTCAAATTCCCGGATAAAAGCCTCACCCACGGCTTTTCTTTTTTTCTCAGGGTCGGTTTTGCCTTTTAAAGCGCCCAGGAAACTCTCCTTCCCGTCGATAACAAGGAGATTCATATCAGCAAATATCTTTTTTATCCGTTCGGTCTCTCCCTTCCGCATAAGTCCCGTATCTATATAAATAGGTGTGAGCATATCGCCGATTGCCCTGTTTGCAAGTACAGCACAGACAGAACTATCAACTCCCCCGGACAGCGCGATTATAGCCCGTCCTTTAACCCTCTCTTTGATATTTTCGATACTCTCATGAATGAATTTTTCAACCTTGACCATAATCTCCTCACATTATTTTTCATACTTTAAATGATTTTACATCTGGCATTAATCGTTTTCGCAAATCAAACCATCAAACACCCGCTCTGCCGGGCCTTCCATGAAAGCCGCATCATCTGCAAGCGTGATCCTTAATTCGCCGCCTTTTGTATTCACTTTTACCTTTTTACCCGTTTTGCCAAGCCTGCTGGCTATCGCGGCAGAGGCCACAGCACCAGTACCGCAGCTTAAGGTTTCAGCTTCCACCCCGCGCTCATAAGTGCGTATCGTGATCTCATCATCAGAATCCACCCTCACGAAATTCACATTAGTTCCTTTTGGAAAAACAGGGTCGTACCTGATTAGCGGCGCTTTTGATATCAGGTCATTTTCAAGCGAATCCACAAATACTACAGCATGCGGAACTCCGGTATTCACTGCCGAGACTTTGTATCCGTGCAGGTTAACTTCAAGAAATTCACCTGTTCCCCTGACCTGGATTATTTCCCTGGTAAACTGGGGCTTACCCATGTTCACCCTGATCCATGTCCTATCCTCAACATGCGAGCTTATAGGAAGAACCCCGGCAAGGGTCTCCACGCTCCCCTCAGTCTTAATGTAGCCTTTATCAAGCGCATATTTCACAAGACATCGGATGCCGTTACCGCACATCTCTGCTTCAGTACCGTCGGAATTGAATATTCTCATCCTCAGGTCTGCCCTCTCCGATCTACCAAGATACAATACCCCGTCTGCGCCTATCCCGAAACGCCTATGACAATATTTTTCTGCGAAAGATGCTTTTTCCACTGCCGGGATGACCTCTCTTTCATACTCGTCTATAAGGATGAAGTCATTTCCATTGCCGTGGAGTTTTGTAAAGGGAATCATTTGCGCTTATCTTTCTTTAAAGCCGAGGAGATCATCGAGCCTGCAGTTCTTACAACCATATATGCCCCTCCCACTATCAGTACGGCCGGAGGGCCAATTGTAGCTGCGGCGATGCCTGCGCTTGCAAGCAGTGCCATGTCCTGGTTCGTAAGGAAGCGGGAAACTTTATCAAGTGTTGAAGGTTCTATATCCACGGCATCTGTCTCAAGGACAATATCACCATTCTGGAAAACCTTTATCCAGCCTGTTTCTTCAGATACAAGTATTGCCGTGAAGGTCGTATCAAATAATGTTATTCCCCTGGCGGCTGCATGCTTTGTGCCAAAACCAAGAAGGGTTTCGGATTTCAGTATCCTTGAGCCGTAGGCCACCATTTCACCTTCGGGTGTAAAAATGACCGCGCCATCAAGTGTGGCAAGCTTCTCTATTACAGAATCCATCCCTTTTGTAAGGATATTGCCTGCGAATTCTATCTGCGGATAATGGGGACGGTAATTACCATCGATTTTCTCACGGTCTGCTATAACAAAGAGAGCCCCTTGCTGCTCTTTAGCAAGGCTCTTTGAGATATTGAGCAGTACCCGCATTACTTCTGACCTGGTATCAGGCTTTTTTTCCGTATGTTTCATTATGGCATACTTGTTGACAGGGATTGTTAAAACTTTTGGTTTGAGGTTAACTTTCCAGTTCTTTCTTCAAGAAATCGGCTGCAACAAGAATCCCGATGAACCCCAGAGCCCACTCAGAATATTTTATATATAATTCAGGCTCACCAGCAGAAAAATAAACATAACCTTCTAAATTTGCATACATCCATGTGAAAAGAATCACTACCATGTAACTTATCAGAGCCATTAATCCCAATATCCTGATAAGTCTAACAGTTCCATGAAGATTAATAAGACCGATGTTCCTGTTTATGGAAACGGTATTGATCTCCTGGAAAAAACCGCCGCTTGTCTTATTGCATGCTATTCCTTCAATCCTGCATTTCTTATGACCTGGCACAATAATTTTTATTAACCTGTAACATAATAAATATTTCTAATGATTATAATCATTATCTTTTATTTTTTCAGATTTTTTTCTGCCAGTCTTTTCACCATATGCAGTATCTATGGCACGCTGACTGATATCTCCATATAATTTGCTCATCATCCTGCCAAAATCATCCTTGCTGTCCCAGAATTCAGGCGTACCCAGACGCTTGATGATAGCGGCTGATACACCGGGCGGGGATATATTCACCGAAAAGGACTCAAGCCCTTCTCCGGCCCAGAAATTATCGACCGACACAGGCGCTTCTTTCTTTTCCAGTATCTCTCCGGAAGGCTGAACTTCCAGCCGTGAAGCGCTATCCGCTGTACGCATTTTTCGAAGCGACGCTGTTATATCCTCTTTTGTCCTCCCCCTGAGTTTGAAAAGCATGAAGGGATCCCGGTCAAATTCCTCTGCCAGAATATAATACACTGCTGCGATATGCTTGCACGGGTTCGCGCTGTCGGGGCAGGAGCAGTCTGTCTTTATGTCCTTTGAGGATTCGGGAAAAAGTGAAATACTTGCGGCTTCAAATGCCTCCTCTATGTTCTGCGGCATCTCGCCTGCGAGCAATTTTGCAGCAAAAATGGCTTTCCCCGACATCTCTTCCAGGACATCGTTCCATTCCTTATCGATAAGTGGCTTTATCTCAATAATTACCCTGTATGGCTCTGCCACCGAGCCCTGCACTCTTGCGGTCACTTTACCGGGTGAAAGCTTAAAATCGAGGACCTGTCCGCCCCTTGCATACCGCCGCCCCCTCTCAAGCCTGTTTGTCCAGCCGAAAGATTCAAGCACCTTTACCCAGCGTTTTGACCACCATGTGTCGCCTATTGCTCCCCTCTTGCTTTTTGCTTTTATGCCACCCTCGACCTTGATTGGTTTTGAAGGTGGGTAAAAGCCCCAGAAATCATCCCGGTGGCCCATTTATCCTCCCATTTCACTACTCATCAGCAATCGCCTCGCGCCTTAGCGTGAACAGCTCCTTCAACTGCTCGGTCGTCATCTCAGTAAGCCAGCCTTCACCTGCGCCGATAATATTCTCTGCCAGTGCTTTCTTGTCCTCTATCATCTCATCTATCCTCTCTTCCAGTGTCCCGTCGCAGATGAACTTGTGCACCTGCACGTTCTTTGCCTGCCCGATGCGAAAAGCACGGTCGGTCGCCTGGTTTTCCACAGCAGGGTTCCACCACCTGTCGAAGTGGAACACATGGCTTGCGCGCGTAAGATTAAGGCCCACGCCGCCTGCCTTGAGTGAAAGGATGAAAATCCGGGGTCCGTCCTTTTCCGAGAAGCGCATGACCATATTATCCCTCTGCTTCTGGGATACCGCGCCGTGCAGGAACATGACCTCCTGGCCAAAAGTTTTCTGCAAATGGTTCTTTAGCATGGCGCCCATCTCGGCGAACTGGGTGAAGACAAGAGCCGCGTTCCCTTCGGCCAGCACCTCCTCAAGCATTTCAGTTATGCGGTTCAACTTGCCTGAGCGCCCGGAAAGTATGGAACCATCGCCTAAAAACTGCGCAGGATGGTTGCAGACCTGCTTCAGCCTCACAAGCGCTGACAGCACCATGCCTTTTCGTTCAATTCCCTCCCTGCTTTCGATCTTCTTGAGCATGTCCTTGACAACAACTTCATAGAGAGTCGCCTGCTCTTTTGTGAGGTTGCAGTGGACTTTCATTTCGATCTTGTCTGGAAGATCCCTGATTATGGCGGGGTCTGTCTTCAGGCGGCGGAGTATGAACGGTGAAACGATTTTCCTGAGTTCTATCCCAGCATCTTTATCATTATACCGTTCGATGGGAAGCGCAAATCTTTTCCTGAAGCCATCTGCCGAACCAAGATAGCCGGGGTTCAGGAATTCCATAATAGACCATAGTTCAGACAGGCGGTTCTCAACAGGCGTACCGGTGAGAGCTACGCGATAGTTCGATCTCAGCCTCCGCACTGCCTGGGACTGTTTTGTGAACTGGTTCTTGATGTTCTGCGCTTCATCAAGCACAGCGCCGTTCCACTCGACCCGGGAGAGTATTTCTTCATCCCTGTGCGCCAGTGCGTAGGTACTTATCACAAGATCGCAATTCGCAGCTTCCGAGATAAATTCGTTTTTCTTCCTCCGGTTGATGCCGTGATGTATCATCACACGAAGCGATGGTGCGAATTTTTCTGCCTCCCTCTTCCAGTTCCCGACCACTGATGTTGGGCAGATTAAAAGAGTGGGCTTTTCAATGCCGTTAGCTTTATCCTTCAGCAGCAGGGCAAGCATTTGTATGGTCTTTCCAAGCCCCATATCATCAGCCAGGCATGCGCCAAGCCCGTACCGGCGGAGGAAGGAAAGCCATGAGAAACCTTTTACCTGGTAGGGGCGAAGCTCACCCACAAAATCATCCGGCTGCGGCAGCTGCTCTATCGTATTCCTGCCCGACAGCTGCTCAAACAGTTCCGATATCCAGCCCGATGCTTTAAAACCGCTTACGGGAAGACCGATGCCTGATTCCCCAAGCCCCGTGCCGAGCCTCAGGGCTTCGCCCAGCATCATTTCGCCCGAATGTCCTGACTTGAAGAATTTGATCGCTGCATCGATATCTTCCTTTTTCACCTCCACCCACTGTCCTCTTATGCATACAAGAGGCTCTTTTAAATTCACGAGTGCTTCGAATTCTTCTTCACTTATCGGTTCATCTCCGATGGCGATCTGCCAGTTATACTTTATGATTGAATCAAAACCGAATATTCCCCTGCTGGTTTTCGGGTCACGCTTTGGTTTCATGTTCAGCTTTACGCCAAGTCTGGCCGTGTTTTTGTTCCACCAGGGAGGTATGAGAACGCCAAAGCCGCTTTCTGTCAGCAGCGGCACGGCTTCTTTCAGGAAAGCATACGCCTGTTTGTTTGAGAGTGTAGCCTGCGTTGGCCTGGCAGAATGAAGGCTGTCTTCGATCGGGGGGTATAACCGGGTAGCTTTCCCCAGGTCAGCAAGAAGTTTCTCCTGCGGATGGTCGAATTTGCGGTTCAGGAATTCAAGTGTATCCTTTGACTCTTTCCAGACCATCCCGGCAGGCACGAGAAGACTCGGATCGTCTGATGCCTGGAGGAAATACCGCAAACTCCAGTTATCCCGGTTCTTATCTTCGGGCGGTTCGAGGCGGAAGCATGTGCGAAATTCCGATCTCCCTATTTCATATATCTGGGCTTTCCAGGATAGTATGTTTTCAGAGAGTTTCGAAATGCCCGATGCGCTGGCTTTTATCGTTTCTCCTGTCGCGAGGGAATGCAGCCAGGATTCAGATATACCGGGCTTTTTAGTTCTTATCTCTGATATCGGGATCCAGCTTCTTATACAGCTATCAACCGCGCTGTTCAGGAAATCAGCCAGCAGTTCCTGCGCATCATTATTTTGGACAAGAGCCCTGCAAACAGGGGGCATTGAGCGCATAAGCATTGAAAAACGCATCCTGTCGTTCTCATCGTTCAGCACATACTGCCATCTGGCGAATGCCATTCCATTATGAACAATAATCCCAGGAATGAAATGCTGTTTCGACAGGAGTTCCATCGCAAGCTTTGAGGCTTTGCTCCAGAACCTTGTATCAGTACCTATCGCCGCATCACCTGCCCATGTCCCGGAGAGAGAACTCAACAATGAAACTGCCTCCTCCGGCATTATGCAAAGGCCGTTAACCTTCCACTGCCTGAGGGTTAATGCCCCTTCTGCTTCATCCTCATCCCTGAGAAGATCGGGTGATGGCTGAGGGTATTTGGGATATGAAGGTAAGCTAAACAGTGCGCTGTCGGTTCGCGCTTTCCTTACCCTCTCCGGGTCTACCGCTTCTAACACGGTTCTTATGTCATTCTCAGGAGCCTGAAAAGGATGAGCGCGCGGCGACCCTGCCTTCGGAAGACGCCCTCTCTTTTGAGCAGGAAGAACAGAAGATTCACCCCAGAAGAAAAAGTTCCCAGCCCCTCCTGCTTTTTCTTGCGGTTTCCAGGTGCCATGAAGGACTATCATATGAATGTGAGTTTACATTTTTACTTCTTTCAAGGACATAAAGGTTATCTTTAAACCACCCTTTTGCTATTAACCGGACATATCGGAGGCTTCTATGACCAAAGACCTTGTATTTATAACAGTAATAGGTAAAGACCAGAAAGGGATAATAGCAAGAATATCAAACGCTGTTTTCAAACACAATATCAATATCGAGGACCTTGACCAGAAAATAATGGGGGGTTATTTTGTAATGACGATGCTTGCAGACATGTCGGATTCCGGGATAATGATAGGCGATTTGAAAAAAGAACTGGCACAGATAGAAACCGATATGGGGCTTAAGATACAGGTCCAGCATGAGAATATTTTCAAGGCCATGCACAGGGTGTAAGGTATGGAATACTCGCTTGAAGAGGTCATGGAAACCGTAAAGATGACCCTGTATGATAATTTTGATATTCGTACTGTGACTCTGGGGATTAACCTTAAAGATTGTATCAACCCGGACCTTGGTATTTTCAAATCAAAAGTGTATGAAAGGGTAACTGATTACGGGAAAAGGCTTGTGACCGAAGCTGGGAAACTTGAGGATAAATACGGCATCCCGATAATCAATAAAAGGATCTCCGTGACCCCCGTTTCCCTGATAACAGAGTCCTGTGCCGATGATGCGCCGCTTGAACTGGCAGTAACGCTGGATAAAGCGGCCAGGGATGCAGGTATTGACTTCATCGGCGGGTACGGGGCGCTGGTACAGAAAGGCATGACAAAGGCGGATGAGCAGCTCATAAATTCGCTCCCTGATGTTTTATCAAGCACCGAAAGGGTATGCGCCTTCCTGAATGTGGGTTCCACGGTATCTGGTATGAACATGGATGCTGTGATAAAGCTTGGAACTGTTATCAAGGATATTGCAGGCAGGACTGATAACGGGCTTGGATGCACGAAATTTGCGGTATTCTCAAACGCCCCTGAAGATAATCCCTTTATGGCGGGAGCTTTCCATGGCATCGGCGAACCTGATTTTTCACTCAACATAGGCATAAGCGGCCCCGGAGTCGTGAGAGGCGTTGTTGAGAAGAACACAAAATGCGACCTGACAGGGCTTTCAGAAATCGTCAAGCGTACGGCATTCAAAATAACAAGGGCAGGTGAGCTTATAGGCAGGGAGCTTGCCGCAAATTTGAATGTCCCTTTCGGGATAGTGGATATCTCGCTTGCTTCAACCACAAAGGTTGGGGATTCTGTGGCCGGGATAGTTGAACTCATGGGCATCGAGAGGATGGGTGCGCCGGGAAGCACTGCGGCGCTTGCGCTCCTTATTGATGCTGTGAAAAAAGGCGGGGCAATGGCTTCAGGTAACGTTGGCGGCCTGAGCGGGACGTTTATCCCTGTCAGTGAGGATTCGGGAATGAACAGGGCTGTCAGGGAAGGCGCGCTTTCAATAGAAAAACTTGAAGCGTTAACGGCAGTTTGCTCGGTTGGCCTTGATATGATAGCCATCCCCGGTGATACGCCCTCCGAAACCATTTCTGCAATTATCGCAGACGAACTCTCAATAGGCGTTGTGAACGGGAAAACCACCGGCGTCCGGCTTATCCCGGTCCCGGGAAAAAAGGCAGGTGATTATGTGAATTTCGGGGGACTGCTCGGTGAGACTTATATTATGGAGATTAGCCGGTTCAGTTCCAGGGATTTTATACTGCGCGGCGGCAGGATGCCAAGTCCTGTTACGAGCATGAGGAATTAGTTTTAAGTGTTTGTATTTTCTTTTCGATCCTCATTTTCAGATCTTCCAGGGGCTTTAATGATATCTCATCAGGTCCCCTGTTCATCTCATCATAATCGAACGGGTTGTCCAGGTCTTTTATCAGCGCTATCATATAAGTCTGCAAAAAAGCGATAGCACTCACAAAAAAAAGGGCTTCATAAAACGGATCTATCCTGACAAACAGGAGCCCGATGACAAGGAGGAGGGTGATGGCTTCCGCGATTGCATATCCGCCTGAAACAAATGAAGTTTCCCGGATGGCATGGATACGGATTAACATGCGCCTGATAGCACTTTGTTCCTGTTTTAACCGGACTATGAAATTAGCCTGTGTCAGAGGTTCAAATGCAAGAAAAAAATCATTCAGGCCATCTATTTTTTCCATCATTACGCGGGTTCGTTGTTTTTTGTAAAACCAGCCGTTTAAAGAACTTGTCAGGTCGCAAACATACTGTAAACATTCTTCGGCTGGTTTTGCTTTCTTGTTTTTGTATATAATAAGGCATTCATCAACAATGGATTCAATACTGACAGCCAATTCCCCGGGTAATTTTTCACTCTCCTTATAATCCGCCAGGACCCCGGCAAGGAGAAAACCCAGGATAAATATATTGGCTGTAACAACTCCTGTAAATAACGGATTCAGGGAAATGAATTCAACGCCGTACTGGTGAGCAGCGAGCTTTAAAACGATAATCAATGCTACAAGGGGTAAGACTTTCAAGGTTAAAGACCATTTTGGGAAGCTTTTCATAATAATCCTATGATTTCGTGTTTCTCCTAAATTATGCGTGACTTATTAATATTTATCCCCGCAAGGTATTTTGCCTTACAGAATATCCAGAAGAAGATGAATTTCATCCCGAACCGTAATACCTTTGAAGGGTACGGCGAAATAATCACAGCCGCTATACTCTGGGGTTTCGTGGGGATACTTGCAAAGAGGATATCAGGGATGTGGGTGCCAGGCATCATTTTTTACAGGATGGGTTTTGCTCTTGTCATATTATTTATGGTTTTATTGATCTCAGGGAAACTTGATAAAATAAGACTTAAGGGGAAGAAAAAATACCTGGTAATATTCGGCTTATTGCAACTGGGTACCATGCTTGCATATTTTGTATCGATATTGAATGCATCAGTCTCGGTCGCTGTGCTTTTGCTTTATACTGCGCCCGTGTACGTGACCCTGCTCTCGCCCCTGCTCCTAAAAGAAAGCTCGACAAAAAAAGGAGTTATTGCCCTTCTATTAGCTATTGCAGGTATCGTTCTTATCGTTGATCCTGAGAAACTCGATTTTACACTTTCTATCGGGATACTTGCAGGTATCGTTGCAGGCCTATCTTATGCTTTCCAGATAGTTACGTCAAAATATATCAGCGATACATACACCGGATATAGCCAGGCATTCTGGAGCTTCTTTATTGCAACTCTCATTCTCCTTCCCTGGGGACTTGCTCCCGCAAATGTGGTTATTGATAATATGCCATCTCTGTTGCTCCTTGCAATATTCCCAACAATATTATCTATATCGTTATATTTTAACGGACTGAAAAAAGTCAGAGCCCAGAACGCCAGTATCCTGGGATTAATTGAGCCTGCCAGCGCTGTTTTTCTTGCCGTGCTGATCCTTGGTGAGAAAATCTCTATACCGGTCATTGCAGGCGGAGTGCTTATATTGGCAGGAGCCGCATTAGTTACAAGAGATTGATGAATGAAATCGTTCATAATCATTATATAGATGCAGGGAGAATTGCCGCCCGCGTGAGGGAGGAAGCGGTATCCAGGGTAAAAGAAGATATCCCGCTCCTTGAGGTCGCAGAATTTATTGAAAACAGGATAAAAGAACTCGGTGCAAAGCCTGCATTCCCGGCCAATATCTCGGTTAATGAGATCGCTTCACATTATACACCTGAAGACAATACACCATGCTTTAAAAGGGGAGACGTTGTCAAAATTGATATAGGAGCCCATATTGAAGGATTTATTGCAGATACGGCAACCTCGATAGAGGTCGGGACACAGGATCACAGGCGTTTAATCCATGCATGCGAAGAGGCGCTTGAGAATGCTATCTCTTCTGTTAAAGATAATACACAGACAAGGACGATAGGAGGAATTATCGAAACCACTATAAAAAAACACGGTTTCAATCCTGTCAGGGATTTAACCGGTCACAGCCTGGAACAATACAAATTACATGCAGGCATTACAATCCCAAATTACAGGAGTATATTCAGCCAGAAGATAAGGAAAGATATGGTTTTTGCCATCGAACCGTTCGCAACATATGGCAAAGGCAATATCAAATACGGAAAACCTCACATTTATGCGATCAACGAGAGGAGCAATACAAAAGCAAATCTCCGGCTCAGGGAACTTTTTGGACCCCTGCCTTTTACGCCCCGCTGGGCTCCAGGGATTAGAATCGAGGATTTGACCGGATTAAGGGAATATCTTGAAATCATCGAAATCGGGAGTGAGATCGTTGCACAGTCGGAACACACGATGATTGTCAATGAAAACGGGTGTGAAGTAATTACTTAAAATCATATGAGAAGAAATCCAATTAGCTATTTGACTTAAAAAGCTATCTTTTTGTTAGCTATGACCTGATTTTCACAAAAATTCTATCGACATATATAAATACTTTG
>VEPN01000044.1 GCA_012026835.1 Candidatus Methanoperedens sp. | reverse complement strand
AGCAATGGCAGATAATAATCACTACGAAACAGGATTAAAAGTTACAGACGAAGAAATCGAAAAACTCAATATTATGCGAAATGAATTTCACGGCGAGTGAAATTACACAATAAACCCACAAAGTGCTCTTCTATAGGTGGTCAAGTTATTTATGAATGCCCCCTTAGATATCCCCGCCGATTCGCTGATATATTCCGGCTTCTTTTCCCAATACTATGAAGCAGGCACAAACCCCCCATCAAATCCCGGCAACAGCTTCATGCACACCCGCCGCGCCGTTCCCTTCGGCGCTTCTCGCCCTTGCGGTGCGGATTGCTGTAAGGCGCTGGTGAGGTATTATTAGTTTTAATGTCCAGAAACCATCTGGGGTTTATCATGTATTTCAATCACCGCAAAGGACGCTAAGATCGCAAAGCATAGAGTCATTTTCTTTGCGTCCTTTGCGCTCTGATATGAAAGACATTTCATCGTCATCTATGAACCACAGTTAATAGATGACTTGGCGGTGAGATTCCCCGATACATATTATCTTCTTGATTCAGATACTAATTGCCAGCTTGGCTTTTTGTTTTTCCAGTCACGGGCTATTTCTTTGCCTATAATATGCAATCAATCCCATGCTTTTGGATCCTTTTTCTCCATCGTTACTCCAAGTACTCTACGCATAGCATTCAATTCGGTTTCTCCATAATCCTTGTTCTGGCCGTAGTGACTGTACTTTCCCCCTCTAACATGACCCCCCACCCTCAGCAAAGCTTTTAATCAGGGCATTCATTAGAAGGTCGAATTATTATGATAGATATTGCAATCCCAAAAGGCAGCCTTGAAGAGCAGACCCTCCTTTTATTCAGGCAGGCTGACCTTGAGATAAGGAAAACCGACAGGGAATACAACCCCACGATAAAGGACCCGAGGATAAAGAAAATCAAGATCCTGCGCCCCCAGGAAATACCCAAGTACGTTGAAGAGGGATATTTTGACCTTGGCATCTCAGGAAAAGACTGGGTAATGGAGTCTGAGTCCGATGTTGTCGAAGTCGCAGACATGTTCTACAGCAAGATGGGAGAAGGGATTGTAAAGATTGTGGTGGCTGTGCCCAACGACCGCGACATCAAAAGCGGAAAAGACGTAAAACCCGGAAGCAGGGTCTCGACGGAATACCCGAAACTCACAAAGAAATTCTTTGATGACCGCGGTATCCCGGTGGACATACGCTACTCATACGGCGCCACGGAAGCCAAAGTCCCCGAACTTGTCGATGTGATAGTGGATCTTACAGAAACTGGCTCAACGCTTCGAAAAAACGGGTTAAAGATTGTGGATATCATACTTGAATCCAATACGAAGCTGATAGCGAATAAGAAAAGCTGGAAAGACCCTGTGAAAAGGAAAGAGATTGAAGAGATAAAGATCCTTTTGCAGGCAGTGCTTGAAGCGCGCGGCAGGGTATATATCGTAATGAACGTGCCTGAGGATAAACTGGATTCAGTTGTAAGTGCAGTCCCGGCCATGAAGAAACCCACGGTATCCAAGCTCTATAAATCAGACTATTATGCTGTCGGCACGGTCGTAAGCAAGAGCGAGATCAATATCCTCATACCGAAACTGAAGAGCCTCGGGGCTGAAGATATAATCGAGATGGACATTACAAAGATCGTTCATTGAAAAATAGCTCTACATATGTTACATAATATTAAAGTAAGATAATACATCATAACAACTAAAAGTGCTTTTGACATTTTAGTGAAATTTAAAAACCGCAAAGTCGGCTATGAACTGGAAGTTCATAGGTAACAATGAAAAAGACACAACCGGGAGGAACACAGATGACACGGATTAGACGGATTTTCACGGATCCGTGTCATCCGTGCAATCCGTGTTCTACGTCACATTGTTGTACTTTTTTCATACCAGGACGCAAAGAACGATTTTTATAACCTTTGCGTTCTTCGCGGTGAGTTATTTAAAATGAAACCACTATTACATAGTTACTGGATTTTTTGCCTGGCATGTTTATATTCTCACACCGCTATCCCTTATACGGATGTTCCTTCCAGAAAACCCGCACAGGAGGATAATACTGCATGTGGATATGGATTATTTCTTTGCCCAGTGCGAGGAAAGAGAGCGCCCCGAAATAAAAGGCAGGCCTGTGGTCATATGCGTATATTCGGCCCGCGGCGGCGATAGCGGTGCCGTGAGCACAAGCAATTACGAGGCAAGAAAACTCGGGATAAAAGCCGGGATCCCTATAAGCCGCGCAAAAAAAACCGCCCCTGAAGCTGTGTTTTTACCTGTAAATATGGAACTTTATCGCAGTATCTCTGATGAAGTGATGGAAATGATCAAAAGCCATTGCGGGATATTTGAGCAGGAAAGCGTGGATGAAGCATTTTGTGATACAACAGGCAAGGTTTCGGATTTTGAAGAAGCCGGGCTCCTTGCGCAAAAGATAAAAGATGAGATCAGGCAAAAAGCGGGATTGACATGCTCGGTAGGGGTCGGGCCAAATAAACTTATCGCAAAGATCGCTTCAGATTACCGGAAACCGGATGGCTTGACCGTCGTAAAACCCGGCGAAGCCTCACATTTTCTTGAATCTCTTAAAATCACGGAACTGCCTGGTGTAGGAAAAAAGACAGGTGACAGGTTGAATGAACTCGGCGTGAAAACCATCGGTGAATTATCAAAATTATCTATCGATGAGCTTATCCGCGAATTCAGGCAGGCAAAAGGCATCTGGCTGAAACAGGCATCGCAGGGCATAGATGATTCACCTGTGGTTGAGCGCGAAGGTACTGAACAGATAGGGAGGATGACCACGCTGAAGGCTGACACGGCGGATCCCGGCGTGATTACCGAAGCCATAAATAAGCTTGCAGATGATGTCCACAGGAAGCTTGAAGCACGAAAGCTCAGCTTTAAATCCATTACGTTTGTTGCGATATCCACAGATTTCAAGACCCACACCAGAACCCATACATTAAGCGCGGCCGCAAAAGACCTGGATACGATAAAGAATACAGCCCATCTTCTTGCAAAAGCTTTCCTTGCCGAACACCCGGTACTTCTCCGGAGAGTAGGGATAAGGGTAGCGAATTTAGAAGCGAAAAAGGGCCAGAGAACTCTCGTGGAATTCTGATATCCTATTCCGTGATCCCGATCAACTTATAAAGCATCCCCATCGCTTCCTTCTCCCTTGCCCCGCCGCATTTTTTTACAATGGTATTATAATATTCAATGCTATCAAGATACTTTTTTTCCTTAAAAACGACGTATCTTGTAGCATGGATCGAAGATTCAATAACGGCATTAAAACCGCGGTTTACAGGCTGGATTTTTCTCTGGTTTATTTTTCCATCCACAGGAGATAGCTCCACAAGTGAAATTTTTTCTCCCTTTTTACATCTGCAATCAAAGAGGATCCACCCCAGCGCATCCTTCAGTACCGGAAAACCATCAACATATTCGAATCTCTCAGGCTCAAGGTCGCAAAGCGATGATTGCACGAACAAAACCGGGTCATCCACGATGTTTGCAGCAGCAGCAGGCCTGCCAAGTATATTTTCAAGTGTTCTTGAATTATAAATCATGGCAAAGAGCCTCTCTTCCTTCTTATGCAAACCAATAGGCGCAGCATTTGGTTTTCCATCTTTTGAGAGAGTGGTGAAGATCACTTCCGATATCCCGTCATGTATCCCGAAATCCCCGGTATCTATCAAAATCTCATCCCCCCAAAAAGGGAGATGAACAAACCTGCAATTATGATATCTGCACTTGACCCCGGATTTACTCCTTCCTTCAACAATTCCTCATCAAAAGACCTTATATCGTTCATTATCACATTAATATCGCCTTTTTGCAGGATTATTTTTGCGCGCGTTGAAACTTCCTCTGCCTTTTTATCATCAAATTTGGTCTGGATAAAAGTATCATTATTGCGTGATAAAAGTTCCATGAAAGTAAGAACCACTGCATCATTGATGCCATATTTCGGAACCTTATCCCGGATTGATGATGCGCATTCAAAAGTCCTTTCAAAACCATTGATCCATTCATTTGCGATCATGTCGTAGCTTGCTGCTATTTCCATCAACTTAAAAAGTGTCAGGCCCTGCTCCTTTATTTTATTAGCAGATGATGCATCGTCAAGGTCAAGTTCATCAACAGGTTTAACATGGACTTTTGCTTCGGAAAAAGCTCTGTATAATTCTATCGAATCATTTACTGTAGTTTCCCTTACCACCTGCTGTGCCTGCGCTTTTAAGCATGCTTTATCTGTACACCTGCCGGCTGCCATCACAAGCGGGATAAGTAAAATAAATGCCCCGAAATGTGTATTGCCCCCGTCCTGCCAGCGGTTGCTTTCGATGATAGCACAGCGTATCAGGGATCCAACCTCTGATTCTGATTTTGCAGCCTTCTGCAGCACAGGATACACACCTGCTGAACTTGCAAGGAAATGCTCGAACCTGGTATCAGTATAATTGTGGTCACGGTCGATATTACCGGGTTTTGGCGTGGCAGAGACTTCAAGGAGCATGGCAAGTTGCGCACACCGGGCGACGCTATTTGGTTCCATTTGAAAGCCTATATTCGTTTAATATACATTAATGTTTTTTAAAAACAAAACAATTCGGGTATTAAAATTAGAGAGGTTGGAGAGAAAAAAAAGCTGACTGATGGATAGGATAGCTTTTGCCCACTAGCCCCAACCTCATCATATATGTTGTCTTACAGGTTAATAAAGCTTATTCTCCGTATTTCGCCAAACGACCAAGCGATTGTGGTTTTAAAAGCCAAACTTTAAGATTCCTGGAGTGGTAAGGCCATTAACCAGCAACACCTTAATCCGAAACTGCCTCAGCAATGCAATCTTCTGTTGTTGCCATGATACTCTTTGAGCCGCAGAGATTAGGAACATATTTATGTGCCTTTCCCGAATTTACCATCATGCATTTGAATCTCTCGCTTGCAGGCGATACGACCATGCAGGTATCGCAAAAAACTTTTGCGCCGCTTCTTTCGATGCGCTTTATCAAAAGAGGATATTTATCCTTTATAGAGCGTGAAGTACATACCCACACTTCTTTTTTCACCCTCTTCCCGTTCAACAGCCGTGCGAGATTTTCCAGTTCATCAACACTTGCATGAGGGCATCCGAATGCAATCAGGTCGGGTTTTTCTTTTGAATAGATTTCTTTTATCTGCCAATCTTCGATAGTGATGTTCTCAACAGGCATTTCATATTTCCCGGCTTCAGGAGTAGCGCCTGAAACATGGTACAGCGCCACTGCACCTGATGCTGCCATTGCGGCACCGAGTGATTTTAGTTCATCTTTTGATGGGATTGACCTGAGTTTAAAAAAAGGCACTTTATCACCGACCATAGCTCCTACAATATAGCCGAGCGCCCCGTAATCCGAATCGTGAAGCTTTGACTCGACGGTCACTAAAACATCAGGTTGCCTGTTCTCATCCAGGTGAAAGCCATAATTTGGAGTTTTTCCGATGAGCGCAGCCGAAAGTGCACCCGGCCCCCCTTCCCTGTTGGTGCGTGCCCCGATGACGGAATTGGCGTACGAGATAGCCGATGACTCACTCCACGCCACATGGTCTCCAGAACCTGCAAGGTTATCAAAGATGGCGTAGGGAGTGCAGGAACATTCGGCTTTTACCCCCAGCGCTTCATATGCCAGGATTATTTTTTCCTGCTTAGCTGCAAAATCCCTGCTTATGCCCATCTCTTTCCAGCATCCCCTGTCCATCCCGGCAGGATTAAGGATTGATGGTACAGCGACCTTTCCTTTTAGGTCTGATATCCATTCAAGACCGGCTTCTCCTATTGTCTTGTAAGAAACCCCGGCTATCTGCGCGCTTTTTATGGGGATAAGCCTGTCAGCGTCATAAATATCTCCCAAGGCAGCGAGTATCTCAATCGCTTTCTGGTATGTAGCGCCGCGTTCCCCTTTAAGAATTTTTTCTTCTTCAGGTGTGAGATACATCTACACCTCGGAATACTTGAATAGCATTTCAATAAGTTCCGGGGCGCATATTAGAGAAATTACTGTTTAATACCATCTTTACGATGTCCCCGTGTTTTTCCTTCAGGGAGTAGAAATTATGTTCTTTTGATAAATAGATACTCAGTATCCCGAGTCTTGAGTGCATCTGTCCGACCATGGCCGAGACACCTTTGTAATTAACATCAAAACCGCGCTTTTTAAGGTAATTATAGATTTCGCAGGTATTGTAACTTTTAGCTTCTAAGAACAGGTTTAAAAGGCATTTCCTGATACCGATCTTGTCCTTTAACAGATATTTTACCAGCCTGGTCCTGACTCCGTCCTCCGCATTATCAGTCATTAGATCACCCGACATACTAATGCGTTCAGGTTTCTTAAATGTATGGCTTCCCTGTGGGAAAATTTTCTGAAAAGAAGAATTCTGATTACAGGCTTCATGCGCCGGTCGGGACTCGAACCCGAGTTTAAGCGTTGGCAACGCTCAGTGATAACCGCTACACTACCGGCGCAAACCGGAGCCGAAGGGCATTCCCTAAATAATCTAATCCGTATTAATAGTTTTTCTAATTGGAAAGTGGTATAACTATTAAAGAAGTAATATACATCTGTGCTGCAACGATTATCCCAAGTGTCAGTATGAGGAAAAAAAAGTCAGCAATTCCCAGGTTTTTCTTACCTACATAAATATGCGCATCGGCGTTATATCCGCGGCAGAGCATGCTCTGGTATGTTCGTTCGCCCTGCTCATATGAGCGTATGAACAGGGAACTGATGGTGTAGCCAACCTGTGTAAGTTTCCATCTTCCGGGCACGTTCTTATTCAATATATCAAAGCACCTTGTTTTCTGTGCTGTCCTTATCCGCCCCAGGATATTCCAGAAAACGAAGAGATAACGAACCATCATGGTAAAAAGGAGGGCAAGTTCTCTTGGCAAGCCGAGCCGGCGTGCCGAGGCAACAAGTTCGCTCAGGGACATTGTAGAGGACAGGAATATTACTGCGGTTATACAGACAAGGAATTTGGAGAACACAATGGCTCCGAATAACGTGCCTTCGCGGGTAATCTCAAGTCCCATTGGCAGGGTGTATATGACAGTAAAACCTGTTGTAAAAGGCTGCCTTAAGAACGGCTGGAATACAGCTAATCCAAACCCGAAAGGAAGCGCCATGGCAAACCTGAGGGCAATATATGACAAACCAAGCCTTGCAGAAAGCATGAGAACTATCAGATAGATTTCAAGCAATCCCAATTTCATGAAATTCATGGAATCCATGCGCGGGAGGGCAACCGCATAAATGATGATGGCCAGGGTCATCAGGATTTTGATCCTGCCGTCAATGCCATGTATTGGAGTTTTCCTGTAAGCCTCGCGCTCGATTTCCCCCAGGGATATGTGCATCCTACTTCACGACCCGTAACAGTTCATCCCGTGCCTCTTCGAGCGTGAATTTGACCTTGACGGGTACGCCTTCTTCCTGGAGCATTTCGATGAGCTGGGCAACAATAGGTAAGCGCAGGTGTGTCTTCCTGATGAGTTCATCAGTTGAGAATATTTCATCCGGGCTGCCGTCCCCGATTATTTTCCCTGATGACATGATGCAGACCCTATCAGCAAGCAGCGGCACTATATCCACTTCATGGGTTGCAATGATCGTGGTTATGCCAAGGTACCTGTTCATTTCGTTTATCAGCCTGATGAGACGTACGGCCCCGCCGGGATCAAGTCCTGCTGTTGGCTCATCAAGCACAAGAACCTCTGGCTGCATGGCAAGAATGCCTGCTATTGCGACCTTTTTTTTCTCACCTGTGCTCAGGTGGTGCGGCGCCCTTTCCTCAAAACCTGTGAGGCGTACGGTCTCAAGTGATTCACGCACACGTTTTTCAATGATATCTTCGCTGAGACCAAGATTCATGGGACCAAAGGCCACGTCCTGTTTCACTGTGGGTGCGAAAATCTGGTCATCAGGGTCCTGGAATACCAATCCCACGGTTCTCCTGGCAGCGAGTATGTTCTTATTGTTTATAGTTTCGCCTTTGATCAGGACCTCACCGCTTGTCGGTTTAAGTATTCCGTTGAAATGCTTGAAAAGTGTGGATTTGCCTGCGCCGTTCGCTCCGATGAGGGCTATCCGTTCCCCCGGTCTTGCTGTAAAATTGATGTTATCAAGTGCCTTTATTTTTCCCCTGTATATATGGGTCAGGTTGCGGGTTTCGATTATGTTCATTTTACGCCTTTTTCAGTATTTTCATAATACCCAGCCAGAGTACAAGGATTGCTGCCAGTCCTATGACAATAGCGGCAATTTCACCTGTTTTGCCAAGGCCTGCTATTGAATAACCCGGGAACATGGGGGCAATCGGGGATATTGCACTGCTGATCTCATCTTTGATGACCATGCTTGCTGTCTGCTGAAGACCATCGGGATTGCCGGAAGCAAGAAATGGCGCAGCTATTGAGATCCCAGCAAGCGCAATAACGCCTGCCGCAGCAACCTTTGCTGTGCTGACTTTATTGTGGGCTCCGTTCATAACGATCTCAGGCTTGGTCCTGGCTATCGCACCGAATACTATGATAGTTATCATGCCTTCCCCTATCCCGGCCACGCCCTGGAATATTCCCATAAGAACAACACCCTGTTTCAGCGGGAATGTGCCTGCAAGCCACAGTTCAAAAGCAAGCGCAATAGCAGGCAGAATCATGCTGGCCCATGCCCCGGCGAACATGGCAGCAGGACGCTTTACCGAGAGTTTTGAGAGGCCGATGTAGGTATAATAACCCATGAATCCCCCGATGATTCCCATGTTCAGTATGTTCGCACCCATGACAGTTAATCCGCCATCACCAAAGAGAATGAACTGGATTGCAAGGACAGATGTTATCAACAGTACCGCAGCCCAGGGACTTGCAAATATTATCGCAGCAAGAGCCGCGCCTACTACGTGCCAGCTTACACCGCCCATTATGGGTATGGGAATCAGAAGACTGGCTGCGATATTTATAGTTTGCAGCACGAACATCCCGGCAGCCACTACTGCCAGCATGGGTAACATATCTTCATTCATATCCTTTCTGGCCCATTTTACCGACCTTGCGATAAAAACAAGGGCTATTATCCAGTAAATCGCTGCCTGCTCCAGTGGGATGTAACCGTCGGGAATGTGCAAATTATATACCTCCTTAAATAAATTATATTAACAAATTCCAATTTTACACCCATATAGTATTACGAATTTGCAATTTTGTAACACTAAAGGATAGTGCACAATAAATCGTTATAGTATATGTAGATTTTGATTCCTCAAATAAACTACCATGTCCTGAAGTAGACATCTTGATTTTTGGAAAAATAATATAAATTTTCGAGCGAAATCTTTTTATCGAACCACAAACATGAAACATTGCATTTGATATTTTATAAGGAGGTAATTATATGGCAGGCCAGATAGGCGGGCAGCAAGTTTTGATTCTGAAGAAAGGAACTGAAAGGACGCGCGGAGAAGAGGCGAAAAGATCGAACATAATGGCTGCCAGGGCGGTAGCTGAAGCCGTGAGGACCACGCTTGGACCCAGGGGAATGGACAAAATGCTTACTGACCCTGCAGGACTTGTTACTATTACAAACGACGGTGCGACCATTCTTGATGAGATGGCTATCAAGCACCCGGCTGCGAAAATGGTTGCCGCGGTAGCCAAGACGCAGGATGATGAAGTAGGAGACGGAACTACAACCGCCGCGGTCCTTACAGGCGAGTTTTTAAAGAAGGCACAGGAATTAATGGAACAGAAAATCCATCCCACAACGATTATCAGTGGTTATACGCTGGCATCACATAAGTCAAAAGAAATACTGATAGATATGGCCATAGATTCCAGAGATGTACATCTTCGTAATATAGCAGCCACTGCACTTACGGGAAAAGGTGTTGAATTCTCAAAGGAGAAATTATCTGATCTTGTGGTCAGGGCTGTAAAATCAATAGTCAAAAAAGAAAGCGGGAAGAACAGGGTAAATATAAAGGATATTTCCATAGAAAGAAGAGGGGAGGGAAGTGTTGAAGATAGTGAACTTGTTGCAGGAGTCATCCTTGATAAAACAAAAACACACCAGAGCATGCCATCGCGGATAGAGAATGCAAAGATAGCGATACTTGCGACGCCGATAGAAGTAAGGAAAATTGAAACAAAATCCGAGATTTCAATCGATGGTCTGGGCCAGACCCGGATGTTCCTTGAACAGGAGGAAAGCCAGATCCGTGAAGCTGCACAGAAAGTAATAAAAAGCGGCGCAAACGTTGTGTTCTGTCAGAAAGGTGTGGATGACCTTGCACGATATTTCCTTGCCAAGGCAGGAATTTTTGTAACTCACAGGGTCAAGAAGAATGACCTTGAGAAGTTATCAAGGGCAACTGGCGGCAAAATTATAACAAGTCTTGAAGAGATAAAACCTGACGTGCTGGGACATGCAGGATTGGTCGAAGAGAAAATGGTCGGCAATGGAGAAATGATATTCATTACACAATGTAAGAATCCGGATACTTACTCCATATTGCTGCGGGGGGGCACCGAGCATGTTGTAACAAGCCTTGACCGGGCAGTTCATGATGCACTGCGTGTAGTGGGTGTTGCGATTGAGGATGGGAAGATACTTGCTGGTGGCGGGTCTCCTGAGATCGAGCTTGCGATGCGCCTTCGCGAATATGCTTCCACACTGACTGGCAGGGAACAGCTTGCTGTTAATAAATTCGCCGAGGCAATGGAAATAATCCCGAAGACGCTTGCTGAAAATGCGGGTCTTGATGTCATTGATATGCTCACCGAGCTTCGGAACCAGCATGAACAGGGCAACAAATATGTCGGTCTGGACGTATATGAAGGGAAAGCCGTAGATATGCTGGAAAAAGAGGTCATCGAACCTCTTCGTGTTAAAACACAGGCTATCGCATCAGCAACGGAAGCTGCATCCATGATACTTCGTATCGATGACGTAATGGCTTCTGCAAAAGAAGCGAATCCCAAGAAAAAGGCATCCATGAGCGATATGGATTGATTTTTTTCCTTTTCTACCAAGAATTTATATACATACAGGTTGTATTAACATTCTGTCAGTTAGCTTATTAAGTAATATAGAGTTAGGGATTATCCCGTCTGTGTGTGCTTTTTTTAGGTTGATTGATTAAATAAACAGAGGAAATAAATTGTTTACAGAACAAGATAAAAATGCTCCTGTATCTACAGGCGGTGTCCACGATGTCACAATCGAGGGCATTGCAAGAGAGGGGGATGGAATCGCTCGTATCCAGGGCTTTGTGATTTTTGTGCCTGGTACGAAGGTCGGTGACAATGTCACGATCAAGATTGAGCGGGTTATGCGAAAATTTGCGATTGCAGCCCTTGCAGATAAGAGCTAAGAAATAAATAATACCAAGGAGATAAATATAAATGGGCGACGATAGAAGAGGCGGCTTCCGTGGCGGAAGAGGATTCAGACCAAGCGGTCCAAGAGAGATGCATAAAGCAACTTGCGCAGACTGCGGTCAGGAAACTGAAGTACCTTTCCAGCCATCCGGCGACAGACCTGTATATTGCAGGGAATGTTACCAGAAGCACAAGCCAAAAAGATATTAAATTTATAATAAATTTAAGTTAACAGATATATATAAGAGGGCGCTGGTATATAAAATATCACGCCTGGACTTTTTTTTTAATTGTGGGAATCTTCATGTCCGATTTCTACGGGCGTGCATTCAGAGCATTCGAATTGTAGTGTTGTATGCAGGATGCGGAACCTGTCTTTTACCATATTGCTGATTTTACTTATGAGGATTTCTGTCTGCTGGACATGGATCCTGTCAACAAGAATATGGGCGCTCATAGCATGAATATTAGAACAGATACTCCAGATATGGATGTCATGTACCCCTTTTATACCTTCGATTTCCATAATGACACCTGCAAGTTTATCAGCATCAACGTGCTTTGGTGCAAATTCAAGGAGGATGCGGGCTGAGCCGAAAATAAGCTTTCCGGCACCAAAGAGGAGTATTATCCCGATCAGGATGCTAAGTACAGGATCAACAACTGTTTTATCCGTAAAAATGATAATAATCGCTCCTACTATTACAGCTACGGATGCGAGGGCATCGCCAAGTACATGCAGGTAAGCCCCTTTGATATTAAGGTCATGATGTCCGTGCAACTTCAGGGCTGCCCAGATATTGATCACCATGCCAATAGTGGCAATTACAAGGACCTCAAGACCTTTTACTTCAGGTGGGTTAAGGATTCTCCCATAAGCTTCATAAAAAATGAATATACTAATTACGATGATAGTCAATCCATTGATCAGGGCTGCAAAGATCTCAAATCTATGGTAGCCGAATGTCACATTCCGGTTGGAAGGACGGGAGGATATTCTTATCGCCCCGTAGGCAAGAACCAGTGCCACAACATCCATGAAGACATGCGCGGCATCAGAAAGGAGTGCAAGGCTGTTTGCTATTATCCCGCCTGCCAGTTCCAGGAAAAATATGAGCGCTGTGAGGATTATGGCAGTTTTCAAGTTCTTATGGGTTTCTTGCATGCATACCAGTTTGTACCACAATAAAATATTTCTATCGGAGACACTACGTAGAAATCATGCATATTGAACAGATAATTCTTGAAAAAGGCAGCGCACTGGGTCTTAAAATGGAAATGGAACATGCCCCGCTGCTTGTGATAAGGGCCGGTAAAGGGTTTGTGATGTGCGGGTATCTCAATATGGAAATCGCAGATAAGCTGGGGGACGTGGCGGTCAGGGTAACTGGTGTAAGAAGTTTTGATCATGTCCTGGATGCGAAAGCAATGGATGTCTCAAAAGCTGCCGGGAAACTCGGCATAACCATCGGGATGACGGCGAAAGAAGCGCTTAATAAGATGTTCTGATCGAAACCCTGCGGGTTCTACCACGAAACCCTGCGGGTTCTCGACTCCGCGCACACGTATGCCCGCAGGGCATACGTGGACAAACTCTGTCAAAATCAGTCATGGGCAGTGTCAGGCGTTTCACATACATCAAGTTTATTGCAAATCACACATTCATCTTTACAGGGTTCGATGTGTATCAATATTGAGAGGTTGGGGATTTTTTCTTTGATGTCTTTTTCAAGGTGGTTGCAGAATTCATGGGCATCAATTACATTCTGGTTCCTGGGTACCACAAGGTGCAGATCCACAAATCTCTCAGCACCCGACATCCTTGACCTGAGGTTGTGGTAGTTGGCGTACTGGGAATAATGCTCGGCAATGATGGATTTGATGATTTCCTCTTCCCTGTCTGCAAGTTTTGTATCCATAAGCCCTGAGAGCGAGCGGTTCGTAAGGTCATAGGCGGCTTTAATGATGATAAGGGCGACGATTATTGCCATAGCAGGGTCAAAAATTTGATTTCCGGTCAGTTCTATGAGGAGAAGGCCGATAAACACGCCTGCCGACGTGTAAACATCCGTGGTCAGGTGATAGCCATCTGCCTCGAGTGCTATGGATTCGGCTTTCTTTGCAACTTTCATTATTCTCCTGGAAACGATGATGTTAACAAGTGCAGAAATGCCCATAATAGCAATACCAGCTCCCACAAATTCAACCTGGATCTCTTCCGGTCTCAATAATTTTTTACCTGACTCAAAAAGGATGATTATCGCAGCCACGAAAATCAGGAGGGCTTCGACAGTCCCTGATACATTCTCGAACTTGCCGTGCCCGAATTTGTGTACATCGTCGGCAGGCTGGCCGGCTTTACGGACAGAATAATTAGCAATAATCGCAGCAAGCAGGTCTATGCCCGAATGGAGGGCCTCTGAAAGGACGCTTATGGAACCCATGAAAAAGCCTGCTGCGAGCTTGATGATGAGAAGTAAGGTATTGGAATAAATGGAGAGCCTTGCCACTTTTGTTATTTCCTTGTGGGCAGCGAAGTATTTGTTGTTCAGATCGGACATTTTATTTATGATTTATTGTTAATAGTATAAAGGGATATTTATTTGATGAAGGATTTGAAGGAAATAAGGTACTATTCTGGAATTAATATTGAATTATCGGAAGGTAAAGCACCCAATAAGCACTAAATATCAGGAAAAAAGTTATCCAAAAAAAAAGAAAAAGGGAGAATTAATTCTCTCTTCTTCTATTCAGCAGGATCATCATACCGAGGATGCCTGCAACTGGAACTATCAGGGTTGGGAATTCAGGAACCGGGACTGTTCCATCGTTCTCATCAGCGTCCGAAGGGGATGTGCATCCTGAATCATCTGGGTAGTCTGTTTTCCCGTCGTTATCGTTGTCCACTCCATCGCTGCATTGCGGGAATACAGGCGTTCCACCAACTCCTGCAAAGGCGAAGATGAATGTGTTTGGCGTTCCCAGATCAGGTCCTCCGGTATTGCTGGGCTGTCCAAGGGAATATACTTCAGCACCAACGGTTGCGAGGGCTGTGTTTGCCTCTGCTTCACTTCCGGCTGCTCCGTAGAAAATAGTGAATTCTTTGGTTTCGCCTGAGACAAGTGTCCCGAAATTAAAGTCAAAGAGAGATCCATGGTCTGCTGGACCACTATCGACAGCCTCACCTTCGAATAATATGTAGCTTGGTCCTGCCAGGGGATTTGAGTTGGCAAATCCATCATCGCTGGTATAGACAACATCCGTTGCAGTACCCTTTTCTATTGTTACATATTCACTGAATGTTGTTGGGGGTACATCCCAGTCCATGGTCCGCCTGTACAGGAGTTCCACAGAACTTGCCCCTATATTTTTTATCGAAACATCCACCTGGTAGAGGTTAGGGGACACAGAAGGGTGATAATAATGCGTCACTTCGAGATAGGCTTCTTGATTTACCGGATCAGTAATATTCACAACTGAGGTTGCTGTTGTGGCATTACTTGTGAAGCTTACTAATTCAACATTGACGATACCACCATTAGACCAGCTTGCCCAGCCGGATTTCTCGGTTATGTTATCTCCAACACCCCAGCCTTCACACCAGCACCCAGGGGCAAGCGCCTCACCGAAAGTGGGCATATATGTAAGACCCACACCACCAACTATTAGGTGTCCCTGGTCATTTACTCCAAGTTTAACTACGCCGTTATCTATTACGGCGCTATTGGTTTCCGAATGACTTTCTTGGACTGAATTGTCTGCTGCAACCGCTGTGGTTGTAAACATTGCCAGGGTAATTAATAAACCCAGCATTACTAAAATTTGACTTTTATTTCTTAACATTTTTTCACTCCTATGCATTTTCCACCAAAGGAAATCAATAACTCGATCAGTTTGACTTCCCGTAGACATTCCTAACCCAGGAGAGAGTTATGACTGTCTAAGGATGCAATATTTTTTCTAAACTATTTAAATTTATCTCTGATTAAAAATTTAAATCATTATTATAATAACAATCATAATCATAATTATGAAAGCATCATATCACTTGTCCAGCTATTTAATTCGAGACTTCCCACCTGATAAGCACCCCATCCTCCATCCTCTCACATGAAATAAGCGACAGCCTGCATGCTTCACCTGTGCGACCCACCCCATCCACAAGCGTCGGCGCACTTTCGCCTCCGATAATGACATTCCCGATAAAAGTATATATCTCATCTACAAGCCCGTTTGAAATAAGTCCCCAGTTCAATGCCGCCCCTCCTTCCACCATCAGGCGGTTAATCCCGCCAGCTTTCAATTCCAAAAGGAGTTTTTCAAGGTCTACACTTTCTCTTCCAGTAACAATAATTTCAGCAAACTTTGATAGCTTCTCAGCTCTCTCTTTCGGCGCGGTCTCAGAAACGGCTATTATCTTTTTTCCAGCGCCTTTTCTGAAAATATCAGCATCCACAGGTGTTCGTGCCTTGCTATCAATAACGATCCTCACAGGATTCTCATCCATCCCTTTCGCACGCCGTTTCTCCCTTCGCTCCTGCGATTTCACAGTAAGGCCCGGATTATCTGAGAGCATGGTGCCGATGCCCACCATCACCGCATCAGAGGTCGCCCTGAGTTCATCCACACGGTCAAAGTCGGTTTTCCCTGAAATGCGGGTCTGCTTGCGCTCTATTGTCGCAATTTTACCGTCTGCGCTCATGGCTGCATTGATAAAAACGAAAGGTCTTGATTTGTGACATGGCATGGATTTCCCTTTATACTTGAATGCTGAAATAGCTATCCGCATTAATCGTTAAATGAATTTTATAGATTTAATTAATGAGATTTATAGAACAAGATTATCTAAAAAATTTTGGGGAATTGCAATGTAAAAAATACAAAAATAGAATTAAAAAAATTAAAAATTAACCACCATGGCATCCGTGAACAAAATCATTAATTTTTCCTATTACATATCCGCAGGTAACAATGAATGGGATGGATTTGATAGTTATCGTTAGATTTGATTTCCCATCCCATTCAAAATGTGCCTTCACACCACTACCTTCCATGTCGCCGCTATTCCCTGGCGGTACATGGATACCGGCGTTCTCAAGCTGTTTCTTCATGCATTCAAATACAGTTGGGTTAACGTTGTGATACGTTACTGGATTACATCCTGACATTTTAGTACCTCTCCTTATTTGTTAAAATATTACAAATCATAATAGTTTTAGTAGTATATAAAATGCCAATATTATCATTATCATCCGATGATAAGGTAATACCCCTCTTACTATCTCTGATTCTTCCGATAACTTTCCACCCTGCCAGTAGCTTTAATATAATAAAATACAATTACCGTAGAATTATGCAAACTTTTGAAGTACTCAAAAAATTGGTTTATGCCCTTGTTTTTGGATTTATTGGAGTTATAATCGGTATATGGACAGCCGATAACCTCTCAACTCTTCTGCTAAAAAATTCAGAACCCGCATTCACAAGAACATTTTCCCTGATAATTATATTCTTAATTATTGCTGCTGGTTTTTTTATTGGCTTTACGAAAGGAAAAACATTACTTGAATGAATCAATGTTTTTATTAATTTGATGCTATGCATGTAATCATTGTCGGTGCCGGGGAAGTCGGGTATCATGTGGCAAAGGCCCTTTGCAAGAACAATGATGTCTTTATAATAGAAAAAAATGAAGATGCCTGTATGAGGGCAGGCCACCTGGATGTGCAGGTCATACAGGGGAACGGGGCAGATGTAAAGCTTCTTAAAAAAGCAAATATTGAAAAAGCTGAATTAGTTGTGGCAGTGACAGGTGTGGATGAAATCAATATAGTAGCGTGCATGGCATCAAAACTCCTGAAAAATGAAGTGAAGACACTTGCCCGCGTCAGTAATCCCGATTATATAAACAGGCCGGTTTCAGTGCGTGAGACCGTGGGCATGAACGCCATGGTATGCCCGGAATTATCTCTTGCTTCTGAAATCAACCAGATCCTCTCAATTCCGGAAGCGATGAACGTGGTGGATTTTGTCGGCGGGAAAGTAAAAATGATGGAATTCAAGGTTGGTGAGTTAAATCCGCTTATAGGAAAAAAATTATGCGAATCCAATCTCCCCCAATGCTGTATAATGTCTGCGATTTTCAGGGGTTTGGAATTGATGATCCCCCACGGTTCTGACACTATTATGAAGAACGACAGGGTGGTGCTTGTCGGGAAACCCGAGGCCGTTGAGGGTACAAGAAAACTTTTTGAGCAGGATGAGAAAGAGAACGGAAAAATTGCGATAGTGGGTGGGGGTAAAGTCGGGTATTACCTTATCAATCTTCTCAACCAGAAAAAATTGAAACTGACCTTAATAGAATCCGATAAAAAAAGAAGCGAAACCCTTGCCCAGAATCTCCCGAATGTCCTGGTCCTTAATGGGGACGGCACTGACCTTGTTTTGATGAAAGAGGAAAATATCGGATCTATGGATGCGGTTGTCGCGGTCACAAATAGTGATGAGAAGAATCTTTTATGTTCACTGCTGGCAAAAAAACTCGGGGCAAAAAAGGTCATTGCAAGGGCAGACAGGCCAGATTATGCCGAATTGTTCGAAATGGTCGGAATCGACGTGGCTGTCAGCCCGATCCAGGCTGCTGTCAATGAAGTCTTGAAATTTACAATGGGGATCGGCATTGAATCTCTGGTGACAATCGAAGGAGAAAAAGGCAAGATAATTGAACTGGCTGCAAATGAGAAATCAAAAATAATCAATAAAAAACTCAAGGATGTAACTTTTCCGCGCGGGGCAATTATCAGCGCAATAGTTAGAGGTACGGAGGTAATAATACCTGACGGCAACGAGATAATAATAGCGGATGATAAGGTTGTTATCTTTACTTTACCTGACGCGCTTCAACCTGTCAAGGAGCTTTTCGGATAACCGGGAAAAAGCATAAAATGAAAAAATTAACTCCAAACTTAATGGTAAAAGATGTAAGGGAAACTGTCGAGTCTTAGAAGATTTTTACAATGATATTAAAAAAAAAAGTTGAAATTGCAAAAGAGCTTTCAACAACCTGGTACGGAATGAATGAATTTTATATCCGTGATAACAACGGGTATATTTTAGGATTTGCAGAACAAAAAAAATAACTATGGAAAATATGGATAAGAACAAAAGGGTTTGCCCGGTCGAAATGGCGGGAAGTCTTGACAACATTTTTCGGAAATGGCTTCACAATCCTGATAAACTGCTCAAAGACTATGTCAAAGACGGGATGACAGTCCTTGATGTCGGATGCGGCCCGGGATTGTTTTCAATAGAGATGGCTGCCATGGTCGGGAAGAGCGGAAGGGTTATCGCGGCAGACCTGCAGGAGGGCATGCTGGAGAGATTAAAAAACAAGATCAGGGGAAAGGAAATCGAATCAAGAATCAAGATACATAAATGCACAAACAACAGAATCGGGGTCATAGAAAAAATCGATTTTGTACTTGCTTTTTACATGGTTCATGAGGTTTCGGATCAAACGGGATTTTTCAGGGAAATCAAGTCTATCCTAAAGCCGGATGGAAAAGTATTCGTTATAGAACCTAAATTCCATGTTTCCAAAAATGATTTTGAAGAGACGTTAAAAGTCGCTCAGGAAGCAGGATTAAAACCATACAAAGGGGAGAAAGTGTTTTTTAGCAGAGCAATTGTTCTGGTAAATGAGAATAATGAAAGGAACATATCCTTTTAAAAGGTGAGACCATGGCAAATCATGGAACAATTATATGGAATGAACTTGATACTCCTGATCAAAAAAAATGTGGGGAATTCTATTGCAAACTTATAGGCTGGACTAAAAAAGAAATAGATGCAGGTCCGATGGGAATTTATACAATCTTTCAACAGGACGGAATGGATGTTGCCGGGATGATGAACCCGACAGGGCCGATTGATACCCCGCGGTGGAGTGCATATATAGCTGTGGATAATATTGAGGATTGTGTTGCCAGAGTGGAAAGCTTCGGGGGAAAAATTTTAGTTGAACCACACGATATCCCGGATACCGGCCGTGTTTGCATGATCTCAGACCCGGCGGGGGCTGTTATTTGTTTAATGCAGCTGATTTCAAAGCAATAGGAGGAATATAGAAAAATGAAAACGATAAATTGATTTTTTTATTATCGAGGACAATATTAATATTTGAATAACTCAATATTGTGATGTTATGGTGAACAAACATCTCAAAATCGTTTTGTATGGCTTCCTGGCATGGTTAATTCCCTTTGTAGCATCATTGTTATTTTACACGAGAGAAGGAAACCTGACTATTGATATATTTCTATTCAAGTCAATCATGGTTGTTGTAGGCTCAATTTCTGCTGCGATTCTATTGATTTCATATTTTAAAAATGTCAATGAGGCATACTTAAAGGAAGGAATCATTGTCGGAGTTATATGGTTCGGTATGAACATCCTGCTGGATTTGCTGGTATTGATTCCTATATCAGGCATGTCTATTGCAGATTATTCTACACGGATAGGAATACTATATCTTGTTATTCCCGTAATGAGCATTTTGGTTGGAAAAGCTTTAGCAAATAAAAAATAAGGAAATTGAAATGCAGTCCGATAACTCCTCTGCTGGAGAGCAACAACAGGGCAATCTTCCTATATCAACCAATCCCTGAAAGCCGATAGACCTTCTATGTTTGTTAGAAAGCATATATGCTTCTTGTTTCCATCAGAAGTCAGAATTGTCGCCTTCCTTCAAGCGGTTTACCCACTGATTTCTTCCTTCCTGATATTTTCAATAATCCTTTCCCGAAGCTCTATCAACCCGCTGCTGAATTCAACCGGATAACCCGGCGCGCCTTCAAGTTTATTGTATTTATCGGGCAGGCATGAGAAGTTCTTCAATGCCCTCTTCCTTATTTCGTCAAGAGACGGCCTGTCACAGATAATCCTGCCATTTTTAACAACCTGTTCAAGCAAAGGTTTTGCGTTCTCAAATGCTTCCTCATCCAGTGAAATGACATCCTTTACGAAACTCCCATTTTCAACTATGCGCCATACGCGCTTTTTCCCGGGAAGCGTTGCTTTTGCCATTTCTTCAGAAAGTTTCATCTTGGGTATATGCCTGCCGTGCTCCGCCACATCTGAAAGTTTGTAAATCCCATCAAGGGCGGGTGTCGGGCGGCCTGTGACAAGTTCAGTCCCGACCCCGAAAATATCGATCCTGGCACCTTTGTTCATGAGTTCATCTATTTTCCACTCATTAAGGTCGCCGCTTGCTACTATTTTGACATAATCAAGACCTGCGCCATCAAGGATTATGCGCACATGTTTTGAGAGGTCGCTTAAATCCCCGCTATCAAGCCTCACACCCAGAAGTTTCTCTCCTTTCTTTTCAAGCTCTTTTCCCACAATGACGGCCTTTTTCGCCCCTTCTATGCTGTTGTAGGTGTCTATAAGCAGGAAGCATTTTTTCGGGAAAGCATCGGCATAGGCCCGAAATGAATCAATCTCATGGTCAAAGCTCGTGACAAATGAATGCGCCATCGTGCCGGAAACAGGGATTCGAAATTTTTTCCCTGCAAGCACATTGGAGGTTGAGGAGCAGCCACCTATATATGTGGCTCTGGTCGCCTCAAGATGCGCGTCTCCCTGGGCGCGGCGCAGTCCGAATTCCGCTATTGCCCTGCCCTTTGCGGCATGAACGACCCGGGAGGCTTTGGTAGCTATGAGGGTTGAAAAATTCATCCTGTTCAGTAAAAAAGTTTCGATAAGTTGTGCTTCAATAATCGGCGCTGTTACCCTGATAATAGGTTCAAGTGGGAATGCGATGCTGCCCTCGGGCATGGCAAGGATATCGCCTGTGAATCTGAAATCCAGAAGAAATTCCAGGAATCCGGGGTCAAAACCTTGGGTCCCCAGATATCCAATATCATCATCCTCAAAGCGCAGGTTCTCGATATAATCCAGGACATATGAAAGCCCCGCTGTAACAAGGTAAGAGCCTGATGGTACTTTCCTTATAAAATAATCGAATGTAGCCTCGGGGTTATGCCCGGATTTCCAGTATGCCTGCATCATAGTAAGCTGGTAAAGGTCTGTCCTTAGCGCCTCGCTCATATCATCAGTGTTGGGAGGGTTCATAATTAAAGTATCATGAACATGAAAGAGCTACGTCATGACAGGCATGCTATGTCACTGCTGATTGATCCATAGTGTTCGCAGGCATCTAAGTATTAAGATGGCTTATGAGTTCAGATTTGCCCGCCCATGTAAAAAATCGCTTTAGCCTGACTTTGCAAATTTCCACTGTTCCGGTTGAACGTTCGTTATGCATTTCCATAATGTATCTGTTCACATCAGTTTTATCCCATTTTTCAAGCGACTTAAACTTATTGATGTTCTTTAAAAATCTACTATAATCCGTTAGAGTTTTCTCTGCCGTGCCGTTAATTTTGAGTTCCAGAAGAAATTTATCGATTATACTTACCATATTACTCAATATGTAATTACTAAGTAATAAAGCTATAATCTAAAAAAAATTAACAAATCCCCATAATGTAGTTTTTTAAAATAAAAAATGATTAATACGTATATTCTTACAAAATATTAGTTTATATACAAGTAAAGACGAAACTGTCTTTAATAAGCTATTAATACACAAAATAAATCTTTAAAATTATCGATTTATATATTACAATGAGTGGAGGTTCCGATTGTTCTGCCTATCTTAGAACAGCCGAAGCAAGGACTAAAGAAGCCGCTTCTATTTCTTTCCAGTATGTAATTCCTTCAATTTCTTTTCTATTTTCTCATAATCGCCCAAGTAAGCAGTCATTAAACTTTTCCAAAGTTTACCATGATTAGGCACATTGAAATGTAACAGTTCATGCACAATTACATAGTCGCCAATTTCTTTGTCCATATCCAGCAGTTCTTTATTGAAATTCAAATTACCATCTGTCGAACATGAAGCCCATTTGTTAGTCATAGGTCTGATAGCAAGTGCTTTCACCCCAATATCCATTTTTCCGGCAAACTCTTTTACTCTTGCTTTGAATTCTGATTTATCGTTCCATTTACCCATAATCATAAGTCGTAGGCTTTGAATAATTGATTAAATAAGTCTTCTACAATGGTAGCAGCTTTGTCAATATTCTCTTCTTCGCTAAGCACAGCGTAATATGCTCCTTTTCTTAAATCTCTCAATTCCTTTTCGCTTGTTTTCCAATTTGGATTATTTACAAACTCAACTTTAATCTGCCTGGTTATTTCATCCGTTTTTTTGAAACCTTTTTCAAGTAGTGTTCTATAAATGAAGAAAGTCAAGCCATCAAAACCCTTCTCAGCCTGTTCCTTTTTTCGTTTTACGTCATCCACATAAATATTTTTGATTTCTTCTAATGCTTCCTGTGTTGTAATTTGTCTGTCTTCATATCTTTCTTCAACCTGTGCAGCCCTTTCCTGCAAACCAATTAAAAATGGGTCGTCAGATTCTTCTTCAGCGATTTTTTCAATACTCTTTACTAAGTTGATTACCCGTGTATTGTCATTTTCCTGAGTATCCTGTATTTTTTTAATCGTTTCTTCGTTAATCTCAAATAATTCATTGACCTGCTGCAAATTGCTCATGCCAATTTTTTTCTGGATCAGTTCATTTGTTTTTCTCTGAAACTCCCTGTCAACCTGTACCCTTTTAGCATAAGCGTTTCTTACGATCTTGTAAATGGCAGAGAGCGTAGTATAATTGTCAATATATGGTCTTAAGAATTTATCAGGTGAAATGATTTCGTACAGCATTTCCACTTCTTTGTACAATTTGAAAAATTCTTTTCTTCTGGATTTATCTCTGAAGTGTGCAATGAGATTATCTGTATCTTTGTCGTTGAAACCACATTTGATTAGTTGTAAGTAAGGAGGTACCTTTTCTTCCATCTTTGCCTTGAACAGGTGTTTCAGCAGTTGAATATCCTTTATTATCGCATTGACTTCTTTGCTGTCAAATGCAAGGGCTTTTTCAAGCTTGTCAAATATGCCTACAAAATCCAGGACAAAACCATGAGGCTTTTTCATATCCTTTTCTTCATTCTCATAGGGTCTGTTTACCCTTGCAATGGCTTGAAGAAGGGTATGGTCACGCATCGGTTTGTCCAGATACATGGCGTACAAAATCGGCGCATCATAGCCTGTCAAAAGCTTTTCAGTAACGATCAGGATTTTAGGCAGTTCTTCTATTTTGGTGAACTTCCTTCTAATTTCCTTTTCTTTTTTGGTGTCAATGTGATATTTCTTCAGATCTTCTGTATCGTTATTGTTGCCAGTGTAAACTACTTCTGAATATTCCGGGGGCAGAAACTTATCTAACGCCTTTTTATACATAGCACATGCAGGACGGTCAACGCCAACCAAAAATGCCTTATAGCCCATTGGCTCTACATTTTCTGTGTAATGTCTTGCCACATATTCAGCTACTTTTTCTACCCGTTCCTGTCCTTTTAAAAAATTGCGGGTATTTACGGCGCGTTCCAAGATTTTATTCAATTCCTCGATGTCGCTTACTCCATAAGCTTCTGCAAGATTCAGGAACTCTTTTTCCAGAATTTCCCTAGGCACTAAAAGCTCATTTGGAGCCATGCCATAAAACAGGGGCAATGTTGTATAGTCTTCAATACTTTCTGCAATGGAATATTTATGCAGATAACCGGATTCATCTGTTGAGCTAAAATGTATTTGTTAAGCTCTTCATTTTGCTCAGCAAAAATAATGAATTTTTTCAGGCAATCAAGTATATTCTGCCTGCCGCAGAACGATTTTACTTTTGCTTCCAGATTGCCTATTTCTTCTTCTTTCCAGTTGAAAATATTTCTTTTTATGAGATTCCATGTTACGCCGTACGAAAAACCAATGCTTTCAGTTGCCGTGAAAATCTGTTCCGGACAGAAAAATTCAGGTGTTTCACGGTGGTAGCGCCTGATCTGGTCTATGCCAAGGGCAATAGCTTCGTCTTTGGTGGCGTTCTTGCATTCGATTACCAGAACCGGAATACCGTTGATGAGAAATACCACATCCTCCCGGTTGGCATTTTGTCCATTGAAAAGATAATATTCTTCGGTTACTTCATACACATTTTTGCCTGGTTCTTCATAGTTTATCAGAATAAGGTTAAACTCACGGTTTTCTTCTTTGCTGAAAAAAGTCTTTTCTCCTTGAAGGTGCTGTAAAAAATCCTTGTTACCCGCAATGGTTGGCAATGGCAAATTGAGTTTGCGCATGAGTTCTTCTTTACTGTCTTTGAACTTTGGATTGAAATCTTTTACTTTTTCAAATAGAGTGTCGGTAAAAAAGCGGGAAGCATTTTTGGCTTTGTCTCTGGGCGAAGCGCCGGATGGGTCAAATCCTCTGCGCTGCTCAGCTTCGCTTTGTGAGACAAAAGTCCAGCCGATTTCCTGTGCATATTTTAGTATGCGGGCTTGCACGCTTTTATGTTCTGTTGGTTTGGACATAGGCATTATTCAGATTCTAAGTTTTTTCACCCGGCCTATTATTTTCTTTATTATAATATAAAGACTATTGATAGTCTTCATACCTGCGCCGGGCATCGTTATAATTGGAACCGCAGATGAATACAGATAAATGCAGATAAGAATTCAATAAATCTGTACGTTCGAACTGCTATTTTGATCATGAATTTGATCCTCTGGTTATGGTTTTGTGTATATTTAACCGCAGATAAACGCAGATGAACGCGGATTAATTGCATCGGATCAGCCGTTTATCTGCTGTTTGTGTCATATCATCGATTCTTAGCATAATCATCTGATTTCTCAGTGGAAAAACAACTTATCCAATTTCTTACTAATACCTGACAGCAAATCTGCGTTTATCTGCGTTCATCTGCGGTTTGTTTTCTATATTTTCGCTACAAGGTCTTTGACTAGAGAAACGCAAACTCCACCTCATGCACCCTGCGCTGCCCGGTCATCAGCTCGTGGAGGAGGGTTTTGAAGAGGGCGGTGAGGATTTGTTTTTTATTTTCCAGGATTTCGATTTTATTATCCAGACCTTGAAGTGCATTTCCAATTTCAATTTGTTCCATTATTTTAGGGATCATTAATGGGATTTGTCGAATCTTAGCCATACTTAAACCACTTCTATCGTTGTCACCTGTTAAATTCCTGATGAACTCATATAAGTAGGACAAGTAATAATGCAAAAATTCAGTATTCAATTCTTCTTTCGAATTCGGCGAAATACAAACTACAGACTGATTGCATGAACATTCAAAATCTAGTATTGCAGTTGTGCCTCTTGTTTTTCCTCTTCCATTTAAAGCAATAACAACTGAATCTGAAGGTAATAATCGAGCATTTGAACAATTCATGCCTTCTTTCGAAATAAAGTTAGACACAGATTTAATTCTCTTGCCGGTTATTTCACCAGATTTCATCCAAGGCAACTCCCGTCAATAAGTTGACACCTATAAATAAATAGTTCATGTTGATATAGTATGCTAAAAGTCAGTTTACGGAGCCAATATCAGCAGATGAA
>VEPN01000043.1 GCA_012026835.1 Candidatus Methanoperedens sp. | reverse complement strand
ACTTTATATAACTAATTTTGATTAAAAAACCTCAATAAGTTTGATTTGATTTATTTGGACAAATAAGGTAAATGATTTTTTCATATAAGAAATGAAATATGAATATAATACTGGTAAAAAATTAATCTACAATTATGAACCATATGAGTTATATAAATGGCAATGGTGCCTTTTTTATCAAATCGGTAGCTACATCCAAATTTTTTATTCGTTTAAAGGTACAAGTAAATGCAAAATGGAGTTCTTTTTTATTAGTATCTACGAGGATAGGATATATTATTTCAGATTGCTACCTGCAAAAGTTTTATTAACCTACCTGTTAATTTCATAATAATGAAAAACATCAAGAAGCTCTTTTTTGATCAAAACCTGAGCAAAGATTCATTATTTTTAATATATTTTCTCTTATCGATTATAGTTCTTGCATACATAATTCCCACTTTCGTGTTTCTTTCGCCTTCTGGTACAGATGTCTATACTCACATGTACAATACATTAAGGCTGGCCGATTCAAACTCCCTTTTCGAATTCTATGAGAAATCTTTCAAAGAAGAATACCTGACTTATGATTACCCTTTCGGGTTATGGTTTTTTGGCTCAATAGTTATGAAAGTCACAGGAATGGATATTCATGAGCTTGCATACATATTGCCGCTGGTTCTTACCTTCATATCTGTTTTTCTGTTTTATGTATACGCCAAAGGCCTGCTCTCAAAAAGAAATAAGGCTATCCTGGCAACGATTTTTATGCTCTCTATGCCAATAATAACTTTGAGCCTGCTCCAGTTAGCGACCAGGGTTTTTGTGTTAGTATTTCTTACAACGATTATATATATATCTATTAATAAATTCAGTTTGGTCAAAACGATCATAATGTGTATGCTTGTATTTTCTCTGGTTTTTTCCCACACTGGCACTTATATGTTTTTGATGTTCTTTTCTATAGCTTATTTTCTTCTGTCAGCTTTAATCTGGAAAAAATTCGATGTAAGCATGTATGTTTTAGTTGTAGCTATTTTATTTTTTTATGTAATGGCAGTACAACTATTTCCTTATGTACAGCCTCAATATATCGATAAGGGAAGAATGGTGTTATCTTTAAGTGAATCATTTTCTTCAAAGCTAAAGTTGGATATTATTAAGGAGATGGGCAAGATATTTTATGACAGAATTTTTGTTGCCAATAACCTGATTTATGTATTTTTTTGGTCTTGTTTTTTATTTGCCATAGCTAGATTTTCATTGTATTTTCATTCAAAAATATTATTTATATATAACCAGAACCTTTTGGCTATACCCATAATAGGCAGTATTAGAAGTATATCCCACGGTATCATAACTACACCTTTCTGGTTGGGTCCCATCCATTCGATACTTTCTGTTTTTGGAATATTTAAGCTCGATGAAAAAGGCAAGTGTATTGCATTATCCCTTGCCATGACTTCTCTTTTGCCAGGGGCAATGGGATCTGGGGAAGGTACGGGAGCATTAAAAGAAATATATTACCTGTACCTGATAATTCCAATCAGCTCGGTTGCGGGTTTATGCTATATTATTCCAATCCTTGAGAAATATTCTACTAATAAAATTAAAAAATCTATTATTAATGTATCAATTCTATTTTCCCTTTTGCTTTTGCTTTTGATGCCAATAATCGGGAATTTGTATTATCAACCTACAATCAGTGGCACACGAAACGAGAAAGAGAATTTAATATGGCTCAGCAAAACAGGTAGCGCAGTAGAAGGGGCTCCTGATTTTGCATATCGTGAAAGGATAGATTTATATTCAAACAAGCTCACACCCAGCATTCCACAGGGCTCCGAAACCAGAAGATACCTCAATGACCTTAAAAATGTTTTTTTCTTAAGTGAAGCTGAAAAATTTGCAAGCGATCTATACTCATTTAATATTAAATACATAATTTCTTCAGAAAGAATCATTAATGGTTTTGGAAAGAGTAAGGATTCTGTAGTTATAGATTCAAATACCCAGCTGGACAAGATTTTTTCTTCGGATAAAAACTTTGGTATTTACGATTATGTAATCCCCCCAAAGATTTATGAAAAATTCAATCCAGATATATTTAATTTAGAATTAAATGAGACTTATCCAATTATTCAGGATTTTGGTTCCAATTATCTTATTGAGAATCGATTTTATAAAGTAAAACTTAGCACTACTTCGCCTAAGCTGGATTACGTTGGGACAAGCACTAAGAATTTTTTAGGAGAAGGTGGCTTTTATGATGATATTAGAATTTCATGGAGTGGAGCAAAAGAATACAAAGAAAAATCTAAATCTTATAATTTTAATGAACTTAAATATCAAATTTCATTAAAAGATAATAAGTTGGTTTATAGAGCCATATTAAAAGATGAAAATAAAACTGAGAACTGGGCTACTTTAATTGTCAAATATACTTTCAATGAAAAATCAATAAAAAGAGAAATTATAATTGCAAATGATTGGGTTAGCATAAGTGATAGTTTAGGAATGAATTTAATATTAACCAGCTCAGCTTTTGCCCCCATAACCAATTTTGAATTTAATCAAATAGGATATGGCGAAGAGAAAGGTGTAGGAAGAAAAATATATCCATCTCAGGATACTATAATTTTAAAAGATAAAAAATTCAATGAAATGTATCTAAATGAAAGTGGATCAGGTATATTTATTAAATTTGGCGACTCAGCACCATATCCAACTAAAATCACCTATCGAGGATCTACTCTGTATGATTATAGCGCGGTTTCAATGATATCTACTCATTCCCTGTCACCTTCTGAATCTATAAACCTCATACAGTATTTTTCAGTCGGGGATATGGTCACAGCAAGGAAGAATATCGAGTATTCCACATCAATTTCCCAGTATTTGTATCCTGAGGCTAAAATCCCGGTCGTCCTAACTGGTTCCATAAGTGAGAATTATAATTCAGAAAATTCTTTGAACGCATATAAAACTCTTCAGGAAAACGGTGTGACTTACAATGAAGGAATTACTCCATCAAATAAAGAATCTCTTCGAAGTGAAGTAAACCCTTTAGGTTATGCAACCCTTTATGAAAAATGGGTGTATAAAGACCCTGCTGCACAGGATGGGGAAATCAAAAAGATAAAGGCACTTGGCATTAAAGGGACACAATTCAAATCAATCAGATATAACCTGGATACCATAAAAATTTTATCAGATAACAATATCCTGTTTGCAGAGGCCCCTTCAGTCGCTTCGCCTTTCTTAGAGTTTTTTAGAGAAGGTTTGAGAAATCCAATAATGGCTTATTATCATGGAGAGGAGACTGGAGTTATCCTGCTGCCAGTTTCATCGCCTTCAAGTTCGGGTCTGAGAGTGGATTCTGAATTTAGCAATATAGAAAAAGTATTTACCCAATGGAAAGAGGCCCTGAATTCAGGCGTTGAAGATGGGGGGGTGGTCGTGTTAACATGGAATGCCGATGATATAGGTGATCCTAATTACTTAAGCAGATTTACGGAATTAATAAACTATGCCAAGGGAAGAGGCATGGACTTTGCAACCCCGGATTCTATAGCAAATCATTTTAAACTTATCCAGAAAGTTTCTTCAAATGTAACAAGGGGAATAGACTACGTTGTCCTTGAATCAACTAATAATAATCAGGAAGATGTAAAAGGTGTAACCTATAAATACGAACTGCCGACCTTAAATGGTTCATGTCAATATTCCGTCGAAAACGGCCGCATTTCCCGGGAAGAAATAAAACAAGGAAAGTGCTGGATTTTTGTCAGCTTAGACCTGAAAGCCAACGAGCAAAAAACTGTGGCTCTCCAACCAAATATTTCAAGAAGAGCAATCAATCTGGACTTCTCTGGCCTGTTTGAGGGTAGAAGTGTAATCAAGGTAAAGGATGAAGATGGGAATACTGTGGATGGCGCAGATGTTTATGTAGATGAGCGCAATTTTGAAAGTAACTACAAAGGTGAAGTTGTGCTGACAATAAGAAGAGGCTTGCATAAAATAAGGGTAGAAAAACCGGGGTTTATATCAAAGGATTACGAAGTGGAAGTTAAAGGTATGATTTATAAGTTTATCGGACGCCCTGTGAGTAACCAAAATTCTGTAAGTAATCAGAGCTCTGTAAGTAACCGGAGTCAAGATAATATTTGATTAATCAAGATATCTTTTTTCCTATCAGGCTGCTGGTTTTTAGATTTTTTCTATCGTCCCATCAGGTTCTGATGTAGTTCTCAGGAAAAAATACGCAATTGGTAAAACAATTCCTGCAAATAGTGCCCAGCCCAGGAAAGTATGGAATAGCAGCATGGTATCCTTGCCATAGTAATATCCTATGGATACCAGGGCAATTATTCTTAACAGGTTCGCAAGATAAGAAGCAATCACAAGTAAGATGACTATTTTAGCCAGGCTATGGTTGTTTTTCGCTGGTTGCGTAAGCCTGTATGCAAGAACCGTACTTATGATAAGTAATATGGAATAGAAACCAAAACACCCAAGATCAATTTTATAAAAGATATCCTCTATTCCATAAACATGAAATGTCGTAAGGGAATCCATTTTAAGAGAAATGCCCATTGATTGTAAAATAAAAAGGGACGGGAGGGTTGTTGCATAAAACCCGTAATAATCGTATATTTTTAAGTCCAGACGTGATGGCAGGACATAAACAGCAGAAAAAAACAGCAGGAATATCGAGGAAAAATAAATACCGAACTCACCTATATTGCTGAAACTATTATTCTTAAGACTGAAAGCGATAAAAGAAATTCCCAGGAAAATCAACATTGTATCTAATGTTTGGATATCGGAGCTGGTTCTAAAGTTATATAGCACATCGGCTATTATAATAACACTTCCCAGAATCGTAAGTTTTTTTGTTGGTTTCAGTAGTGTTTGACTTGTACCTCTATGGTTTAAAAGCCTGGCAAGCAGGATTAACGAGATGATAAAAAAAATAATACTTAAGTATCCTGAACCCCCGAACGTAAGCTCCACATAAGAACCAATGATTAATATAATAAAAAGCGCCAGAGTGAAGCCTGGATTTTTGAAATCCATAAAAAAGAAAAATGAAGGGAGCTTAATGCTCCTTTCTTCTCATCCTCAATACAAATACAAGTCCAAGAATTGCTGCTATGGGCAATGCTACGGTTGCAAATTCAGGTATTGGGATTTTTATTACATCGTTGGTGCAACTATCATTGATGCTGAAATCGTCTGCTGTTACCTCTGAGGTGTCATCAGTAAGGAGTGACTTCGGGATTGCAAGCTCAATAATGTATGTATCAAAGCCATTGTCTGCGTTTGTACCTTCATTGCATCCAATATCGCATTTCTTATACACTCCCACCGCATCACCTACTTTTGTACCAGTTCCGATTACTCCAGGCCAATTCTCCGGAATGAGTTTTGGTGCTTTCTTCCACGACGCAACTTCATAAATGCCGAACTGTGAGAGACCAGTCTTCTTTCCAAGCTTCACGCCCATCTCAAATTGTGTTCCATCTCCAGAGTTTTTTGTTTTGTTGACATCGATTCTCAAATCACCTGGTGCATCGCCAATATAAGCTTCCTCAGGATCAAGAGAAGTCACTATGAGAATGTAAACATTGGAAGCGTCTTCCCGGATGTACATCGCCTCTTGGTCATATTTCTCACCCTCATAAGGCTCAGTAATCCAATCGCCGGTAAAAAGCTGAACCATGGGTTCGTCATAGAAAGTGAAAGTACTGCCGGCTGTTTTTATATGAACACCAGTATATGGGTTTCCTGCTGAAAGTGGACGCTTTGGATTTCTATTGTCCTCAACTATATACCACGTGCCCAGATCAGGCACCCACGTTTTATTCAAGCTCCAATCACCGGTGAGGAAACCATCGGAGCCCCACTCATCGGGATTACCATCAATTGTTATTGCACTTACTGCAGGTACAGCTATCATCATGGCGATACCTGCCAATATATACTTCATAAATTTCGGATCCATCTTAATCCTCCTTTTCTTTTCCTCCCCTTACGGGTTAGAAACTTACTCCTATTTGTTATGAAACTATTTATATTTATCTATAAATAATTATGATTATGATAATCACTTGCTCCGATTGGCTGTGTTTCTTTATAAAGGTTATGGATAGGCATGCAAACGCCTATTACTTTGAAGGGAAATATTTAGCTGCATGATACTTGAAGCTCTGAGAATAATCGCAGGGTTGATCCTGATATTATTTATACCGGGATACGCCCTTACATGGGCATTTTTTCCAGCTAAGGCCGATATAACATACAGCGAAAGGATAGCCTATTCATTCGTGCTCAGTATATCCGGTGTAATGTTCATGATACTTTTTATAGATCTCGTACTTGGCATAGATACGACACCTTTTAACATAGTGATTACTATTATTGCATTTACTTTATTGTCATTGGTTGCATGGAAAGTACACCTTATCATAGTTAAGAAAGAAATGAAGAATAAAGCATTGAGCCTTATTTTTAAATCCATAGAAAGATTCAAAACACTGAAACTGAGGAAACATGCATGAACTTAAAGAAAGCCAGCTTTTAAATTTAGAAAAACTTCTTGCGGTATCTGGAGAGTTCAGCAACGAAGCAGGAATAGAATTATTGCATCATTCTATTGATAAAAAAACAGTTGTTCTTGAATCAGGCCACCAACCCAACTTCATTCCACATGCTGGACTATGGAAAAAGATGTTCCTTCTGGATAAACTAAAAAAAAGTTATGAATATAAAGGTATAAAGGCTGTAGCACTTTTTGGGTTTGCAGATTATAACTTATGCACTTCAAAATTGCTTACCTTTAATAAAATTCCTGCCTACAATAAGCTTGGATATGAGAAATTTGGTTTCAAAATTGCTGAAAAGGATGTGTGGAAAAGATTTGATTATCTCAATAAGCCTGATAAAAATGAATGGGAAAAAATAATAGAAAAAATTGCATCTCATTATAAAAGGTCTCCAGCTTTGCCTGATGCCGAAGTCAGATTGTCAGAATTGAATAGAATTCTGGATGATTGTTACTTAAAGGCAAGAAACCTTTCAGACATGAATGCCTTTTTTATTTCCAAAATAAGTGGTAAACTTGCCCTGGATATTAACTTTTTCAGATATTCCGATATCCAGAGAAAAGGTATATTTATAGATCAATGGGATAATATCGTCTTAAATCTTGAAAAATATAATTATATATATAACAATTCTATAAAATATCATGGTCTGGATATGCCGTTATGCGCTAATGATTCTTTGCCTTTCTGGCACCATTGTCTATGCGGGGCAAAAGTGCAGCTTCTAAATAATAATGGAAATGCAACAGGCCAGTGTAGATTGTGTGCCGCGAAATATAAGATAAGCATGGATAAGCTACAGGAGAATTTTAAAAATATGAGCCCGAATGCTGTAGCTAGAAACGTAATTTTCTCTGAAGGCATGGGTACCCAAATATTTGTTTCGGGTGCAGGAGGTGGGCTTACCTATGGTAAGATTTCAGATGATCTCTGCGACAAACTTGGATTCAATAAGCCAGTTACAATTTCATGGAAAAGCCGGGATTACTATATAGGTCCTGCCCATACATCTGCTTTAAATGAGCTTGCAAAAATGTGCCGTATTAAAAAAGAAGATTTATCTGCAGCAGATTTAAATCAGGTTATATTAGATACAAAAAATGAGATAAAAAAGAAATGTTCTACTGCAAGGGAAAGCGGAGATAAAAAAGAGATGAAAAAATATGAGGGGGAGTATAAGAACTTTGGTACATCAGTTGCCATTATCAAGTCCATCTTTGATACCATACCTTCTTTTATAGATATCCTTGTATCGCTGGAAACCGAGGAAATCAAGCATTGCTGGGACCAAGCTCAACCGGATGATGGGAAAGAAATTAGTATTGTAAAGGATGTAATATATCATACCGAAGCTGAAAGAATGTATATAAAAATTAGTGGGATCTCTATACCAGAAAACGATTGATTGCTCAGAAGATCACTGTTTAAATTTATTGAAAATTAATATCAAATTGAAAAGAACATATTATTAAATAAAGAAAAAAACAGCTTATTTAGATTATTTCTTTATTTTTAAAATATAATATAATTTGTTAAAATAACCAGGGGTTATATTTTCCCACGGCCATAACAATTATAATTATGGCCATAACTGTAATCTATTAATGAATAAATTTTTAGAATTGCTCTTAATGGTTTGTATTTTATCCATCTATGGATTCAGTAGCGTGTCACTTGCTGAGCCAAGTGAAAATCCATACCAGGTAATGGAAACAGAGCAAGAATTCAGTATTATATTAGATCCGAATAACAATTCAACCGAACCAGACCCAGTTGGCAATCCAGCCGATCCTGATCCAATCGACAATCCTATCGATCCTGAGCCGGTTGACAATCCTACCGACCCTGATCCGGTTGGCAACTCAACCGACCCTGATCCGATCGACAATCCTACCGACCCAGTTCCAACCGACAATTCAACCGATCCTGATTTACTCAACGATTCAATTATATCCTCTCCTGCCGGAACAACCTCTTCAGGTGGCGGAGGCGGCGGAGGTGGTGGAGGCGGTGCCTCAGGCGAGAATTACACTAATATCGAGCTAAGAGAAAAATACGACCGTTTTATTTATAAGGATATTACCACTTCATACTGCTTCAAAGAAACCGGAAATCCCATATCCTGCATTAACGTGACGGGAAATACCAATGCAGGCGAGATAAATACGGCAGTCGAGGTGCTGCGCGACATGTCCACGCTCGTGGATGCCCCTCCCTGGGGACTGGTTTACAGGAACGTAAATATATGGGTTGGCACATCAGGTTTTGCCACTTCGAAGAACATTAGAGATGCCACAATTGCTTTCCATGTGGACAAGTCGTGGATAAATGAGAATAACATAGACCCTGCGTCCATCACATTAATGCGCTATTCAGGCGGCTGGAATGCACTGCCCACCCAAAAAACAGGTGAAAATGATGCGGAAATCTACTATGAAGCAATAACAGATGGCTTCTCGCATTTTGCAATAACAGGCGATGGACAGGTTATTGCAGATAAAGGGCAGGATCTCAATGAAGCCCCGGCTACAGTATCTTCAATGCAGCAGGAAAATATTATTCAAGACAATGAAGAAGTGCCAGGCGAACCCGGAAATGCAGGAGCTATGAGCACAATCCTGTTATCAGGTGTATTCGTGGGCGGTGTACTAAATGCCACCCTGCTCCTGTTCAAAATGAATACAAGAGGCAGAACAGATATTTTTCGTGTCCGGTACTGAGAGGAGGATTTTTTTATAATATAGCAGCTTCTTTTCCAAAAATCAGAAAGTTTTAAGACTAAAACTTAAGTCATATTAAACCAATTTTACAATCATGAAATGTCTGGTAACGGGGGGCGCCGGATTTATCGGTTCTCATATAATTGAATATTTATTGAAACATCAACACGAAGTCGTATGTCTGGATAATTTCGATCCGTCATATGATCCTGCCATCAAAAAAACAAACATAGCTCATTTTCTTCATAACAGGAACTTCGAACTAGTAAAAGGAGATGTAAGGGATAAGGATATGCTAAAAAAATCACTCATAGATATTAACTACATATTCCATGAGGCAGCGCTGGTATCCGTAATGGAGAGCATGAGAGACCCGGTTAAAACAATAGAAGTGAATACGATTGGAACATTGAATATCCTCGATGTGGCTCTTTCCTCCAATGTTAAAAAAACCATAATTGCATCTTCTGCCGCAGTATACGGTGACTTGCCTGAACTTCCCAAAAAAGAAAGTATGATACCTGCTCCAAAGTCCCCCTATGCAATATCAAAACTTAATTGTGAATATGCCGCAAAAATATTTTTTGAGGAATATGGACTAAAAACAACCTCTTTGCGTTATTTTAATGTTTATGGGCCAAGACAGGACCTGACATCGCCCTATGCTGCCGTGATACCTAATTTTATTAAAAAAGCACTAAAAAACGAGACAATCACAATCTACGGGGATGGTACACAGACACGTGATTTCATATTCATTGATGATGTCGTGCATTCAAATGAACTGGCTATGTCTAAAGGTGACGGTGGCGTTTTCAACGTAGCAAATGGAAGGACCATCTCTATTAACACACTTGCAGAACTGATCATAGAACTGACGGACTCAGGATCAAAAATATTATATAAAGAACCAAGAAAAGGCGATATAAAATATAGTATTGCCGATATAACCGAAATAAAAAAAATCGGTTTCAAACCCGTATTTAGCCTGAAAGATGGTCTTAAATATACAATTAAATGGTTCAGCCATCTTTAAGTATTGACACTCTCCACGGCTGAAGCCGGGAGCTTTCTTGCCCCTTTGAATCCGATTCTGTAAGGAAAACATCATACCTGCGGATAGAAGCTTTAATATGGTCAAAAACAACTAAAGGGTTTAATTATCGGGGAAAACGCATGAAAAAGATGCTTAAAATATTCCTTATCCTTACGGCTCTCTATGCAATAATGATATTCTACCTGTCCTCTATCTCAGACCTGACACTGCCGAAAGGGTGGCTTATCCAGCTCAGCTATTATACCGGCTTATTGCAGCATAGCGATTACCTCTTCCTTCTATCACCTTTTTACCCGTTGTTAAAACAGCAGGATAAAGTACTTCATATTTTACTTTATTTCGGTTTCGGTATCCTGCTTTTCCTGACCCTGAGAAGTACAGGCAGGCCGGTTATTAAGGCTTTGGCCCTGGCCCTTCTTATCGGAATATTATATGGTGCGACCGATGAATTTCACCAGAGTTTTGTCCCTGGCAGGTCGGCAAACATAATGGATATGGTGGCTGATGTAACAGGGCTTTTATTTGCAATGTCAATATTTATAATATTTTATTTTATTAAATCAATGTATTTTTATCTGGCCAGACTAAAAAATGAGAAAATTACCAGATAGTTAAACTTAAGTATATTACCTATGATTTTTAACTGCCATGCTAAAAATAACCACTCCCTCCCGCCTGCATATAACCCTAATCGACATGAACGCCGAACGTGGCAGGGTGGACGGCAGTATCGGTATTACACTTAATGAGCCTTCTATCACCATAAAAGCCGAAAGATCGGATGATATTGAGATAACAGGTAATAGCGAGCATATAGAGCGTATAAGGAATAGTGCCATGAAGCTCCTGCCTCAAGGTGGAGGGATATATATATCCATTGAAAAGGATTACCCTTCACATATAGGGCTTGGTTCAGGTACCCAGGCGTCACTGGCCGCAGGCATGGCCGTGAACATGCTATACGGCCTCGGACTCGGGGCAGGTGAACTTGCGCTGAAAGTAGGAAGAGGGGGTACAAGCGGCATCGGGGTTGCAGCATTTGGAACAGGGGGCTTTATCCTTGATGGGGGACACAAGTTCAGTGAGAAGAAAGATTTCCTCCCCTCCTCGGCCAGCAGGCTCCCCCCTCCTCCGGTTTTATTCAGGAGAGATTTTCCTGAATGGGATATCGTTGTTGCTATCCCGCAGCAGAAAGGCGCTTCAATGAAGAATGAAGTAAACATTTTCAGGAAAGAATGTCCGGTGCCCCTGCGGGAAGTGGAGGAGCTATCGCATATTATCCTCATGCAACTCCTTCCCGCGCTTGCTGAAGGGGATATCGAGGTCTTCGGGAAATGTATTAATTCGATACAGGAAACCGGTTTTAAGAAAAGGGAAGTTGCACTCCAGCCTGTTTCTGGAAAACTCATGAAATTTTTAAGGGACGCGGGAGCATACGGCGCAGGTATGAGTTCATTTGGCCCTACAGTATATGCTTTTGGTGAAAATGGAGGGGATCTTAAGAAGCTCGCTGAAGAATTCCTGGGGTCAAAAGGGCAGGTGTTTATTACACGCGCACGGAATGAGGGAGCAAGGATCGGTAATACGGCCTGATTAAAAAAAATCATGTTCCAAAAATACTGCCTATTATAAAAGCGAATATAGATATCAGCATTGCAAATTTAAGCCTCTGCCTTGCAAGCTTTGCATTTTGAAAAATTACAGGGATGGAACCTATGAACAATATATCTGCTATCATAACCACAAATAAATATTCCCATCCGAACCTGCCAAGAGGATAATATGGCAGCGGACTCACAAGCACCGCCATTATGATAAGAACAGCCGCAACAATGCCTGCTTTCCTGATGCCTATTTTCATCGGCAGGGTCGTCCTGTCTTTATCACCTTTGACATCCTCGATATCTTTTACTATCTCGCGGCCCACAATGGATAAAAATACCGCTATTGCGATTATGCCAGTTATTTCGATCCTGCCCACAACAATGCCGCCAAACATGAATGCAAGAGCTGTCTGTGAACCGATTATGATATTTCCTATAATTTTTTTATGCTTGAATCTCTTTTCGTAAGCTACCTGGAAGATAAGCGCTGTCACTACCACAAGAAGCGCCCCGTATCCTACAAGGGTACTCAGGTAAAGGGAAAGCAGCAGGGAAACTGCAAAAAAGAACAACGAAAACCAGAGGGCTTGCCTGGGTTTTAATCTCCCTGATGGTAAGGGCCTCTCAGGATGGTTGATTTTATCATTCTCGCGATCGAGGTAATCATTTATGGCATTGCCTGCAATACCAAATAAGAAAGCGATGGAAAAGCCGAGAAAAACCGGGAGGGAGTAATTACCTACATCCCAGCCTGCTTCAATAAATGCTGAAGTAAATACGGCAAGCCCTATCATCAACGACGTAAGCGGCCTGCCCAGTGAAATGTATGGGTGCATGACTTATATCACCCATCGTCCATCAGGTTACGTTCCTTTGCCCTTTATTTCCCTTGATTTTGGCCTCAGGCCTGTATAACCGCATTTCCTGCATCTTGTTGCGCGTAATGAATTTCGCGCATTACAGTTCATGCAGATCTTCATGTGTAAAAGTACTTTTTCCGCTTCTGGAAATCTTGCCATAATTAACCTCTTGGTGGACTGCTTAGTATAATGTCATCAGATTTAACCCTTTGGGCTGGATTTCTTTCTCTCCTCCACCTGCCGCACTATCTCAGGGTAATTACCGAACACCGATGCAAGGTCTATCGTACCTACGACATCTACTATGCCAACGGCCAGTATTGGATTTCCACTATTGTCCCTGATAGGGGAAACGACTACAGGTACACCTTTGTATTCCCCGCTGCCCGGTATTGTATGTATAACGCAGTTCTCTGCCAGCACCTCTTCAAGCACCGGGCCAGTATAGTTCATATCAACCACTTTTCCTTTTTCAAGCCTGACCCCTTTCTTATTCTTGCTGCGCATCGTTACCGGAAGGGAAACCAGTTCATGAATCATTTTTGCCAGCGGGAGAATATCCTCGCTTGACGAATTCTCAGATATGCGTAATTCCGACATTTTATAACACCCCATTTTTGTCTCTTATATGTAGATTAACATTCATTAATAAATTGGTTTATATTAATTTTTGACCAATTTATTAAGTTTCCCATATTATTTAATAATGTAGATTCTCTCTACATGGGATTTATATCTATCTACATCCATCCAGCCGTTTCTTTTTTCATGGCTTCCCTTTCGTCTGTAGTTACATCGTTGTTATATTAATGTTTCATTGAAGTGCCCATGTCATGTCCCTGTGAGGCCAATATCTTTGATATGGGATAGCCAGATTCAATCAGCCATGATTCCCAAGCTTTTCTGTTGTATGAAATAATAGTTCTTATAATGAAAGATATGGTGTGGGTTGAACAGGCCTTAGCGATTGGTGCTGAAAGGCAGGGGCATCAGTAAGATTTCATCACAGAATAGCTCTTCCAGGCTCTTCAACTTTAACATCATATCTTCAACGGCATTTTAATATAACATTCAATTCCAATTATTCATCATGCCATTCAAGAACGTCACAAAAGTAATATTCGATACATCGTTTCTATTGAAAAATTCGCCTGATATCGATGAGATTATCAAGATATTGCGAAGGGATAGAATATCATGTTACATTTCTTTCACAATCCAAACCGAGCTTGATAATCTGTATTACTTCGGTCAGATTTCCGTCGAGCAATACAAAAAGGCTATATCCCGATATAAAAAGGCAAAAGCAGGAAATATTGAGGGCACTCGCAATTATTTAGAGGAGAGCATTACGAAAGAGTGCACTATCTCCATGAACTTGGAACACGGAGTTAGTGCCAAAGATGTGCGCAATGATTGTAGTATTCTGACATCCAGCCTTAATAATCACATAGACCTCATTTTGTCAGAAGATTTCCATTTTACATCAAAATATACTGGTAATGTAGTAAATACAGTATGCGAAAGGACGTGTAATCGGTTTCAAAGACTGTGTGAATGTGATATCCTTGCATTGAACAAAGATACATTCCTTGCGTCTTATAAAGGGAATATGGTGGATTTGGACATCGCAGAATCGATGAAGCATAATATCAAGAAAAATAGCAAAATTGTGAGCTAACTTCTTAAAAATAAAAAAATTCCATCCAACGACTTCTGCCTATGCAATTCGATTATGCCAAAAAAGGTTATATCATTGACTTTACTCTTGGGTATGATTTGGGCATAATCTTGGAAAATTGGTTTATATGTTCAAATACGTGTTATCATTAGAGGAAAACCACCACCAAATTTCGTAATATCCTATCCTATCCAACGAAATTACTACTTTTTTTGGTTTCCTCATTTCAATTCCAATTACTGAAAAGATTATTTGTGAGATAAGTTTTTCGATTTTGTTCTGACAATTTGAAATTATTATTAATCAAGAACCTTAGCTGCTGTGTCATAACAAATTTTTTACGTAAATGTTGTAGAAAAATCCTTCCAAGATTGCGTATAAACAACGTTCTCCATGCAGCCTGTATGTTCCTACCTTCCTTTCAAATGGCATACGATGCATACTGATAACGAATTGTTAAAATTCCAGGACTTGAGTAAAGATTTTAAACAATGATGTTGTAGTAGTACCTATGCAGCAAACTAAACAGCCAAATCGCCACATTCTAATAAAGCCAAAGGATTCTGAGCGAAAGGCTGTATCAAAATTGATTGACCGTGCTCTCGATAGTGATTACGAAGTACTGGTGAAGCTTAGATGAGTTTTTATAAACTCCAGGCATAGCGAAAACAGGCTGTTATCCTCTTCTTTTAGAACACTTGTGGGCATTTCTTCATAGGTCTTGTATATCTGCATCAACCAATTTTTTGAGCTTTTGTATCTTAAATTTTGATTTCTTTAGCTGGAATGATAGGACTCCTCAAAGTCTTCTGATACTCGTTCTTCAAAGCGTTCTTACGATGCTCAGGAGCTTTATTCTCAATACCTCTATCCGTGGGGATTGGTTTCTTTGATTCCGGATAGGTCATATCTGGCACTGTCCATATAATTGACATGCATCAATCCTGCAAACATGTAATTTCATGTGCAGTCTATGACAATAAAATTTTGGATGTGGTTTGAGTAATTCAACAAATTTAACATTCTTTTTTGATTTAAATAAACCAATCAACATTCATGGGATAATATTTTTTCCCTGACTTCCCCGCCGGGTTCAATTTCCTCAAATATCTGCCCCTGGTATGAATATACCTTTGCGCCGTTAAGCCATGCATCAGGCATGAGCCCGGCTTTCATGCATGTCTGGCACAGGAATTCAGTGCAGTCAAAACCATGTTCCACAGCCACCTGGGGAAGCAGCAGGCCCTGGCACAGGTCTGTCGCGACTATCAGCCCGTCCCTTCCGATCACTATCTTATCAGGCATATCTTTGGGTTTTGCTTTAATGAGCTTCGGAACAGTGAGTATCGTAACCTCGATAACCAGATCATCTATCTCTTCAGGTTTTACGGCCTGAAATCTGGGATCATCCCTTGCAGCATTTATTGCAGATACAATTATCGCCTCCCCCAGGGGCGCCATGGGATAAGGCCGTCCGATGCAGCCCCGGAGCTCCTTACGGTTCTTTTTTTTATTCAATGTAACAAAAACGCCGCGCTTTTCACGAAATACTTTGGGCAGCGCATCGGAATCTATCTTTTTTCCATTCCTTAGGCACTCTTCGATGGCCTTTCTTGCAAGGCGTACTGCCACCTCACCTTCTTGTTTTGTAAGCATGATTATGGATTATTACATGTAGTAAGTATAACCCTTTCGCTGATAATGCGAAAAAATCCGCTATTTATTGTACATCCTCTCTGCCGGTATATTGGCTGAACTCCCATTGCTGCCTGTTGATGCCCTCAAGTACACTTCTTGCTGCACCCTCAGGCAGTGCAAGCATAAGCGCACCGATATGCTTGCAGAACCGCTTCTCTCGTGCAGTTCTTCTCCAGTCACCGCAGTCGTGAAGTATGAATCTTTTTACCAGGTCAATGTATATTGAATAACCCCGTACATCAGCTACTATCTTATCCATATCCAGTTCGAATATTTCAATGTCCTTTATTTCCCTTGCCTTCTCTAACCTTGAAGCATCGATATATCCTGAGAGTAAGGTGGTTACATCTTCTTTTTCCTGCTCAAAAAAATCACTGAGCATCCTTGGAACAACCTTTGCCGTTACCTTACCCTTCCAGTAACCGGATATACGCTGCCTCATCTCTATCTGTTCAGGCGTTGCCATCCCCAGCATCTCCAGTACATCTATGCAATTCTCAGGTGCATAGCCGTGGTAGTGATTGTTGAAGTAGCCGTAGATATCTGCACTCTGTGACATTTCTTTCAGTTTCGGTATCCATGCCGCAAGCTCATCTTTTGAATAATGGTAGTTATACCACATTTTTTCGCCTCTCCCGTGCCAGCGCACATAGACAATATCCGAGGTCCGCCTGATTTCAGGTGGAAGCAGTGGTTCATCCACAGCTACGGTTGCAACATTATGATCTGCCAGCAGGTTGTGTGCTTCATCGGTTAGCCAGGTCTCGTTCCTGTATTCAAGTGCAAAATGCAAATCTGGGGGCAGTATTTCCAGGAATTCTTTTACCCTGTCCTTCCTGAATTTCATCTTGGGCGGGAGCTGGACCAGAATGCAAACAAGCTTTCCAGCTTCCTGAAGCGGTTTCATGAGTTCGCAGAATCTTTTCAGGTCATCGCCTACCCCTTTTGAAATTTCAAGCATTTTCTCATGTGTTATCAGGCGGTTAAGCTTAACTGAAAACTTAAAATCCTGTGGTGTATATCTTGCCCACCCGAACACAATGCCAGGCTGGGGAAAACTATAGAATGTTGAATTGATCTCGGCAGTATTGAAAATCCTTGAATATGCCCTGAGCTTTGATTCATCTTTATCCTTATAGAATACATCTGCCCAGTCCCTGTAGTCCCATCCTGAACAGCCAAGCCGAATAACTCCCATAAGAGTTAATCATATCTCAACTGATTAATACTTATTTAGGGCCTATCAATCTTTAAAAAGAGGGGATGTGGATTGAAGCCTGTACACGGCGCTTCAATCCGATTCAATGAATGTCTTTGCGGTATTAATACAAATGGCAAGCAGGGTGAAAGTATTCCTACATCATCATGCCGGGTGGCATGCCTCCCATTCCGCCCATACCGCCGCATGGAGCGCCTCCGCATGCTTCAGAGGCGCCGCCTGTGGCAGCAAGCACATCATCTATTCTCAGAATCATTATCGCGGCCTCGGTAGCCGAGCTTATGGCCTGCGTCTTTACTCTCAGGGGTTCGATAACACCTTTTTCCCACATATTCTCGACCTGCCCGGTAAATACGTTCAGCCCGCCATCCTTATTCCCGCTTTCATGCTGGCTGCGCAGTCCTGCTATCATATCGATCGGGTCAAGACCTGCATTCTCCGCAAGCGTCCTTGGTATGACCTCAAGCGCCTCTGCAAACTTGGTCACTGCAAGCTGTTCTCTTCCTCTTAATGTGGAAGCGTATTCTTTTAGCCGCAGTGCAATCTCGGTTTCAGGCGAGCCGGCTCCTGCCACCAGTTTTCCATCTTCTATCGCTGTGCCGACCGCCCTTAAGGCATCTTCAAGAGCGCGCTCGGTGCTGTCAACAACATGCTCTGTCCCGCCTCTGATCAATATCGATACTGCCCTGGGATTGCTGCACTCTGTGATGTAAAGCATCTTATCCTCTCCGTGCCCGCGCAGCTCCACAAGCCCGGCAGACCCAATGTCTGATGCGCTGAAATCATCTACGCTCGTGATGAGATTTGCCCCTGTGGCCCTTGCAAGTTTGTCAATATCTTTTTTCTCCACACGTTCAACCGCAAGGATATTTTCCTTTGCCAGGAAATGCTGGGCAATATCATCGATACCGAGAGAGCAAAGAACTACGTTCGCCCCGCTTGCTACAATCCCATCTACTATGCCCCGCACTATCTGCTCTTCTTTATTGAGGTATTGTGCAAGTTCACCTGGGGTTGAAATCTTGATCTCGGCTTCAAGTTCCTGCTTGCTGAACTCGATAGGCCTTGTGATTAGCGCGATCCTGGCATCCTTTACTCTGTTGGGCATATTATGATGCGCTTTATTCTTATCAATGACAATCCCTCTTATTAATTCGCAATCATCCACGCTATGTCCGACTTTTTTCTCGATCTTAATATTGTCGATATCAACGACTTTATTATTATCCTCTTCATCCACTATGGACCTTATCGCTGAAACCGTAATTGAAGCAAGTTTTTCCTTTGAGCCTTCAGCGCCTTTGCCTGTCATGGCCGTCCTTGCTATATTGAGAAGCGCTTCTTCATCATTCTCGCTGATCTCATGGGTTATGTCTTTCAGGAGTTCGATGGCTTTTTCGGCAGCCATCCTGTACCCGCTTCCGATTATCGTAGCATGTACATCCTGCTCCAGCAGTTCTTCTGCGCGTTCAAGTAATTCCCCGGCAAGCACAGCGGCTGTGGTCGTACCGTCCCCGACTTCATCATCCTGGGTCTTTGCCACCTCGACGAGCATTTTTGCAGCCGGGTGTTCAATGTCCATTTCCCTGAGTATTGTGACACCATCGTTTGTGATTGTGATGTCACCGCCTCCTCCAACCAGCATCTTATCCATGCCTTTTGGTCCAAGCGTTGTCCTGACAGCAGCAGCGACCGCTTTTGCTGCCATGATATTATTGGTACGGGCTTCTTTCCCGCGTGTTCTCTCCGTGCCTTCTCTCAAAATTATGATTGGCTGTCCGCCAAGTTGTGCTGCCATGATTATCCTCCTTTTATAAGCGTTTCTATTCCCTATAAATTATATAAAATGTAAAGAATTATATAACTGATAGGATTCAATTTTCGCAAAACAATGTTTGAGGTTCTATATAAGAATTACGACAGGTGGATTCTGTCTATTTTTTAAGAAAAACTATTCCGCTGGAAGTAATATCGAACCTGATTGGCTCAAGCGGGATTTTTGTGTTCCTGATTTTCATGATATCCAGCAACCGTTCCCGTGCACCAGTAAATGGGTTCTCTTTGATTGACATCCTGATGACCCCGGATACTGAATATGCCGCCGTGTCCCCGGTTCGCTCATTGGCAGAAATATCCATTATAACCATGGACGTGATGTTCCTTTTATTCAGGCCGTAGATCAAAAGGTCAAATTGCGACCTGAACTCATTGACAGACATGTTAAGAGTTAATACTCCCACATTGTCTATAAGGACTATCTCAGTGCCTTGCGGGATCCTATCAAGCAATCCGAGAATGTTGGATTCCAGGTCATCGATTTTTTCAATCCCAAAACCAAGAACGTTCTTCACGTTCCCTGCGCGCTCCTCATATACCCTTTCTATTATCAGGTTTCCCTTTTCCAGAAAATTGTCAAGATGCATTCCAAGGGACCTGGATTGGGCCATGATATCTTCGGGGATTTCTTCAGTTGCAATAATCATACATTTTTTGCCATCCATACATGCCTGGTTTATGAAGTGGAGACCAAGAATGGTTTTACCCGAACCTGTGGCACCTATTACTAACATCGTGCGGTTTTTAGGATAACCGCCTTCGATCATTGATTCAAAATCCTTTATACCTATAGGGATTCGTTCCATAATCCTTCGACCACTAAGTATAACCATTCCATTCGATATATAGTTTATGTAGAATATATAAATTTAAAATTAATCGTGGGTCTCATGTTTTCATTGCTTTTTTTGAGACTCATGCCCGAGAAATACCTCCACAAAGCAAGAGCCATCCCCGCCAGCTATTGTTTTGTCAATATCAACATTTATATCTTTGAATACGTGGACACCTATCCTTGAAAAAATAGACCGTGTAAGCATGCATAAAACAGGGTTCAGGCTGCCATATTCTCCCCAGGGGCATCTCTTGTTTAATATAGTATAGCTGTTCTCACTTACCTTTTCTACGTTGAAATCACCGCCGAGCCTGTTCATGACATTGCATGATATATCGGCCAGCTGTGAAATCTCGGTCGGCGAATCCCTGATGTATTTAGTCCATATGATAGCTTCCACCTGCTGGCTCATCTGGCGGATAATCTCTATCTTTTTATCAGGGGGCACATTTTGCAGGAGGATGGGCAGGATATTGGCCATAATGGTTTTGAATTCATTATGGGCCTCTATCTTCTCTTTGCTTTTTATAAGCTGGTCGTGAAACTGTTTTGCCTTGAGAAGTGATCTCACGCGGGTAGCAAGTTCCAGGCTGTTCACCGGCTTTGTGAGAAAATCGTCAGCACCCGCCTCCAGGGCTCTTACCTTGTCTTCAAGTTCTGAAAGGCTTGTTACCATTACAACAGGTGTGAAACGAGTGGTATCAGCCTGCTTGATTTTTTCGCAAACTTCATAACCGCTCATTCCAGGCATCACAATATCAAGCAGCACAATATCCGGTTTCTCAGAAGTTATCTTTTCAAGCGCTTCTTTCCCATTGTAAGCCCGTATTATATAGTAATCTTTTTTCAGGTAATCCTCAATTATTTTTACATTAAGTGGCGTGTCGTCCACAACGAGGATTTTATTTTTATACTCCTTTTTATCCATTTTTCACAACCTTGGATTAACATGATAGTAATCATCACCATTATGTCTTTTATAACTTAAATTTTTTCCCCACCACCGATGATTGAGATTTTGATAATTAGGGAATAAATTAGTGTGGTTTTTCAAAACGATCAATTCAATACATGGTAATAATGATAATAATGTTTATATACATTAATATCATTTATATGACATCATAAAATTCACCTTCGAGGTTGTGGTGGAATCAGGTTTGAGGAGAAAAACAATATGAGAAAAAACTGTCTGGACAAAATTTTTGGTTTTTTGCTTGTCGGGCTACTGCTTTTTGCAGCAGCATCAGGAATTGCGAGCGCGTTTAATCTGGAAGGAAACACATACAATATTACAAAAAGTCCTTTAAACAATACTATAGCTATTGTAGAGGAGTATTCTTTCGGGCAGATGGGCCCGGCATTGCTTGGATCTTATACGAATACAAGCAATGAGGCAGGATACTTCAATGTTTCAGGCATACCAGATAATGAGTCATCGAATTTTAAAATAATATTAAGGCACTTTAATGCGACCACAGGAAACCTCGATTATATTGGCCAGTCGTTACCGATGTTTCCTTATTTCGAGACAGCACAACTTGCAATGGGGCAACCAGTTGATTTTTTCCTCAAGCAGGGCGGCACCGTAAACCTGACGGCAACGAACGGGTCATATTCCCAGAACTTCAGTTATATGGTAAAAGACACAAAGCTGGGATATCCGATAGTTGAAAATTTTGCAACTGAAGTTTCAAACGCCACAATATACCTTCCCGCAGACAGGAATTATTCTATTATGATATATCCAAACAGGAGTTTTCCTGTAAGCTTTGACCTGAGAAGTTCCCTGTTAAACAGTTCCTCTAATTATGTCGCCAACGTCTCATTCAATACCTCAAACACCTTGAGAAAGGTATCAGGTTATGCTAATTTATCCAACGGTTCAGCCAATTTCGGCAATCTAACAGTAATAGCCTACCTCATGGAACCGGGAAATATGATATTTCAGGACTATCCTCTTCCTTATAATATGAGCCAGTGGTGCCAGTATGGCCCGTCGCCGTGCGAAGGCGATGTTTATAATGCAACTACAGGATATTACAACATAACCCTGCCGGGTGCAGCCATGACGGCAAATATACTTTTATTTGCTACTGCAAATATTTCAGGTGAATATTACGGCATTTTCAGGAATGTGTCTCTGGGTTACTCGGAAGAGCCTGTGACCAACTTTAACTTTACCCTCCAGCCGCTTCTGGGGTCTGAGACCAATATCAATATAACTAATGCAGGTGGGGGAGGCGGAGGGCCTTCTACAGTTAGTATCACTACAAAAAAACTCGCTTTCGTGCTGAAGAATTCAACCGGTGCAAACATAAACAATGCACACGTCGAGGTAGAGGTCAATTACTCGGCCTATAATGGCTCTGCCTTCAACTGGATGGCGGATGTTAGTGCGACAAGCAGCGGCCAGTTCAAAATTCCTGCTATCAATGCGAGCATAAATAAGATCAACATATACACACAGGGTTCAGCCCCGTTAAAAACTTCAAAAACCGCTGCCCAGCTTGCAACTTCGCCTGTCAGGATCAACCTCTCTTCATTCAATCCCGGAGACTTGAAAAACGAAACCAACTTCACGAGCTACATAGTAATGGACATGCTAAAAAGCATCCCGGCATGCGATGTCCCCAACCCCCTGCCCTCATGCTCACTATTCCCCTCAGGGCAGCAGATGAACATGAGCCAGTTCAGTCCGCTAAAGGTTGTGGTAGGGGGAGGGAAGATCAGTATGAGAATGACGCTTCCAAGCAATGGCATCACAGTCCACTACAAAAACGTAGATATGCTGGCTTCAGGCCCGCCTGATGCATTGTTTGACAGCAGCGGGAACGAGTCACAGAACGGCTCATCACTGGAGAAGGCCTGGAGGTTCGGAAGTATGGGGCCTGAGATATACGATGAGGTACTTATCGGTATGCCGCTGGGCACAGGCATAAATCCAACCAATGTTTCGGTCAAGCTTGGGAAGCTTTTTGATGAAAACTGGAATGCTGTATGGAATATAAGTGAGAACAATATAACACAATTGCCGTCTGACTACGGCGCTTTTAACGCTACATGGTTTGCCCCTTCAGGAATGCCATGCAGCACCAGTGATCAAACTGCCACGTGTTATGTGAACACAACCGGCAGGATGATATGGGTAACAATCCCCCACTTCTCTGGCGTTGGCCCCACAATTACAGGGACAAGCGGCAATTTCACAGCGAACATGACCAACAGCTCAGGTACGGCTGGGAGCAGCGCAGTATTGAATTTCACGTTGAGTGATACATCGAACACCACAAGCTGGTACAACATCACATTCCCCGCAGGTTTTAATGCAGGCAGTGCAGTCGTGAATGTTACTATTAATGGTTCAGTTGACCCGGCTGACTGGAATAAGACAGCAGCTCCGTTATTCGTAAATGTGACATCAACATCTGCTGCTGTAGCAAATATCAGTACGAACCAGTACATAGCTATCAATGGTATAACTGTGCCTTCAACAACAGGGAATTATACTGTCAATGTTACAACAAGCAACAATTTGATTGTCTCGTTGAATTATACCGCAACTATGTACGGTGCCAACCTGACAGTTGATTCAAATGCAAGGACAACCACGACATCAACCAACGCTACCTACACTCTTACTCTCCAGAACAACGGAAGTGAGACTGATATCTATAACCTGACAATCGATAATCCCGGTGCGGCCACAGTTGCCCTAAATCCCAGTGGAAATATCACTCTGGCATCGAGTGCTGTCCAGACACTTCTCCTGAACGTGACCAATACCACCGCAGGAACGTTCCGTGTCAATGTCACTGCGCGCTCGAACAACAATGCAAGCAAGTTCGGTTATATCAATACAACAACAACCGTTTATGCAGCAACCTACTCCCCGCCTGCCCCAAATGGTCTTGCCAATACATCAGGGAATTTCTGGGTAAACCATACATGGCAGGCAGGAACTGGAAATGTAACGAACAGCTATAATGTCAGCGTGAACGGGTCATGGACAAACGGAACTGCCAGCACATATTACAACAATACGGTCGGGGCGCATGGGTGGAGCAATATAACAGTACTGGCATACAACAGTTCGGGCAGTGGAAGCCTGAATTCAACCCCTGTGTCGCAGAATACAAGGGTTGCGAACAATGCACCCAGCCAATCCGCAATAGGGAATAAAAATGTAACAGTGAGTAACGTGCTCTCCTTTACAGTATCAGCGACAGATGCGGATTCTGATACGATAACGTACGGAACGAACGCTTCTAAAGGTACGCTGATTCCAGCAACGGGAGAATATTCATGGACGCCCGGTGCCGGTGAAGCAGGAACTTATACCTGGTACTTCAATTCCAGTGATAGTTACGGTGTTGGAGGAAATGAAACAATAACAGTAACTGTGATATCATATGGTGTGAGCCTGACAAGCAGTTCAGGATTAACAGGCAACGTGGGAAATACGACCCCGCTACCCAATGCCACCTATATCCTTAACCTGACCAATAACGGAACAGCTTCTGATTCATATACCATTACTGTCGATAACCCGAATAGGGCGCCAACCGCCGCTCTTAACATAACCTCGCCAGTATCCCTCAGTGCTGGACAGACCAGGATATTCAGTCTTAACGTGACCAGTAACCTGTCCGGAACTTTCAATGTCAATATCACAGCCCGCTCTGACAATGATACGGCCAGGGTTGGATACATCAATACCACAACGACTGTTAACAGAACCATAGTTGATACAACAATTGTAAGCTTTATTAATTTAACATTTATCGTCAACACCACACTGAATATAGCAGCGCCCAGCGGAAATGTCACTGTCACAATACCAAACGGCACTAACGCTTCTGTCAATGGCGCTGCACTGGGGTCGATCTCCCTGGATTCACTGGCCCTTGTAAATTCCACATTTGCGGTAAACTTAAGCAGCAGCAATAAATTTATTGGCCAGAACCTTAGCCTCGGCCCGGACGGCGCCCTCTTCAGCCCGGATATACAAATACGCTTTAACTATACGCATTCACAACTTACAGCAGCAGGGATGGCAGAATCGGAGCTGGCGGTAAAGTTCTATAACACCACGACAGGCGCATGGGAATCCCTGGCGATATATGAGCGCAATACAACCGCCGATTATATCATAGCAAACGCAAGCCACTTCAGCACCTTTGCACTTATCGGAGTCCCGGCCACAACAACTACAACAACTTCAAGCAGCAGCGGTGGCGGTGGCAGCGGCGGCGGAGGGCTTGTAACATCCGAACCTTACGATAACATAGCAAAGGCTGAAAGCTACGAGAAGTCCCTGATAGCCGGCGCACCAGTAATATACGCATTCAAAGTGCCCGAGCACGGAGTATATGAAATCGCAGTTACAGGCAGGGAGAATGAGAATTACATAGCCCTCAGGGTCGAAGCCCTGAAAGGCACATCGAAACTTGTAACACAAAATCCACCCGGAACCGTATATAAGAACCTGAATGTGTTGGCCGGGACAAAAAAGATAACAGGGGCTGTAATAAAGTTCAAGGTCGAGAACTCATGGCTTGAAAACAACAAATTTGCGGGAAACGATGTAAAGATGGTCAAATGGGATGGAATCCAGTGGGTCAAGCTCGAAACCTCAGGAAGTGGAAAAGACGGCGACTATACATACTTTGAAGCTAAGACCGATACCTTCTCAAGTTTTGCAATAACAGTACCGGAGGCCGCTTCAAAGCCTGTGGCAGGCGAAACACCCTCAAAGGCCACCCCGTCTTCAACGCCTGCAAGAACCACGGATCCAACACCTACGAGATCGCCGGGATTTGAGATGATCCTGGCAGTTATTGCGATTGGCATTTTGTACTTGATGGGGAGAAAGAGATAAGCCGAAGGAGATACTCAAATATCTCCTTCTTTAATTTTTTTGGGTCAGAAAAAATAAGAAGTAATATTAAGGTGCAAAACTTACTTGCTGTGATGATAATATGTTTCTATATGACCTGAAAAAAATGATACTGTTTGTTTTGCTGGGAATATTAATATTCCAGTCAGTGCCCGCAGTTAGCGTTGAAAGTACTCCTACCTCAACCTATACTGTTACACTGACCATTACAGCCACCGGTACGCCGACCACTACAAATACTGTAGGTGCACCTACCGCCGTATATAGCGGTCCGTCAGGAGGCGGAGGTGGCGGCGGGGGTGGAG
>VEPN01000042.1 GCA_012026835.1 Candidatus Methanoperedens sp. | reverse complement strand
ATATTATGCGAAATGAATTTCACGGCGAGTGGAATTACACAATAAAACCACAAAGTGCTCTTCTATAGATAGTCAAGTTATTTATGAATGCCCCCTTAGAGCATGGCATGAATAAGCCCCTTTCACCAAAAGCTACTTAAATTACTAATAACAATCCAATTTCAGGGAGGTAAACATGAAGGTTGTTAAAATCAAGAAGGCTGCAAGAGGCAGTTGCAAATGCCACTCATCTTGCGCATAAAAAAAATTTTAAAATACGGTTTTATTATTTTTTCACTTCATACCCGGCTATAGCTATGCAGTCTCATGTTCATATGTATTTTGAAATCCGCAGGTTTTAATCTTTCATTCCGGAAATTATAAAAAACCCATTTCCCCTGGCCAGCCATTTCAATTGTGCCATAAACGCCCCGATTTTTCCTTTCCCGATGTGAGGATGCGACCCCATGAAAGTAAACCCGTCCCTGTCGAACCAATCGAGCACCTCGCCCACAGTATGGTAACTCTCGTGGGGATGAACATATTTGTCAGCAACATAGGCAATCTCATGCGTGCTTCTCATCCTCCTCCCATATACTGACCTTTCGACATATGCCATTCTTTTTCCAAAATCATTGCCTGCGCGAAGACCTATCCACATCCTTGTTGCCCTGTGGGTAAGCCTCCCGTAGCGGTTGTAAAGTCCTATCGTTATCGTTCCTCCGGGCTTGCAGAGGCCGGAAAGCGCCTTGAAATTGGTATAGGGATATTTTGTGTGATGGAGTGCGCCAAGACAAAATACATGATCGAATTTTTTTCCAGGCCTGAATTCAGCGATATCGCAACGACTGAAATCTACCCGCAGGTTAAACTTTCCTGCAAGCTCCTGTGCTTTCCCAAGAGACGCCCTGCACAGGTCAAATGCTGTGACATTCGCACCGTAATATGAGAAATAACATGCTTTCTCGCCTGTACCGCAGCCTGCATCAAGGATATCTTTTCCAGAAAGCGAGCCTTGTTCCAATTCCGCGGTCGCAAGTATCCTTGACATCACGTTAGCATGGAGTTTCTTAATAAGGTCGCGCTCTGTGCGGATTGGAAGTGAAGGATAAGGGTACTGCTCATAAAACTGGTTTACCCTGCTGGCTATTTTGTCCATATAATGATATCGTTCCTGTTACGTTATTTTCCCTCTTCCAATACCTTCATGATCTCCTCGATATCAGGCAGTTCTGCCATCGGATAAATTTTCACGAACACAATCTTCCCCTTCTCATCCACAATTATATTGGCTCTTTCCGAAATCCCATCCTCCTGCCTGAAAATCCCGTATAATATCGCGGCTTCACCGTGCGGCCAGAAATCCGAAAGAAGCTTCGTATTTTTTATGCCGAGCTCTTTTGCCCATGCTTTTTTCGAGGGCACGGCATCCACGCTTATCCCAAGTGCCACAGTATTGAGTTTCTCGAATCTCCCGCGATTTTTTTCAAGTAATTTCATCTGGTCAGCACAGACCTTTGTCCATGCAAGCGGATGGAATGAAAGGAGTACTTTTTTACCCCTGAAAGCTGATAGTTGTATATGCATTTCGTTCTGGTCGCTCAGAATAAATTCCCTTGCTTTATCACCCGGTTTTACTGTCATGTTATATCACTCTCCTGATAGAGTCGCTAATGCAGCCTGTTTGTACTCTATGAAATCTATTGGACTCGTGCTACATTAATGTTTGTAAACCTTCCGACAAATATTTATATTGATCTTGCATATATTATATGGGTGTACGAATGAGACTAAGTAAGAAAATGCTTTTTGTAATCTGGATTATACCGTTAATCCTTGGTCTGGTGGTAATCCTCAACTTCTGGAATGCGATTTCAGCTTTGTATCCGATGGGTAAAACGACTTATCTGGTATATAATCAGCTTGTAATCATCGGAGTTGCTGTATTTTTGGGTATCACTGTTTACTGGAGTATACTTATCTACTATATTCATTTGCTTCAGGAAAATGAGATTGTCATCCAGAACAACTTTGCGAAGCTTGCAGGCAGTGGAACTTCGCATCTTGAGAACGCCAGGAAGCTGATAGGCAAAGTACTGGATGAAATTAAAACAAGCGAAGATAAATTGAAATATTAGGATTTTGGTGAGGAAGGATTGGCTGAAGCCATTCCTTTACTCTGCCGCTTGATAATACTGCAGTGTTTTTTTTGCCTCATCTGCAAAACTTATTATTTTGTATTGAGTTTTTAATAGGTTTTATATGCCTAACTTCTCAATTAGGCAATCCGAAAACTATATAGGCTTGCAAAAATATAGAGTTAGGTGTGCCTAATAAAACGGAGAGAAAATGTTAGCAAGCTTTTTAATCACTTTCAGGGAGGCTCTTGAAGCTGCCCTGATAATCGGGATAATAGCAGCTTATATCGTAAAGCTGGGAAGAAAAGATCTCAACCGCTATCTTTACCTGGGAGTAATCAGTGCGATAGTAGCAAGCGCAGGAGTTGCCCTTTTATTTAAACTCGTCTACGGCGAGCTTGAAGGCACGGCAGAGCAACTATTCGAGGGTATTGCGGCCCTTACTGCTGCAGCAGTATTGACGTATATGATTTTCTGGATGGCAGGGAACTCAAAAAAAATAAAAGGAGATCTCCAGGAGAAGATAGATGTTTCAATATCAAAAGGCCAGATGTTCGGAATTGTCGCCCTCTCGTTCGTAGCGGTCTTCAGGGAGGGCGTTGAAACCGTTTTGTTCCTCGGGACGCTCGCAGTAAAATCCCCTTTCGATACGCTCATCGGTTTTGCAGGTGGAGTACTGTCAGTGGCTCTCCTGTCATATATCATGTTCAAAGGGATATACAGGCTTGATATAAGCAGATTCTTCAAATACACGAGTATATTATTGATCCTGTTTTCAGCAGGTCTTACGGCCACGGCAGTCCATGAATTCAATGAAGCCGGGATTATACCGCCTGTAATAGAGCATGTGTGGGACATAAACCCGCCGGTTAATCCCGACGGCTCCTATCCCCTGTTTCATGAAAACGGCCTTATCGGTGGAAGCCTCAAATCCCTCATTGGCTACAACGGCAACCCATCGCTGACAGAAGTGCTTGCATACATCGGCTACTGGTTTGTAACAGGATTTTTAGTTTACCGCACCTACAAAATGCCTTCCGGGGTGAAAGCTCATGAAAGCAGATACTCCCAGGATTGAAGAGTATCTTGAATCCATTTACAAACTCCAGCAGGATGAGCATCCTGTAAGTACATCCCGTCTTGCTGAACACCTGAAACTCTCGGCACCGTCGGTCTCTGAAATGACAAAAAAACTTGCGCAAAAGAAACTGGTCAACCATACTGAAAAAGGCATCTGCCTCACGCAGGAGGGAAACAGGATAGCCAAAAAAGTCATCCGAAGGCACCGCCTGTCAGAGCGGTTGCTTACCGATATCCTTGGATTCAGATGGGATGAGGTGCATGATGAAGCATGCAGGCTGGAACATGCGATAAGCCCGGAAATGGAAAAACATATCGAAGAAAGCCTGGGAAACCCGAAAACATGCCCCCACGGCTTCCCCATCCCTGACGAGAACGGTGTCATTGTAAAAGAAAAATTGAGACCCCTTTCTGAATTAAAAGCACGAGACAAAGGGATCATAGTAAGTGTTTTTGAAGAAGACCCCAAAATGCTCCAGTATCTTGCGTCCTTAGGACTTATCCCTGAGGTGTGCGTAAAAGTGGAGGAAGTGGCACCATTCGGGGGACCGCTTATCGTTTGCGTTTCAGGCTCAAGATATGCACTTGGAAGGGAAGTAGCCTCTAAGATAAAGGTGAAATGACGCTTTCATGCCACGGGGCATTAAAGGATATAAAAGGCAAAACAGACTTTACCTTTGTGCTTGCAGGCAATCCCAACGTGGGAAAATCAAGTATATTCAACCGCCTTACAGGAATGGGAGTGGTTACTGCCAACTATCCCGGCAAGACGGTGGAATTGAATATGGCGACCACTGATTTCAAAGGTCGCAGGATCGGTATTATCGACCTTCCCGGAAGTTATGCTCTCGGCGCTGTATCCGAGGACCAGTGGGTAGCCCGCAGGGCCGTACTTGATACCTGTCCTGACGCTGCAATAATGATCCTTGACGCCACAAACCTTGCAAGAAACCTCTACATGACGCTCCAGTTCATCGATATGGGTATTCCCATAGTAGCAGCTCTTAACCTGATAGATGAGGCAGAGAAGAGGAATATAAGTATCAATTCAGATAAACTTTCATATCTCCTGAGCATACCTGTTGTTCCGACCATTGCTACAACAGGACAGGGTCTTGATGAACTCATACAGAAAGCCATAGAGGTTGCAGGAAATAAGTATGAAATAAATTATCATGTCCGCTACGGGACTGATATCGAAGCCAATATCAGGAAGCTTGAAGACCTGCTTTCAAAATATGATTTCGGGACATCTCCGAGGGCTCTTGCACTGCTGCTTCTTGAAGAGGATACAGAGTTCATCGAGATTGTGGAGAAACATCCACAGGGCAGCTTCCTGATTGGGGAAGTAAAAAAAATAAGCATGGATATCAAGAAAAAACACGGGGAAAAGACGCCGATGCGGATAGCCCGGGAGAGACACGGTCTTGCAGGTACCATAGCCTCGCAGGTACAGGGCGATGTCACACCCGCAGCATCAGATAAAATATGGGCATATACAACGTCGCCGCTCACAGGTATTCCCCTGCTGGTCGGTGTCCTGGCAGTCATCTTTGCGTTCCTTTTTTATGGAGGAAACCTGCTCTCTACATTATTCAGCACCCTCTGGACAAGTAGCGTGACCCCGTTGATCGATTGGGTTATTTTCAATATATTCGGCGAAGGATTGATTGGCAGGATACTTAAATGGGGCTTTGATGATGGAGTCCTTGCAGCTCTGGCTGTCGGGATACCTTATGTGCTAACTTTTTATTTTATGCTTGCCTTCCTTGAGGACAGCGGATATCTGAACTCTGTGGCTTTCCTGACAGACAGGCTTATGCACAAGTTCGGACTCCACGGGCGTGCAATTATCCCGCTTGTGGCAGGTGCGGGATGCAACGTGCCTGCAATCATAGGCACGCGGGTGCTTACGACCATGAGAGAGCGGACGATAGCCAGTACGCTGATTACACTCATCCCATGCAGCGCAAGGACGGCTGTGATCATGGGTGCGGTCTCATTGTTCGTGGGCTGGAAACCGGCAGTTACAATATACGTTATTGTTCTTGCAATTGTGTTCTTTGTCGGCATGGGGCTTAACAGGATCATGCCCGGCACTTCCACAGGGCTTGTCATGGAGATGTTCCCATTCAGGGCGCCCCTCCTGTCAAATATCTTCAAAAAAACCTGGTTCAGGTTCAGGGATTTCGTGTTCGTGGCTTTCCCGATAGTCCTGGTCGGCTCTTTGGTCCTCGGCACGCTCTATGAGACCGGATACCTTTGGAAACTTTCATCCCCGTTATCTCCGGTGGTCGAAGGATGGCTCGGACTTCCTGCTGTGGCGGGACTGACTTTGATATTTGCCGTCCTGAGGAAAGAACTTGCTCTCCAGCTCCTTGTCACGCTTGCGGTGGTTATGTACGGGGGCGGGGCGGACAACCTGCTGCTATTCATGACTCCCGCGCAACTGTTCGTGTATGCTCTTGTGAACACTATTTATATCCCATGTGTCGCTACCATTGCTGTTCTTGGCCGCGAACTTGGCTGGAAGCGTGCGGCAGGTATTATGGCATTCACAATAACTCTTGCAATACTGATCGGTGGTCTTGCTTACAGGTTCATTATATATTTCCGGCTTTTATGAAGATCCAGTGCCCGCGGTTCATGAAATGCGGCCTTTTGCTGTGTCCCAGCTGCGGACATGAATTTCCGCAGACAAATGAACCGCCGTAAAATATATATCGTCGATTGACGTAATTAAATCAGGCAAAAGCCGACAACTATTTCCTCCTATCCCGTCAACGATTCATTTCTTCCGGCTTTTGCCTTAAGTTAAAAAAACCTTTTTTAAGACAGGCGACAGGTATTTACATTTGATAAAAAATATGCTATTATGATTTGTCCCACATGCGGCGGCGAATGCGTGCAGCCTGCCGGAAAAGTGATTGATGAAATATTCGGGATGTACATGGCATGCTCTTCATGCCAGCCTGAACCGTTCTTTAACAAGAGCGCCCCGTTCCATGAAAAAATTGGCAGTGAATCCGGGCGCTGCAAGAAATGCGGCAGGAGGCATATTGATTTTGTTATGGGGAACGTATTGGCGATGCTCAAAGAGGATGGTTTTTTCCCTGAAGAGTCCTCACTCAAAGAAGTTGGAACGCCGCTCATAGCTTTTGGTTTCCAGGTGCCATACCCGCCAAGGCTCGGGAAAAAAAGCCTTGTACTGATAATGGATTCAGTCACAAAAGAACTGGCCGGTAAAATCGTAGCCGGAATCCCGGAAGTAAAAGGAGTGATCAAAAGAAAAGGATTACAATCGCAGAGTATCGGAATCCTGGACACTGGCGCCACCCCGCATACATATGAACTTCTTGCAGGATGCGATGTGCGATGCGATGTCGTATCCTCGATATTCGGCGAGTTGTGCATCTATAAGAACCAGTCCAGGATACATATTGAATTCAATAACTCAAAAATCCAGAAGCTCGAGGGGTTATATCTTGGAGGGGAATTTGATAATTCTGTGGTACTCGATGGTTTTTGCGGGCCCGGGACGCTTGGGCTTTTAAGCGTCGCAGGGGGTGCAAGAAAAGTCATCTTTAACGATGCCTGGCTTCCCGCTCTCCGGAACACCATTTTAAATATCAGGGTCAATTCCGGTATCCTGGGTGTGGATATTGAGTCTGAGAACTGCGGCCAGAATAAACTCATAGGGGATGAACCTGTACTCGTGGCAAAAGGCGGGGGAAAGGCGGAAATCCTGGTATATCATGCGGATATAAGGAAACTTGATATGGAAGTAAAAGACTGCGATATTTGCCTTATAGACACATTCCCTTCAGTAAATCCTGCCGGATTTATATCTTTGTGCAGGGAGATGGCAAAAAAAGTTATGGTTATTTAGTACCGCAGCAGATATGTTTTAAAACAATAAGGCTTGTTGAATATTTCGCTTCATACTCATGACCGTTCGCTTTTAGGAGGGACAAATAGAAATCCCGTATTTTCTCCACAGCCATTTCATTTTTATAACTATGATATATGTTGAATCCATCATTGAGCAATTCTATCCTGTCTATGACCATTAAAGATTCATGTGTTTTTTTTAGCATTTGAAGAAAATCGGGATGAGATATGTTTAATATATGTCTTTTTGATAGTGATTCGAATAACCCTGAATCAAGTGGAATACTGCTTGTAAGTATTTTTTCATAATGGTCTTTATGCAAAGAAACCATATTATAATCAACTGATTTGTATATTTCAATCAGGTTTTTCCAGAATTCCTTTTTTGATACGAACTCATCTATAGCCTCTTTTAAAGGTCCAAAATATTTCCTTGAAGCAATTGGATATGTTCCCTCGTCCCTTTTTTTTAGATCGATACGAATCGTAGTGGCTCGCGGGTGGATAATATCAATATCCATGCCTTTGTTATTGGCCAGGAACATTATCACAAGCTGGGCAAGAAAATCCCGGTACAATTCATTATTACCAGCAATCGTAACAGTTGCATTTTCAGGATTTATATCATCAATGCAGAATATGGATACTTCACAGTTCCATCCTGATTCCCGGCTGATCTCATTTATTCGCCTGTCAAGCCCTGATATAGTCTTGATTTGCAATGGATCAATCTGTTCATCAAGTATTTCATCATCAAGAGGAATACCCCTGGTCCATTTTAACATCCACTGGAATATCGGGCTGCAAAGGAGTACACTTTTTCCTGTTTCTATGGATTTCTCCATGGGGGTCATTTCTTTCTTTTCAGAAGAGATGCTTGATAGGGCATTTTCGATTGTTCCATAACGGTGAAGCGCTACCTCGGCAATATCGATAGCATCCCGGATAGCAGCGCTCAGATTACCATCATGCTTCCTGTTCAAAGGCTCGATCTTTTTCAGATGAGTCTCTTCCAACGATATGTTTTTCCTCACTACCATACTCTAATATTACCAGTGTGTTACTGGGTTTAATATCTAATAAATCTTTTCACATTTAACACAAAGTAGTGCTACTTGAGTGATACTTCAGTTGCAATTGTATATTTAGCAGTGCTACTCCAATTATGTATCATGATGAATTAACTGGATGGGAAAACCGGCAGGTTGGGAAGCGGGTCATCATAAATGGTAAATGAGAGCGACTTTATAATAAATGGCGGGTTGGGGAGTGGGATCTTATCTGCCATCTTATTTACAACATATTATTTTATACCATAGCTCATCAATAAAGAAAGAATAATGGGCAGCAGAATCGAAGTTATTTTTAAGAAAGAGATCAGGGACGCTTTAGGAGAGAGTATAAAAAAAAGAATAACTGAAGACTTGCATATCAATGTAGAATCAGTCAGGACAATCGAGATTTATACTATCGATGCATCTTTACCACCAGAGAAACTATCGCTTCTTGGGGAAAAGGTTTTCACCGACCCGGTGATACAAAATTATTCTGATAAACCTCTGGCCGATGATTTTACGTGGTTGATAGAAGCAGGTTTTCGGCCTGGTGTAACTGATAATGTCGGGGCAACAGCAAAGAGAGCATGCGAAGATGTGTTGAAAACCACATTACGGGGAGTATATTTTTCAAGACAATATCTGATCAGGGGAGATATTAAGAAAGAAGAGGTTGAGAGGATAGCAGGCGGCCTTATCGCCAACAGCCTTATTGAAAGATGGGAGATAATAAGCGAAAGAGAGTGGGATAAGGAGAAAGGTATCTCGCTTCCGCTTCCTGTTGTTAAGGGGAAACACAAACCTTCGGTATCAGAGATAAATCTTGATGTCAGTGACAATGAGTTAAAAGAAATCAGCAGGCAACGGCTTCTTGCCCTTAATCTTTCAGAAATGAAAACAATCAGGGGATATTTCATGGATAAAGCCAGAAAAGACGGGGAAGACGGGAAAGAGAGAAAAAAGTTAGGTCTCTCCCTGGCAACCGATGTGGAGATCGAAGTACTGGCGCAGACATGGTCCGAGCACTGCAAACACAAGATATTCAACAGCCAGATAACTTATGTTGATGAAAAAGGGACGAAAAGCATTAATTCATTGTTTAATACTTTCATAAAAAGAGCTACCAGGGAGATAGATAAACCCTGGCTTGTTTCTGTTTTTACCGACAATGCCGGAGTGATCAGGTTTAACCCGGAATACAACCTTGTAATGAAAGTGGAGACGCATAACACGCCTTCAGCCCTTGACCCTTACGGCGGTGCAATCACGGGAATAGTCGGGGTGAACCGCGACCCGCTGGGTACTGGCATGGGGGCGCGGTTGATATTCAACACCGATGTTTTTTGTTTCGCTTCCCCGTTCTATGATAAACCCTTGCCGCCACGCCTGTTCCATCCCAAGAGGATATTTGAGGGAGTAAGACGGGGAGTTGAACATGGTGGCAATAAGAGCGGTATCCCCACTGTGAACGGATGCATAGTATTTGATGACAGGTATCTTGGAAAGCCGCTTGTATATTGCGGAACAGGAGGGATAATGCCCTCTATGATAAACGGCAGGCCCTCCCATATTAAAGAGATAAATCCCGGCGACCTTATAGTGATGACGGGGGGGCGTATCGGGAAAGACGGCATACACGGTGCTACTTTCTCTTCACTTGAGCTTGATGAAAATTCACCTGCGACAGCGGTGCAGATAGGAGACCCTATAACCCAGAAAAAAATGATGGATTTCTTACTTGAGGCAAGGGATAAGGGACTCTATAATGCCATCACTGATAACGGGGCTGGCGGGTTATCATCATCTGTGGGAGAGATGGCGCAGCTTAGCGCGGGTTGTATCGTTGAACTTGAAAAATGCCCTCTGAAATATGAAGGACTTGATCCCTGGGAAATACTGCTTTCAGAATCGCAGGAAAGGATGACACTTGCAGTAGCACCGGATAAAATTGATGATTTCCTCTTACTCGCAAGGACAAGGGATGTCGAGGCGACTGTAATTGGTATGTTCACGGACAGCGGGAAATTCCATGTAAAATTCGACGACAGGACAGTGGCATACCTGGATATGGATTTCATGCACCAGGGGCTTCCTGCCATGAAACTTAACGCACGGTGGGAAATACGGAAGTTCGAAGAACCAGTGCTTGGTGTAGTGGATCTGGCCTTAACACTCAAAAACCTTCTTTCGCGTCTCAATATCTGCTCAAAGGAATACGTGATACGCCAGTATGATCATGAGGTACAGGCTGGCTCGGTCGTAAAGCCACTCACTGGCGACGGGCCAAGTGATGCAGCAGTTATCCGTCCCCTTCTTGGGAGCATGGAAGGCGTTGTCGTGGCCAACGGCATCTGCCCCAGGTACGGCGATATCGATACCTACCACATGACTGCCTGCGCGATTGATGAAGCCCTGCGCAACCACATATCTGTGGGGGGTTCTCTTGACCATGTGGCAGGGCTTGATAATTTCTGCTGGTGCGACCCTGTGAAATCGGAAAAAACACCTGATGGCGAGTATAAACTTGCCCAGCTTGTCAGGGCTAACATGGCTTTATATGATTACACGAAAGCCTACGGCGTTCCCTGCATTTCAGGGAAGGACAGCATGAAGAACGATTACCAGATAGGCGGGAGAAAGATATCGATACCTCCAACTGTTCTGTTTTCGACGATAGGTAAGATAGAGGATGTAAGGAAAGCCGTAACTATGGACGCTAAAACAGAGGGTGACAGGGTCTATGTTCTTGGCATGACAAAAGACGAGCTTGGTGGTTCAGAATATTTTGCCTCTATCGGGTTTATAGGAAACGACGTGCCGAAAGTGGATGCGGCTTCAGCCAGGAAACATTATATTGCCCTTGAAAAAGCCATTCTTGAAGGGCTGGTGGCATCATGCCACGACTGTTCCGATGGTGGCCTGGGCGTTGCCCTTGCCGAAAGCGCGTTTTCAGGGGAACTCGGGATTACCATTGAACTGACAAAAGTCCCGGTTGAAAACATAAAGCGCGCTGATACCATCCTGTTTTCAGAATCCCAGAGCAGGTTCGTGGTGACGGTAGCGCCGGACAAGGTAAAGAGATTCGAAGCTATTATGGAGGGGAACATTTTTGCGGATGTCGGGGTTGTTACGGCGCAGCAGAACTTCACTGTAATGGATGGCGAGAAGGTATTGTTGAGCGAGAGAATCGATGAACTCAAGAGAGCATGGCAGAAGACGCTGTCGTGGTAAGATAATTATTAGCTTATTTTTTTTCCCATTTCTGGAGATACATCACTTCAGATAACGTTTTTCCCCTCTTTATCTCATCCCTTATCCTGCGCTCGTTTTTTTCCACTTCGACCGCCCTTCTTGCAACCTCGTATCCCCTTTCCTTTGGTATGACCACCACACCGTTATCGTCCCCGACTATGAAATCCCCGGGTTTCACGACCTGTCCACCACACTGTATTTCAGCATTTATCTCCCCGAATCCCTTTGGTTCGCCGGCATTGGGCATTATCGAGGATGAAAATACCGGGAAGTTAAGACGCCTTATATCATCAACGTCCCTTACCGCACCGTCAATTACCACACCAGTGACGCCTTTGTTGATGCAACTGAGTGTCGCCAGCTCTCCCCAGGGGGCTACATGGGGACTGCCGTTATATATCACAATCACGTCGCCCTGTTTTGCCACGTCGATAGCCTCCACGCTCTTTGCCCAGTCACCTTCAAAGGTCTGGACTGTTACCGCCCTGCCCACGGCTTTTGCGCCCAGGCATATCGAGTGGATGTTTCTCATGGCTCCTTTCCTGTGCATGGCATCGGAGATATTTGGCGTAGATACCTTTCTTAATAATTCGATAGTCTCTTCATCTATTGGTTTTTCATGATTTTCCAATATCCGGGGAACATCGATACTTTCACGGATGGCCCTGGCAGAAGCTGTTACATCGGATGAGCGAACGATATTCCCGCCTACGATAACTATGCTTGCACCGGATAGAACTGCTTTCGCAGCGCTTTGTGCATCAAGTCCGCCGGCAGCGGCAACCGGCACTTCCAGCTTTAGCGTCTTCAGTATACTGACCGGGTCTTCACCCATCATTTGCTGGTCTATACCCACATGGACATTGATGTAATCGATCCCAAGACCGACCAGTTCAGGCGCCCTCTTTGCCATATCTCCTGCGGAAATAAGGTCAGCCATGAGTCTTACGCCATATTTGCGCGCCGCCCTTACTGCATCCTCTATCGTAGAGTTATCAGCGCTCCCCAGAAGAATAATTATATCGGCGCCTGCCTTTGCTGCCATCTCTATTTCCATCGCACCGGTATCCACGGTTTTCATGTCAGCAAGGATGACGTGACCGGGGAATGCTGATTTGATCCTTCTTACCGCATCCATCCCTTCGCTCTTTATCAACGGCGTGCCGACTTCTATCCAATCCACTCCGCCAGCTATCGCTTCTTTTGCTATCTGGATGGCCCGGTCGGTTTCCAGAACATCGAGTGCTACTTGAAGTATTGGTTTTATAATATCACCGTCGAATAAATTAGCTTATATGATTAAAGCTTTAATGGTTATCCTGACTGCACTATTGAGAGAAAAATATAAAGCTTGAACCTGTTTATTTAGGCACAAAGAGGAGAAATCCATATAATATCCATTCAAAACCTTTCAAAGGCGTTCGGCACCAATGTTGTTCTGAGAAATATCAACCTTGAAGTAAGAAAAGGCGAATTCCTGACAATCTTCGGACCCAATGGTGCGGGAAAAACCACGCTTATAAAAATCATATCCACTCTTGTAAGCCCGACATCAGGCAAGGTCATAATTGATGGTAAGGATATCAAAGAACATCCTGTTGAAATCAGGAATAAGATAGGTGTTATCTCACATGACACATACCTGTACCATGAACTCACAGCAGCCGAGAATCTCAGGTTCTTTGCGAAGATGTATGATACAAAGGATATCGAAAACCGGATTAATGACCTGATAAAACAGGTGGGATTAAGTTACAGGAAAAACGACCGCGTAAGGACATTCTCAAGAGGCATGAAACAGCGTCTCTCGATAGCAAGAGCCCTTATCCATGACCCGCCTATACTCCTGCTTGACGAGCCATATACCGGCCTTGACCAGCATGCCAGCGCCACATTTGACAGGATACTGGCAGGCATGAACGCTCACGATAAGACACGTATTCTCATTTCCCATGATATTGAACGCGGCATTTCCCTGTGCGACAGGGCTGTCATACTTACGGACGGGCATATTGCCCATGAAATGAGCGAGACCGAGATTCACGACCTTCTCCAGTGCAGGGCGATATATGAGAAGTATGTGGAGGAGCGGAAATGAAATTTCTGGAAATTGCCAGAAAGGACCTGAAAGCCGAGTTCCGCACCAAGCAGATGCTCAATTCCATGATGATATTTGCGCTTCTTGTGATTGTTATTTTTTATTTTGCGTTTGGTAATGAAGCTTCCATATTTATCCAGGGTATCAATAAAAAGATAGTGGATCTGCTCGCACCAGGCATGCTCTGGATAGCTTTCACCTTTGCCGGGATGCTTGGCCTTTCAAGATCGTTTGCGGGTGAGAAGGAAGAGGGATGCCTTGAAGGGTTAAAGCTGTGCCCTGTGGACAGGAGCGACATATATAACGGTAAAGTCCTGTCCAACGCTGTCCTGATGCTCTTAATGGAAATGACAACCATACCAATTTTTGTCGTGCTTTTCAGTTATGATATCAAAAATATCCCGGGTTTGTTGCTGGTTATTATACTTGGAACATCTGGATTTATTTTTGTGGGCACGCTTCTTTCAGCGCTCACGGTAAACACCAGGACGCGCGAAATCCTGCTTCCTGTTATCCTGTTCCCTGTGCTTTTTCCGCTGATACAACTGGCTGTATCCGCTACGGCTTCAATGCTTGCTTCCGGTGCGATTTCCGAAATAACAGGAGAACTCCAGATACTTATTGTTTATGATGTGATCTTTTTTATTATCGCACAGATGGTATTTGAATATACGATTGAAGACTGAGAATCAGGTAATCAATGGATAATATTAATACGATTCGTACAGATTGAAGGAATATGCTAAAAAAAGTACTTTTTATATTGGCCGCAATAATAACGCTGGTCTCCGCTTATATTGTGTTTTTCGTAGCCCCGGTCCCGATCGAACCTACAGAAGCCGCAGGCGACCCGAATAACTTTAAAATATTTTATTTCCATCTCCCAATCGCAATATCGGCATATCTCTCATTCGCGATTGTGTTTGTCTCAAGCATCTTATACCTGAGAAGCAAAAAACAAAAATGGGATATAATCGGTCTTTCTGCGGCTGAAGTAGGTGTTATTTTCGCATTTTTGACTCTGGCAACCGGGTCGTTGTGGGCAAAGTCAGCATGGGGTGATTACTGGGTAACATGGGATGTGAGGCTCAATACTTCACTTATCTTATTTTTGATATACCTGTCATACCTTATGGTACGCCAGGCTGTTGAGGAACCTGAGAAAAGAGCAAGGTTATCGGCTGTCTTCGGGATAATAGGTTTTGTAAGTGTACCTATAAGTTTTCTTTCAGTGCGTTTCGTCACCCAGAAGATGCACCCATGCGTGGTACCGCCATGTGCAGGCAGTGAAGGAGGGGGTATAGGTGGTGTGGTTCTGGTTTATCTCATTTTGAATTTCACTGCTTATTTCCTTCTTGCAATATCTCTTATGTTACTTAAGATCGATAACGAGCAATTGAAAGAAAAGATAAATGAAGTTAAAAGACAAAAGAATTTGTAAGAAAAGATTATGAGGCTGCGGGTTCAGCCTCAATTTCGGTTTTCCTGACCTCTACCCTTCTTAAGGGGTAAACAGGCTTGACATCATGATATATGCTTGCCGAGAGTTTCCCGGTCACTACTTCCTGGATGAACTGGGCCATATCAAGTTCCTTTGCCCTTGATGCTATGACGTTATTCATTACCGAGCGAATGGCTTTTATCTGGTTGGCCCGCGCCCTTTTTATGGTGAAACACGATGGTTTGACCCTCACTGTGTAATCGTCCTTTGTTTTTACTGAAATGTTGGTCTCGACGCTTGATGTCTGCCTCTTTACAAGCGAGCGCAGGTAATCCTGCGTAAGCTGGTGTCCTGTATATTTCGTATATGCCGAGTCTCCCCCGACACGGTCCACTTTCAGGACAAGTTTGATGTTCTGTTTTGACATGTCGTTCGTCAATTCCCCGAGGGTTACTTCAACGACCCTTCCCATCAACTTTTCGGGCACATCAGCCACTGTTTCTCCGATATTCGATTTTCCGAACATTTCAGGTGCAACTATGTTGTACCACTGTTTAGCTTTCCAGCCTTCTGCTTTTGTTACTGCCAAATAATTTCCTCCGAATTATTATAATTAAAGTTGTGAAGCTTATTCACAAATCATTTGCTTAAATAAGGCATTCAGTACTTAATACTTTTGGAAGCATACATATTTCTCATTTTCTTCAAATTGATTTCTCTTCGCAAGGCATTGGAAAATCTCTTTTATGGGTCTTATTAACTGTATCTATATGGAAAGTCTAATATTGTTTCTAATAATTTTGTTTAAAACATGCATAAAAGAAAACTATTTTTAGTTAAACGAATAAGTAGTGCCGATGATATCAATGGATGAGATAAAACCTGATAAAATTAAAAAAACAGCACAGCTAATATCTGAAGTATCGCATTTGAATGAAACCGACATGTTCATCCTGCTGACCCTGCTTGCAGACAGCAAAAAAACGAACGCAGAGCTTGCAGAAATTATGAGTTTCAAGGACGGGAATTCCGTGGCATACCATACCCGTACCATGCAGAAGGAAGGGATAATCGGCAGATACACCATCGTTCCCAACTGGAAGCGCATCGGGCTGCCAACCGAATTCATAATACTTGCTGAAGCACAAAATGAAGAACAACTGCTTGAGATCGAGAAGAAACACGTGATAATGGCAGATGAATATGCATCCAAACTGGGAGATATCGTTGTAACGCAGACAATCTCAGGCTGTGTTATATTGCAGGATGTCTATCATTGTTACGGCGATAAGTTCATGGGAATAATAACAGGCAGGGCAACATCTGACCAGGATGCAATGGTTTATTGCAAGAATTATCTTGTCACACGGTATCCGGATATTAAAGTAAATCTTCTATTAAATAAATATAAAACTATAAATAACTTCTTCATCGATAAAACCACAATAAAGAAACTGGCAGAATTTTTCCAGATCGAAAAAACGGCTGATACTACTGAAGTTTTGGAAGAAATGCATACCCTCCCTTTATAGGAATCTTGTCATCTTTACAATCAGCATGGCAAAGTTTGGGATGGTCAATGACAGGATCATCCAGTCCTTGAGCCTGTTTCCTTCAGCTACAGGATTCTCGATAAGGATTTTTATGCAGCCTGCAATTAGCACAGCATAGATTACGGCAGCCGGAGCCAGATAAAGATATTTTGTTACTGCGTATGTCATGGGTATTAACGGGAGCAACGCCAGCACGCTGCATACTTTAGCAGCTCTTGGAATGCCAAGCAGCAGCGGCAGTGAATTGATGTCGCCTGCCACATCCTTAAAGTCTTTCATGAATGTGAGGGAGAATACAAGTACGAATACATAGACTGCAACCATGAGGCTATCCATATTTACTGGCGAATATATGCTCCAGACGCCTATCGATTCCAGGGCGAAACACAAAGCCATGTCAGCCATTGCAATGCCGGGAATATCCTTGAACCGGAATGACGGGTGTGAATACATTACACCGCCAATAATGATACCTGCGAATGAAAAAAACAAAAAGTACCAGGCCCAGGCTGAGTGAAAGAAGAAGTGCAGTTGAAAACAGCAATATCATGTATGCCCATGCTTTTTTCACCGATATCCGGCCCGATGCAATGGCTCCTTTCGGTTTGCATATCCTGTCTATGTTGATATCATAGATATCGTTTATAATGTCGCATCCGCTGTGGATCAAAATTCCTGCAAAGATTACGAGAGCAGCCCTGTAATCCCAGGCCCCCAGGATGGCACATGTTGCCGATACCACGGAAACGTCAACGATACTTCCTTTTAATTTAAGGATTGAAATATATGGATTGTTGCGAAAATGAAGAACGAGAGTAAACCGACCTGGAAAGATGTTGTGAAAGAAGCCTCGCAGGGATTCGACCCGAAAAAGAATCCGAACCCTGGGCATGAGGATGTACAGGGGATGCTGCTTGAACTCAGAAAAATAACTGATATGAGATTCTGGAGAGGGATTATAATGCCAAGAAAAAATTCATGGACAATCTTAAGGAACAGCCAATGACTACAAAAGAAGTGCTGGTACGAATAGCGAAAAAATACAATAAAAAGTATCATCCAAACTCCATACCTCGGCTTTTGAGACGGCTTGGGCAATCTCTAATAACACCAAGGAAAAGGCATTACAAGGTAAATCCAATATCTGGATGGGCATTCAAAGGACATATAAAAAAAGTTGGAAATTTGGAAGAATAAAGGTTACAAAGTGTTGCATGAAAAAGTTGTGCTGGTTGTAGATAGGGCTACTCATCATGTAAAATCAAACAAGGTAAAGATGCTTATCAAAAAGCACAAGGGCAACTTCATCTAAAAGCCAAAATAACAAATAAGCGATAAAATCCATCATGCACCCATGCCGTGATGCCTCGGCGCTTCAACCTGAGATTGTATGACAAAATCTATGAGATCCCGTATAAAATGCCTGGAAGGCTGCGGAGTTCAGGAAAATCTGCACATGTTCTTCCCTATTCTATGGGCAAGTTGCATGTGCTTGGAGTAATCCACCTCACCATCAAGAATCCAGTCGCCCCCGCTTCCAGAGGAATCTTTCAGTTTGGGGGTAAATTCCTCCGTCCCTCTATCTTTCTCTTTGCCCCAAAGCTTTCGGCCGCCTGATAAAGTCAACAGGATAATCAAAAATAATCATATATGAACCACCTTCCCCAGCATCACTTCCGCAGCCTCGGCAAGCATTTCAGGAAGGGTTGGATGCGGGTGTATCGTTCCTGCCAGGTCCTCAAGGAAAGCTGCCATCTCAATAGAATGCGACGCTTCACTTATCATCATTGAGGCATTTGCTCCGACTATATGTATTCCAATTATTTCTCCATCTGTTTTTGCCACTATCTTCACAAAGCCCTCAGTCCTGTCCAGGGTCAGCGCGCTTCCAGAGGCGCGAAAAGGAAATTTTCCTATTTTGATTTCAAAACCGTTTTTTCTTGCGCTCTCTTCATCCAGTCCGGCTGTGGCTATCTCCGGGTCTGAGAATACAGTTTGCGGCACTGCCCTGTTATCAAAAGCACTCGGCAGACCTGCTATCACTTCTGCTGCAACTTTACCTTCCCTGAAAGCTTTATGGGCAAGAAACGGCGGCCCTGCAACATCGCCGACAGCAAATATCTTCGGGTCAGATGTCTTTCTTTTTTCATCCACCTTGATAAAGCCATTCTTATCCAGTTCAATTTTTGTATTCTCAAGCCCAATATTCCCTGTGTTCGGCTTTACACCTACAGCCGCAAGTACCTTATCAGCTTTAAGTTGCGTCTCTTTCCCTTTATCATCGACAACTGTTACCACGGTTTTATTATTTTCGGTGCCCAACCTCAGCGGCCTGGAATTATAATATACTTCTATACCCAGCTTTTTCATTTTCTGGCTTACTACTTCAGCCAGTTCTTTATCAAACATGGAAAGAATCCGGGAAGAACGATGCACTATTTTTACTTTAGTTCCAAGTTTTGCAAACATCGTTCCGAGTTCAACGCTGATATAACCTGCCCCCAGTATCACCAGTTCCTCAGGTACCTTCATCAGTCCGAGAGCATCATTTGAGTTTATAATAAGTTTGCCGTCAAAGGGAAATTCCGGGAACTCCCTGGGCTGCGAACCTGTAGCAATTATTGCATTTTCAAATTCAAAGGTGGATATTGTGCCATCCTGGGAAGTTATCCGCGCTTTGCCGGGGGACTCAAAATATGCTTCTCCTTTTACCACCTGCACCCCATATTTCTTGCAGAGGCTTCCTATGCCGTCCCTTAGTTTTTTTACAACTTCATACTTCCACTGCTGGATTTTTTTATAATCAAATTCAACTGAACTTTTGATCCCGATATTTCCCGGATTTTTTATATCGTAGATAAAACTGGCAGCATGGATTAAAGCTTTTGAAGGAATACAGCCGCGGTAAACACACGTGCCGCCAAGGTCGTATTTCTCTACCAGTATCACATCCTTGCCAAGCTGGGATGCCCTGATGGCGGCGGTATAGCCACCCGGCCCCCCTCCAACCACGAGAACATCACAGCCTGTAACAATATCACCCATTACCATCTATTCCACATCCAGCAGCAGTAAATCGGGATCTTTCAGATGGTCTATCAGGGTATTCATGAATCTTGCAGCCTGCGCACCATCAAGCACCCTGTGGTCGAATGACAGGACGAGAGGCAATATACTTCTTACCTTTATCTCCCCGCCGATTACCACAGGCATGTCCCTTATCCTGTGGATGCCGAGTATGGCAACATCAGGGGGGTTGATAATAGGCGTTGAAAAGAGGCCGCCGATGCTCCCTATATTTGTTATCGTAAAAGTATTTCCTTTTAAATCCGGAAGTTTGATCTTCCTTGTCCTGGCTTCCTCGGCGAGTTTTTCAGTCTCCTTCGCCAGTTCCATGATACTTTTGCGGTCGGCATCTTTGATAACAGGGACCATCAGGCCTTCCGGGGTGTCCACAGCTATCCCTATATTGTAGTACCTTTTAAGAACTATTTCATTTTTTTTCGGATCAAGGGAGGCATTCAGGTACGGATGCTGCTTCAACGCCACGGTCACTGCTTTGACGATAAATGCAAGGTATGTGAGCTTGATGCCTTTCTCTTCGGCTATTTTTTTGTCTTTCTCGCGGAGTTTGACAAGCTCGGTAACATCTGCCTCATCCATAGAAACAACATGCGGGGCCGTAAATTTTGAGAGCACCATCCTTTCACCTATCGTCTTTCTGATGCCTTTTATCGGGATCCTCTCTTCCAGGGCCTTCATTTCAGGCGCAACTTCAGGCTGCACTATCTCAGGCGGCCTGGTTTCAGGCACCTCCGGAGCTTCTTTGACTTTCCTGATATCCTCATCAGTAACTCTTTCCCCCGGCCCTGTACCCTTAACCTTTGATATATCCACGCCGAGTTCCCTTGCCAGGCGCCTCGTGGATGGCGTGGCTAAAACTCTTCCCGGCATCTCAGCCGGCTTTTCTGGCGGTTTAGCTTCCGGTGGTTTAGCTTCAGGTGGTTTAGCTTCAGGTGGTTTAGCTTCAGGAGCCTCTGGCACCTTTGCCGCTTCTCCTGGTAAAGCCAGTGATGCAAGGGTGCTTCCAACTTTTATCACATCCCCTTCTTTTCCGATAAGTTTCAATATCTTCCCTGCTTTCGGAGAGGGTATTTCAACTATAGCTTTATCGGTCTCTATTTCTGCCACTGCCTGGTCAGCCTTGATTTCTTCTCCTTCTTTTACAAGCCACTTGACAAGCGTGCCTTCAGTCACACCTTCACCAACATCCGGGAATTTTACATCGACCATATTTTCACCTCAGAAAGCCGCAACCTCTTTAATAGCATCAGCTACCCTTGCGGCATCGGGCAGATAGTAATCCTCAAGCTTTGGCAGCGGTACAGGAATATCAAACCCTGTTACCCTTTTGACCGGCGCTTCAAGGGAAAGGAGGGCTTTTTCGTTAATCCTGGCGATTATCTCAGCCCCCAAACCAAGCGTCCTGGGTTCTTCATGGACAATAACCGCCCTGCCGGTTTTTTTTACAGAATCTATTATAACCCCGTCATCCAGGGGAGAGAGCGTGCGCAGGTCTATAAGCTCAACACTGAGGTCTTTAACCTGCTCCATGGCTTCCTGACACACCCTTACCATAGCGCCCCAGGCTATCAGGGTCAAATCCTCTCCCTCTGTGAGCTTCTTTCCAGTGCCAAGCGGGATAGTGTACTCGCCTTCAGGTACTTCTTCCTTAAAAGCGCGATAAAGTTTTTTGGGCTCAAAAAAGAAAACAGGGTCAGGGTCCCTGATAGAAGATATGAGGAGACCTTTTGCATCATACGGGGATGAAGGTATCACGACCTTAAGTCCGGGGATGTGGATATAGAACGTTGACACTGCTTCCGAATGGTGCTCCAGTGCCCTTACACCACCCCCATAAGGCGCTCTTATTACAAGGGGGCAGTGGTACGTCCCGCGGGAACGGTACCTGATCCTGGAAGCATGGGCTGCAAGCTGATCAATGGTCATATAACTGAATCCTTCGAATTGTATCTCAGCAACAGGCTTGAGACCTGAAACTGCCATGCCTATCGCTGTCCCGACTATCCCGGACTCTGCAAGGGGCGTATCGATCACGCGGTCGCTTCCGAATTTATTAATAAGACCTTCCGTGACCCTGAATACCCCGCCATCAACACCCACATCCTCACCCATGACCAGGACTGTGGGGTCCTTTTCCATTTCTTGATGCAGCGCAAGATTGATCGCCTGTACCATATTAAGTTTTGCCAGACTCATTCCCCCTTCTTTTTTGAAATGAAGCCCTGAAGCTCATCCATCTGTTCTTTTAAGTGCTGGGGCATTTCAGCATACACATACTTGAACATGTTCTCAATGGGTGGCTTATAGCTTTCAGCCTCTTCTACGGCCTTCTCGATTTCCCCGGTAATTTCTTTTATCAGGGTATCTTCACGGCCCTGATCCCATATGCCTTTTTTTTCAAGGTACATACGCAGGCGTTTTATGGGATCCTTTTTTCTCCATTCTTCGACCTCTGCCGCTTTCCTGTATTTAGTGGGATCATCGGATGTCGTATGCGCGCCCATGCGGTAGGTGACGCACTCTATCATTGTGGGGCCGCCACCTGACCTGGCTTTCTCAAGTGCTGCCAAGGTTTCGCTATACACCGCCAGCACATCGTTGCCATCCACCTGTATGCCTTCAAAACCATACGCCAGCGCCTTCTGGGCAAGGGTCTTGGAAGCGGTCTGCTTTTCCCTGGGGAGGGATATTGCATACTGGTTGTTCTGGCAAATAAAAACAGTCGGGGTCTTGAATACACCTGCAAAATTCATACCTTCATGGAAATCCCCTTCAGAGGTTGCCCCGTCCCCGAAATAAACAATAGAAGCTGTACTCTGCTTCTGGAGCTTCGCTGCCCAGGCGGCTCCTACGGCATGTAATACCTGGGTGGATACAGGTATGGCCACTGTAAAGTTCTTCTGGGGGAGGGTCAGGTTCGCATCTTCTGAACCCATCCAGTAAATATAAAGAAGCTTAAGAGGGATTCCTCGTGCTATCTGGACACCATGTTCCCTGAATGCCGGAAAGAACCAGTCGTCCGGTTTCATGGCAAAAGCGCTTCCTACAGCAGTTGCCTCCTGTCCGAGGGATGAGCCGTAGGTAAGCATCCTTCCCTGGCGCTGGAGCTTTAATGCTTTATCATCGAACATGCGGGTAAGCACCATTGTCCTGTAGAATTTCTCAAGTGTTCCTTTATCCAGGTCAGGTTCTAAGTTCTTATCCACATTGCCTTCAGGGTCAAGGATCGAAAGCCAATCCACACTCATATCCACGATTTTCTGCCTTGGCAACTTAACACCCAGATTATAAATTGGCTTTTAACCTTTTTAATCTTTTCTGAATAGAAAAATTCCAGCGAAATAATTTCGGTATTCTACACCGTTGCATCTCGATTGATGAAAAGGAATATACCAAAGGAGTCAAAATATTGGATGAAAAAATGGAGAGATTGCAGATAGAATACCATTCTTTGCATCCTAAATGGAATTATTCCATTTCACCAAAAGGAGATTGATTTAGAACCATGAAAAACGAAATTGCAAAAAGAAAAATTAGAGATTTCAGAAATTTTAAACTGTTCAAAGCTGGTAAAAAATTCTTTGAAGTCTGGATTATTTCTTTAATAGTTACATGGATTTTTTTGCTGGTATTTTCATTAAAAACTGGGGTTTTTTATGATATTCCTGTTGAACTACGGTTCGGTCTTACCAGAACATACCCTGACGGAGGGTATGGTTTTATTCAAGACCCTTTTTTTAGTATTTTTCAAATTTTTTTGATATTTTTTGCATTTTCAATTTATAAAGTTTCAAATTTAGTTCCTGAGATGGTCTGTAAATTTGTCGATTTGGCTAATAAACAATCTCAAGAATTGAAGAAATACGTTGTGATTCCTCCCGATTTAAATAATATTGTTAATCAATTTCAAGAAAAGATTGGAGCCAAATGGCACTGGTATGCAGCATTGGGGTTTGGTATTTTCATAATGTTGGTCCAAATCACGATTCAAATTAATCGAATAGAAAATATGAATCTTATCTATTGGTGGGATTGGAGGATTAGCAAACCGATGTTTATAATCCGTCTTTTCATGATCGGGCTTGATTTTTTCTTTGGCCTTATCATTGCAATTCGCATCGTTTATACTTTTGAATTTAATATAAAGTTCTTAAGTGTTGTCCAATTTACTCCCCAACCTCTTCATCCAGATGGGGCAGGTGGATTAAGTATTATTGGAAAGACAGGTATGGCCTTTACTATTCCACTTACTATAGTTGGAATTCTTATAGCAACTAGTTTTTTATTACATGAAGAGAAAATGTATTCTTTTATAAATATTTCATCAATATTAATATTGACCGTTTTTGCATTTTTTGTATTTTTTTATCCCCTATATACAGCACACAAGGCAATGAAAAAAAGCAAAAAAGAATTATTGGATAGTATTTCTAAAGAGATTAATAATGCGCTTATACAAATAGAAATTATGCTAAAGGATAGTTCTAATAAACATATGAATATATACAATCGTCTTTATAACCTTAAATATTATTACGAAATAGTGAACAATATGCCAGTTTGGCCTTATGATATAAAAACGTTGTCCAGTTTCATTACGACGTTTTTAATCCCATTGGGGATGGCTATCCTGCCGAATTTAATTAATAAGTGAACATTTATGAAAAGAGATTCATCTTTATCTGTTTTTCTTAAGAATTGTATAGTTAGTCATCGAATTAGAGGTTTTGGCAAAAGCGACTCATCAATATTTGCTATCGAGAGAGCTTTAAAGAGTGAAATAAAGTTCATTGAAGTGGACACAAGGCACACACTTGACAATGAAATTGTGATATTTCATGACCCGTTTTTAGGGGAGATCACTACTGGTAGCGGATTTATCAAAGACAAAACTTTAAAAGAACTTAAAAGAGAGAAGTTAATCGGAGACAATATACCTATAGCAACATTGGATGAAGTATTGACATTATTCAGCCAATCAGAATCGAATGCTACATTGTGCATTGATATCAAGGATCCTGGTCTAATTAAAAAATATTGTGAGTATGTTAAATATCACGGTCTAGAGGAAAATGTTATATTTATTTCTTGGATACCAGAAAATTTAACTGAAATTTATGAAATATTACCAAAAATTCCTTTATTTTTTAGTTATATTCCTATAAAAAGATGGTATAATCCTTTTCTTACAATTTTAAATTTTATTAAAAATTTTTTAGTTATATTTAAAAGCATGGTTGCCTTAACAGGTTCTTTTAGATTACTCAGACTTGAAACCCTGCTTCTCTTCATTGATTCTTATTGTGAGCCAATTAAACATTATAGTGAGAAGGGTTGGAACTATGTTCATCTTATTTCTGGACTGCCAAGTAAAAATTTAAGTAAAATATTAATTGAATCTGGGGGTGGAATATGTGTTCCTTATCAGATTATCAACAAGAAATTCATAGAAGAGGCTCATAGCGAAGGCCTGAAGGTATGGGTTTTTACCATAAATAATATAGGCATATTAATAGAATATATTCTAAAAATAAAACCAGATGTTATTTTCTCTGACAATGCAAAAGAAATAATAGAATTGACGATTGAGAATGGATTCTAATCCAAGAAAGTTTCTGCCATATACGAGCTTCTCACAAACGGCCCGCTCATAACTGAGATGAATCCCAACTCGTTTGCCCTTTTTTTATAGTATGCAAATTTCTCAGGCGATATGTATTCTTTGACTTCAAGCTGCTTCGTGGAAGGTCTCAGGTACTGGCCCAGCGTGAGCATACTTACACCTGTGGCTCTCAAATCATCCATAGTTTTGAGAATCATATCTTCCGTTTCCCCAAGGCCGAGCATCAGGGAAGATTTTGTATATACTGAAAAAGGCATCTGCTTTACTTTTCTGAGGACTTCCAGGGACAGGGCGTATCCGGCCCTGCTATCCCTCGCATGAACCTGAAGTTCTTCGACAGTCTCAATATTATGTCCGACCACATCAGGATGAGCGCCTGTAATTTTGCGCAAGGCTTCTTCATCTCCCCCAAAATCGGGTATCAGGGCTTCCACAATAATGTTCTCACCAAGACTTTTTATTTCTTTGATACAATCTGCAAAATGCCCCGCCCCACCGTCTGATAGGTCGTCCCTGTCCACTGATGTAAGAACAACGTATTCCAGACCCAGTTTTTCCACTGCCTGTGCAACCCGCCCTGGTTCTGAATAGTCGAGGGGTTCCCCTTCCTTTCCTTTTTTCACAGCGCAGAACCTGCAGTTCCTTGTGCAGACAGAACCCAGTATCATGAAAGTGGCAGTGCCGTGAGTCCAGCATTCTCCGACGTTCGGGCATCTTGCACCAGTGCAGACGGTGTTTAATTTGAGATCTTCAAGGATTTTTTTTATGTCCCTGAACTTTTCTCCTGATGGAGGTCTTATTTTAAGCCAGGCGGGTTTTGTCGTTTGCATATTTTGTGAATTGAAACATTACGTGTTGGTACAATTTCTTACTTCTTTGCGTACTGGTATGAAAAACAGCACCATATAAACAACGAACTGGCACGAACTGAAACGAACTCATGCCATCAGAGTTCGTTTCAGTTCGTATTAGTTCGTTGCTAAAGTCTGTTTTGTTGCTCTTTTTGTGGTTATCTGTGAACGGAAGTTCATAGCCGGCTTTGCGGTTAAAATGTGAAATTCTCACCGCAAAGGACACGAAGATCGCAAAGCTGAGATTGATAACGTGCATTGTTATGTATCTATTTATATGACATATAGTTATGCTGATAATCGTATCCAATTTTATTCACAAACATGAATTGGATAGTAACCTTTTTGTTATTGCCAAAGGATTTACTCATGTGGTGAGTAAATGATAAAATATCGATGCACAGTATGCGGCTATATATACGACCCGGAAGCCGGGGACCCGCCGAGAGCGAAGCCGGGAACTGCTTTTGAAGACCTGCCTGGGGATTGGGTCTGCCCTGTTTGCGGCGCGCCAAAGGATATGTTTGAGAAGGTGTGATTGGCATTCAGACTTTAAGGGATTTTACTTACGGTCTTAAAAATAAAATCACATAAGCCAGAATTCATTTCCATCCGGATCTTCGAATATTGCATATCTCATAGTTTCATCCCACTCTGATGGAGAGAGTTCACGCACAAATTCAACACCATTATTTTTCATTTCTTTGCATGTCTTTTCTATGTTATCTGCTTTCAGTACGATACCCTGGTTTCCCGGTTCAAGTTCTGCATCGGGGCAGAGATGAAATCCGGTAGAAGAGCCTTTTGGACCAACTACGATCCAGTGCGGTTCGTTACTCATGATTTCGAAATTCAGTTTTTTCTTATACCATTCTTTTGCTTTATTTTCATCAGATACCATAACTGCAATAGTTGCTATTTGAGTGATCGCCATTTCTCCCACTTCCGTTATAATAGACGAGGAGCTGCTTTAAAGTTTTCTAAACATGCCCCCATCTTATGTCAATTGTATGACCGGAATGAGTATAAATAATTTACGAGATTATGAGACAGTTACAATTAGTGTTGGCAGTTGCCCCCTTAGATACAAAAAATTAACAAAAAATCGTGACGTTCATAGTATATCTCCTGATACATTTTTGTAATTATTTTCTTTCAAATAAAGGTATCCACCTTTTAGACCACCATAATATCCCTATTGTGTTATTAGGAATGTTATCTTCAAAAGAAAGTAGAAGTTGACAGTTATCATACCCCCATACATAATCTGATTCAACTCTTGAGGAATATTTTTCTATTAAATCTTTAATTAATTTTTTTTCTTCATCTTGAAATAAAGTTCCATTAATTACCTGTTGCGATTCTTCTATCAAATAAGCGCATACGACTTTAGCTTTTGTTTCTCTCTGAATTTTATCAATGCCATTTTGAAATGCTATAAAGCAAACATAGATTATTATTTTAAATTCATTTAACAAATCATTATTTTTCCAATACCATTTTATAAATGTATTACCTGAACCGATAAAATCATCTACTAAAATTATAGATTCTTTTATTTTATGTTGTTTATTTAATAAATTAAGTTGTTCAATCGTTTGAAATAGTGTAGAGGAAATCGAATTTTCTTCTTGAAATGGTTTAAGAAAATGAGTTGAACCGCTATAGCGTGATTCTAAAGCCTCCGTAATCTTTAAGAATCATTAAACAGATTATTTAATGGGGGTATTAAAATGACAATAACACCAAGAGGTGAATCAT
>VEPN01000041.1 GCA_012026835.1 Candidatus Methanoperedens sp. | reverse complement strand
CTCAATATTATGCGAAATGAATTTCACGGCGAGTGGAATTACACAATAAAACCACAAAGTGCTCTTCTATAGATAGTCAAGTTATTTATGAATGCCCCCCAAGGAATTTCTTTTGGATAGTAATAATTTTTGTTTTCAGTGCTCGGTGTACCGCCTGTATATAGTTTTGAAAATTCTCCTATGGTTTTTACTTTCCAACTCTCCGGCACTAACCCGATTTCGGTTTCTTTTTGGTTTTCTCCTCTGGTGCCTTCCGTAAAGAGTTTCTGCATGAGGGCTTTTTTCAGCTCGGTGGTGGTGCGGATGAGATTGTCCTGCTGTTCAATGGCTTTTTGCACAGTGCTTAATACGTGGGCTATTTTGCGTTGTTCGGGGAGAGAAGGGAGTCCAAATTTTATATCATTAATTATTCCTTGAGTTATCAGTGGTTGTCCCATCTTATTTGAATACTGGTTGAGATTCATATATTCAAAACAATTCTTTATAAAAATAAGGTCAATTTCACGGATACATTCTTTGGCATATAATGCATTATCGCTTATCCAGCTATTTGTTTCTGTCAAATGTGCACATCCGCAATATTCACCAACTCTTCCTAAAATCAAAGTTGGACGATTCAAAAATATCTTGTCAGAGTATCCGAGTATTCCATTTCCACCATATACGGGAATATTGAGTTTTTCTGTTTTTTCCTTTGAAGTATTTTTTGGACGGGATTTTCCACTGGAAAATTTAAAAATATCCCCAATCTTAACAACTTCCCAACCGTTAGGAGTGGTATTCCTTTCGACTTCGATAAGATTTGCCATCATCCACCTAACTTTTCCAAATAGTAATGATACCTATTACACTGTTTTAAGCTCACAGTCAATTGCATAAAACTCAATAAAATTTTAACCGCAGATGAACGCAGATGAACACAGATTTGTTGCACTGGATTTATACAAGATAAATATAGTGGGTTTTGAATTATATTTGGTTGATTTCTATTCATCATATTCTATCCGAAATTTATTGGAAATTTATCCGAAATTACCGAATTGTGTAATATCTAACTTTTTTTCACCCATTATTGCAATAATGCCTTTATCCATATTTCTCTAATCTCCGCTAATTGTCCGTTTCATCCGTAAAGTATCGTGGACTCCTTTTTGCATCATTTTTGCATCATTTTTGCATCATAACATTCATTTTAACTCGTACTTCAAATTCCTTCTTCCCGTACCAATGCTTTTAACTATCCCTTCTTTTTCCAGCAATTTAAGATCTCTTGAAGCTGTGATCTTCGAAACATCAAACAGTACCTGATGTTCTTTATTTGTTAAGCTGCCCTTTTCTCTGATATATGACACAGCTTTCATTTGTCTCTCATTCAAACCCCTTTCCTTCAAAAGCTCTTCTGTTATTCCTTTCCTGAAAGTTACCACAAAATCACCAGCGATCTCTTCAAATAAAGGCTCTGGCAAGCCATGCTTGACACACTCTTCAATCATTCTGTTTGTTCCTGTTCCCCATTGCTCAATAAATTTTATCAAGAAGAAACATTTCCCGATAAAAGGATTCCTTAAAATCGACTTATGTTCTTTCTTCAACTTTTCCGGTGTCAGCGGCTCTGGCAGCAGACCACATCCCCAGACCTCAATTTTATCATCAAAAATCCGTATCTGAACATTAGACGCAGTTTCATAGTTCCTGTGGCAAATTGCATTTGAAACCGCCTCTCGAACCGCTTCAATTGGATACTCCCAGGTCTCCACCCTTTCCATCCCAACTATTTTTGCATGGAGTTTAATATGCTCTTTTATAAATTCAACAGCATCTTCCCTCTAATCAATTATATTCCCGCCAAAAACCTTCATATCTATGAATTCCAGTGGTTTTGTCCCTTTGAATCTTGCACATCTTGTTTCTGATTGCAGGACATATTTTTGTGGATTCTTCCCAAATAGCAAAATGGCAGCGTATATCAGTTTTCCCTCCCTCAATAATTCTAATTTCTCCAGAGCTTCTCCAAGAGGAGCTTCCAGATCTAACTCAAGCCTCCTTTCATATTTTGCCTTCTTTAAAAACCATCTCACCTTCTTCTCATCTATTTCCTCCAGACTCGCATCTTCACAAACCCGTTCATCCCAGTAAACCTTTGATGTTTCAAGAGCAAGGTTCCTTATTCTTTCAAATCCAAGCTTCTGATTTGATTTTCCAACTCTCATAAACGCTCTTCCAAAAGCAAGTACTGGTTTCTGCTTAGCCTCTACGACTTCTATGACCAAAACCTTCCTTTTATCACTCTCCTCAATACGAATTGAGGGATATGCCATTGGATCTGTATTTTGTTTGATCTGGTTTGCCAGACTTTCAATCGTATTCTTGCCAATATCGACTCCAAGTACTTCACCTTTATCACTCATGCCTATTACCATTCTTCCCCCTTTCGTATTTGAAAAAGCAGAAATGCTCTCTGTGATTTTATCCATTTGAGATAAAGATGGTTTGAATTCTACTGTTTCTGATTCTCCTTCTTTAAGCAAAGCATTAAATCTGCGTTCATCGGCGTCATGCCCGCCGCAATGCATAGACACGTATGCCCCTGCGGGGGCATACGTGGATGCGCCCTCCAGAGGCGCGACTCTGGGCGCCTTTATCTGCGGTTCTGAATCTCCAGATACCATAACTACCTACCCATATTTGAACCCCAATTTTGTAAGAATAGTCTTCACTTCCGCATCAATCGTAACATACTCGCTTTCCTGTTCCCGGAGTTCATCCACTATCTCTTCAATAGGGCGGTAGGTGTAGGCATCATTAACCTGTATGTAGCGGCTGGGCGAAATATTGTAATCATTCTTAACGATCTCATCCTTACCAACCAGCCGGGAAAATTTCTCAACCTCATTAAAAGCTTTATAGGTCTCAGCAATGCGGTCTATGCCTTCCTTCGTGATATAGTTCTTAGGATCGCCCTTTTCAAACTCCTTACCCGCATGCAAAAGATAAATTTTATTCTTGTGCTTCTTGGCTTTATTCAGGAGAATGATAATCCCCGGAGCAGATGTATTGTAAAACAAATTTTCAGGCAGGTATATCACGCCTTCGATCAGGTCATTCTCAACAAACCATTTGCGGCACTCCTTTTCTTTATTGCTCCCCTGGTTTCCGCTCCCGCGGCTGGCGGCTCCCGTATCAAGCACAACGCCTCCCCTGCCCGTATCATTCAGGCTGCTGTAAATATGCTGTATCCAGCCCCAGTCAACCTTTCCCCCGCAGGCTCCTGCCGGGAAACGCTCCATTTCATCATTGATAAAAAAATCGTCATTGACATAGGGTAAACTATCTTTACTCTGGTTCCACATCGGATTTGCGACAACACGGTCAAACTTCTTTAGCCTGCCACCCTCCTTAAAAACAGGATTTTTCATAGTGTCTCCGATTTCAATTTTCCCCTCCATGTCATGTATCACCATGTTCATTTTGCTCATTGCCCACGTAGATGCAATAAACTCCTGTCCATGTAACTGAAGCGGCGCGTATCTCTCTTTAGAGCGCAGCGCCATTTTTTCTTCCATTGCCATCTCGCATTTAATAAGCAGACCGCCGCTCCCGCAGCAAGGGTCATAAATTTCCATGCCAGGCTCGGCATCCATGATCTTCGCTATTATGAAACCCACTTCTGTAGGCGTGTAGAACTCTCCGGCGCTCTGCCCGCTTCCTTCTGCGAACTTGCGTATCAGGTACTCATAACTGCGCCCGATTATATCCGGCTCCACATCTTTCAATCCTAATCGCTTTTCTGAAACCTTTTCAATGAGTTTGCTCAATCGGTCGTCATCAATATCGCGCTGCCCGTGTGTGGTGGCGTTAAAGTCAACACGGTCGATGATTCCTTGCAGGTCTTTATTTTCCCTGGCTACGTCACGAAGAATGTCCGTAAGCTGCTGCCCGATTTTATCAGACAGTTTTCTAATCACATCCCACGTTCTTTCCTTTTCAGGGTCTTTGGGCTTAATTGGCATATAAAAACGCACGATCGATTTATCCCGTTCCACCAGTTGCAGGGCTTTCGTTCTGCTTTTTACTTTTTCTGCTATGCGGTCAACCTCATCATCAAACACATCACACAATCGCTTTATAAAGATCAAGGGGAGAATGTAATCTTTGAACTTGGCTGCGTCGGCAGCGCCTCTGATACTGCAAGCTGCGTCCCATATCCAGCTTTCCATGGATTTTACTTTCTCACCGTTTCCGTTTGTTTTTGCCATTTATCGTATATCTTCCACTTTGCTTGAAACCATAATCTTTTTCATTGTTTTTATCTAATTAAATATATAATATTATTATATCTATCTCGTCTTACTGATCTTAATATTCTACTACATATCAGAAAAAGAAATTGACATACTTATATCCAGAGTACCGACAACTGTTCTTTAAAAGTAAGCTGACACTACAATAAGTGTTAGTGAACACTACAATTAGCTCTTTAATTCTCAATAAAGCTTATAAACCCAAAGGTCATCTGGGACTCTTGTATTTTTAATACGCATATCTTAATTATCGGAGGATTATCCAATGGCAAGAAAACCAGCAAGAATGTACAGGAACATCACCCAGCGATCATACACAAGAAGAGAATATATGGGCGGTGTCCCGGGAAGCAAAATTGTGACTTATGATATGGGAAACCTGAAAGACGGGTTCCCGGTTGAGCTCTCACTCATAGCGAAAGAAGCGTGTCAGATAAGGCACAGTGCGCTTGAATCCGCACGCGTGGCGGCAAACAGGCTCCTTCTCGAGGGTGCAGGCCAGACCAATTACCATTTAAAGATAAGGGTATTCCCGCACGAAGTCTTGCGCGAGAACAAGCAGGCAACCGGGGCTGGAGCAGACCGCGTTTCCCAGGGAATGCGCCAGGCATTCGGAAAGGCCGTTGGTACTGCTGCAAGGATAAGGGCAGGTCAGAAACTCATGACTTTATATATAAACCCTGCAAATTTTAACCTTGCAAAAAAATCATTGGTATCAGCAGGGCATAAACTGCCAACCCCGATCAGGCTGGTCGTCGAAAAAGGCCAAGAACTGATATTAACGTGAGCACATGAACGATTATCTGGCAGACCTGGACAGGGCACTTCGCCAAATACCTGAGATTAAAGGATCGGGAGAGCGTTTTGTTGTCCCCGAGCCACGTTTGCTCACTGAGGGAAAGACAACAGTACTTGAAAATTTTGCAGCCATAGCTGATAAACTCAACCGTGACCCCGAGCATGTATTTAAATTCCTCCTGCGGGAACTTGGTACAGCAGGCAAACTTGAAGGCGGGAGGGTAGTATTCCATGGGAAGTTTTCATCAAGCGTAGTTGCCGAACTTATCGAGGCTTATATTAAGGAATATGTGACATGTTCAGAATGCGGCCGCCCTGATACGCACCTTATAAAGAGCGACAGGATACTTACATTAAGATGCGATGCATGCGGTGCCCACAGGCCAGTCTCAAAACGGCAGGTAGCGAGTATCGTAAAAGAAGCGGCCCTTGTAGAGGGCGAAACCTATGAAGTAAGAATAGAGGCTGTGGGAAGCAAAGGGGACGGCATCGCCAAAAGGGATAAATATACCATTTATGTTCCAGGCGGAACAAAAGGCGATACTGTTAAGGTAAAAATTAAGAAGATTACAGGCAACCTTGCCTTTGCCCAGTTTATTGAAAAGAAAGCATAAATACTTTTAAACGATCTCCATCCTCACTGTTGTAAAAACAGGTCCCCTCGTATCTATCTTTTTCTTGTTCCCTGTTATATAGCGCTGTGCTATTGGGTCTATCCTGATATTTATCTCAGAAGGAACCTTTATTATCCTCACGCGCGTTTCATGCTGCGACTCGCCTGCCTTTACAGCATCCTCTATCTCTTTTGCACAGCGCGCGGCGAATGCATCTATATATCTGATACCTGTGGTAACGCCGTTATTAAATGCGTCGTCCCATCTTGAAGTCCTCGGTAATCCGAGAATATCGTTCCTGTAAGAAATAATCTCGTTCATCGCAGCCGGGCCGCAGAGTTTTGTATTTTCCTCAGGTTCCACGACCTTAACGCTGATATTCTTTTCAAATAACTGCCCTTCCCATGCCGTAAACTCACACGGGCTCGGCATATTCCCGTGCAGTTCGCAGGTCTTTACGATAGCTTCCTGTATCTCTTTTCCGATTTGCGTAGCTGGCTCATCTTCAACGAATACACTGGTTGCTATCTCGCTATCAGACATTACCCAGTTGGTCTTATACTGGAACTGCGGATATGTGAGCGCCCGGATATCAGTTGAATCATGCAATATCATGGCAAGCCGCTCGACCCCCATGCCGAGGTTCATAACAGGATAGGGGATGCTATACTGAGAGAGTGCTGACGGGGAATATATCCCGAACGTCGCCACTTCTACCCAGCCGTCCTTGTACTTTGTCTTTGATCCCACAAGCTTTGGATGATAGGCAAACACCTCTGTCTGGGTGTCTGGAATATAGTACTTGCTCCTCTTCTCATCCGGCCTGAACCTGAAATTTGAGAATCCGAACTGGGAAAGAAGACCTGAAGCTACGGCCTTCCCGTCATCAACACTTATGTTCTCATCCATTATGACGCATGATGCCGAGTAATACGCCATAAGACGCGTGGCATCCTCTGCCTGCTCGCGCCTGAAGCACCTGTCAACAGAAAAGAGCTTTAAAGGAACCCTGCGGTAGTCACACATCTCGCCAAGACCAATGAACCATCCGGATGTCATGTGGCTCCTGAGCGTATTCTGGGAACAAACAGGAACGAGGGACTTAAACTCCGGGAATACGTGGTCTATCATCACTGCAACCTTTGAATCCTGGACTTTCAGCTCTTTTGCTATCTCAGGTACAAGGTCATCACCTTCGATCTCCCCTTTCTTATAGGAATGAAGTATCTGCCTTATCTTTTCCACTCCATCATCGTTTATGTCTCCGAGAATGCTCTTTATTTCCCCTATCCTTTCATCTGAGATTCCCACGTTTGGCCTTGGGAGACCGCCAATGTAGAAGCAGCGGTCAAGCACCGCAAGAGCCTCGTAACCGAATTGTTTATGGATATCCCTATCTTCCACGATAACCGGGTTCATGAACTCATCAAACCCCAATCTCATATACGCATCACGCAGGCGCTGGATCGTATCAAATACAGGATGCGGCTTGCCGTATTTCAGGGATATGCGCGGGTATTTTTCGTTGATCCCGGGATTTGAAATATATTTCTTTCCTTCGTTCCATGCGGCGTCAAAATCTTTCTTTGTAGCTTCTTTGATCTCATCAGGGTTGAATTTCATGCTTTTGCTTCTCCATAAATATTATATAAATGAGGTTCGTATGAACCCGCCCCTCATCATCAGGTCAACCAGCACAAGCGCAACCATGGCTTCTGCTACGGGAACGATGCGCGGCGGGATTGACGGGTCGTGGCGGCCGGCTATCCTGATTTTTGCATTTTTCATACTTCCCAGGTCAACTGTATGCTGTTCTTTTGATATCGAAGGCGTGGGTTTCACGGCGATCCTGCATACGATAGGCTCACCGTTGCTAATACCTCCAAGAATCCCGCCTGCATTATTTGTGGATGTCGTTATTTTCCCGTCTTTTAGTACAACGGGATCGTTCATCTGGCTTCCCTTCATGAGCGCACATTTGAATCCTGCACCTATCTCAACGCCTTTTACGGCGCCAATGCTCATCAGTGCCCTTGCAAGCCCGGCACTTAGCTTATCGAATACAGGCTCCCCTACGCCCGCCGGGATACCAAGTCCGATTATCTCAACTAATCCTCCAACGCTGTCGCCTTCGCTTCTTATGGCATGGATCATTGCCTGCATTTCAACTGCGGCCTCTAAATCTGCGCATCTTACAGGGTTTTTTTCCGTGTTTTCCCTTATTTCCTCTAATGTCACAGGTTTTGCATGGATTCCCCCGAGTTCTGTCACATGAGCAATGATTTCAATGCCATGCAGGGCAAGGATTTTCTTTGCAACTGCGCCTGCCGCGACCCGCCCGACAGTTTCACGCGCGGATGCCCTTGCGCCTCCCCGCCAGTCGCGGAATCCATATTTTAACTGATAGGTCAGGTCTGCATGTCCGGGGCGGGGTGTGTTGCGAATCGCCTCATATTTGCTCGAATCAACGTCTTTATTCCTGACCAGTATGGAAACAGGCGCGCCAGTTGTTTTTCCTTCAAATACACCTGAAAGGATTTCTGCCCTGTCTTCCTCTTTCCTTGGCGTGGTTATGTCACTCTGTCCCGGGCGGCGCCTGTCCAGTTCTTTCTGGATATCGGCCTCGTCAAGCAAAAGTCCTGCTGGACAGCCGTCTATGACCGCGCCTGTCGCCGGGCCGTGGCTCTCGCCCCATGTTGTTATCCGAAACAGCGTGCCAAAGGTATTTCCAGACATGAACCTTAATTAAGTTTGATTGATTATATAAGTGCTTGGAATATTACAATAATGATCAAGATTTTCATTGATGAAGAAAAATGTACGGGATGCGGGGAGTGCACCAGGGTATGCCCGAAAGGTCCGAGGATATACAGGATAGTCGAGAAAAACGGGCGCAAGGTCGCTGAAGTCGTGGATAAGAGTTTTTGTATTGGTTGCACCACATGCATCACGTCATGCAGGCCAAAAGCGATACTGCTGGAGAGGGGATGGTAGGTAATCGTTTACATCAAAATATCTTAATCAAGTAATTGTAAAGTACAATATAAACGGCAAGCAGGATAAGAGTATAAAACAGGCTTTTTTTCCAATCCTTATTCCACGCTGCCCCGAAAAAAAGCCCTATAACAAACCCGATGATATGGCTTATATATGCGATATTGCCTGTACCGCCATTTTGAACCGCAAATATATTGAATACTAAAAAAATGATGGCAAGAGGACCTATGGGGGAAAGGAACTGGACTGAATAATCGGGCCGGCGAGTGAGAAGAACAGCAGCCATGACAGAAAATATGGCAGCAGAAGCGCCAACCATGTTAGCTCCGGGATAGAAAGGAATACTGAGGATGAATGTAAGCATGCCTCCTGTGAAAAATACCAACCCCATACGGAATGCACCAACCTCACCCTCAAGTATATGGCCAAAAGCATACAGGAAAAGCATATTACCTAAAAGATGAACCGGGCCGGCATGGACAAAAATAGCGGTCAATAAGGTGTAAAAGTCTCCATTAAAAAGCGCATAACCGCTGAAACCAAGATTGTTCCCTGCGTTCCATACGTAAACACTGAGGGCTATGCATAGCAATATAAGCAGGTCTGTAAACTTCATTGTGATTTTAATAGCTCCCTTGTATGTTCTGCAATTTCTCCCGGGTCTATTCGAAGCCTTGCCACTTTGCTATCCATAGCTGCCCTTGCTACGGCTGAGGCTACTGACGGGGCCACTTCGGGATTAAAAATATTCGGGACGACCATACTCTCTGAAGGTTCATGAACAAGCGAGGCAAGTGCATCTGCGGCAGCAAGCTTCATTTCTTCGTTAATGTCCCTTGCCCTTACATCCAGCGCCCCCCTGAATATACCCGGAAAGCCAAGGGCATTGTTTATCTGGTTGGGACAATCCGACCGTCCTGTTCCTACGATACGCGCGCCAGCTTTGATTGCTTTCTCAGGCATTACTTCAGGTATCGGATTTGCAAGAGCGAAGACGATAGCGTCGCTTGCCATTGAACGTACCATATCCTGGGAGACTATCCCGCCTACGGACAAACCTATAAACACGTCTGCGCCTTTCATGGCATCTGCAAGCGTTCCAGCTTCGTTATTTCGGTTCGTAAGTCCTGCAAGTTCTTTTTTATAAGGGTTCAGGCCGGCCCTTTCCTTGTGGATTATACCTGTGGAATCGCATACAAGAATATCCCTTACCCCCTTTTTTAAAAGGAGCATAGCGCTTGCAGTACCCGCAGCCCCTGCCCCGCTGATAACCACTCTTATCTCGCCGGATTTCTTGCCCACGACTTTTAAGGCATTTATCAATCCTGCAAGCATCACGAGAGCAGCACCATGCTGGTCATCATGGAAAACCGGGATATCAAGGATTTTTTTAAGGCGCGATTCGATCTCAAAACAGCGCGGGGCGCCTATATCTTCAAGATTTATGCCTCCGAAAGACGGTGCTATGTACTTTACAGTATTTATGATCTCGTCGTTTTCCTTTGTATCAAGGCATACCGGGAAAGCATCCACCCCGCCAAAGACCTTAAAAAGCATCGCTTTTCCTTCCATTACAGGCATCGCAGCCAGGGGGCCAAGATCTCCTAATCCGAGTACCGATGAGCCGTCGCTGACCACAGCTACAAAATTGCCTTTTGAGGTGTACCTGTAAACATCATCCTTATTCGAGTAAATCCTGCGGCATGGCTCTGCTACACCCGGGGTATAAGCAAGGCTCATATCTTCTCCTGTCTTTACTTTGACCTTGCTTTTAAGCGCTATCTTTCCCTGGTGATTTTCATGAAATCTCAAAGACCTTTCGTATACCGATTCATTCATCCTATCTCCTCCTTTGAAAGCTGTGATAAAGCAAATTCTACTGCCTTTTTATGTAACTCTGCGGCCTTATGTATTCCTCCCCTTGTGCCGCGAACTGCCCGGCAGGGATATTGCTGTACAAGCAGCCCGGCCCTGGCAGGCGCATCTTCTGTTCTTGTTCCTGTAAGGGCTTTTGCCATATGCCATGTGCTTCCGCACGGCGCGCCACGGATAATCTTGACGGTCTTTACGAGGCCATCTTTCACGGTAATTTTTACCTCGGGTCTTCCAAAATACGATGTGAAATCATCGATGACGCTGTTGCCGCATTTTTCGATGTCACAGCATATCTCATGGACTTCTATATGCAGGTTATTTTTTTGCGACCGGGTTGATATTCCAGGTAATCCCCCTGCACGTCCGCCTGCGATTATCACGGCATGTGCCCCGCCCTCGCCTGCAAGCCTGATGATTTCACCCGCCAGGTCAGGGTGCAGTGTGTATGCGATGACAAGGTCACTTGAGAATATATTTTTGTCGATGTTCAATTTCTCTACAAAGTCTTCCGGGTACTCTATAAAACCGGGAAGCGACTCAGGGAGTTCAAATGATGTTACGCCAAAATCGGAATTTTTTTTAATATTCTCGACCAGGCGCTTGCCGTATTTTCCCCGGGTGATTACACCAATTGAGATCATTATTATTTAATTGTCGCCCTGGTACTTTGGTCTTGCGGAATGAAGCTTATTCAAAATCTCGCAAATCGTATGTTAAATGGCCAATGCTTCGAAGTTCTTCTTTTTCATTGATGTTTTTTGCGATTATTCCATACCGTTCGTTTCGCTTTTTATTGTTCCATTTTGTGTTTAAAATACTACTATTTGGTATCATTCTAATTGGTAGTATTTAAATTTATAGATGCAGCGATTTTATATTAAGTGTTCAAAAAGAGTAAACATAAGTCACAGGCCCGATAGCTTATAATCAAACAATAAAAACAGAAAATTCACAGGAACGAGCTGCCCCTGCCTCCCTGTGCGCCCTGAATTAATTTGAAAATATATGTGGAAACCCTTTTAACTCTATAAAATCATTTCTATTTAATGTTTGACAAAGAAGAATTTGAGCGCTGGACGGCTCAGGCATCTGATACTTTAAATTCCGCCAGGCAGGATTATTCGGCAAAAAGCTATAACTGGTGCAATTTCTGCATTACCAATGGGAAGAAACATGAATGGAGTAATTAATGTTTTGACTGAATATTCAAAAGCTGTCTCCTCTAAGCTCGGTAAATTCACAGGTGTCCTTTATGGTTCGATGGCGCGGGGGGATTATAATGTCTGGAGCGATATTGATTTTCTCGTAATTTCTGATAAGCTGCCTGAGAATCCTCTAAAAAGGCTTGAGTTTCTCTACTCTTTGACAGATACACCAATCGAGGTTAAAGGATACACAAAAGATGAGTTCCTCAGAATGATAGAAAAAAGGAATCCACTTGCGCTGGATGCACTTGTGGAAGGGAAAATCATAATAGATGATGGCTTCTGGAAGATTGCTAAAGACAGGTTTGAAGAGGTTAAAAAGAAGTACGAACTTGTGAAGGGGCATAAGAAGTGGGTATCTTTGAGTATGAAAAGAAGCTTTTTGAAAAACTGAACCAGGGTTTCACCCGCTCCCTCCAACTGTCGCCTTTCTCACAAACACATGAGGCGCCCCATCTGTCACAGGCACAAGCTGCCCTGCCTTCCCGCATCTTCCTGAATTTAATTCAAGGTCGTTCCCTACAGCGCCCACGTTATTCAAGATCTCAAGCGTGTGACCTGATAAGGAAACATCCCGCAGCGGCGTTGTAAGTTCGCCGTCCTTTACCAGGAATCCGCGCTCGGCATTGAACTGGAACACCCCTTCACCCGGATTCACCTGCCCGCCGCGGGAGCCTGTAAGGTATATCCCGTTCTTTAATTCTCCAAGCATCTCATCAAATTTCATCCCATCATCTGCGGGAGCTATGAAAGTGTTGCTCATCCGTATTATAGGTCTTGAATATCCCTGCGCACGGGAGTTCCTGCTTGTTCCGCCCAGTTTGCCTGCCGTCTCCCTTGAGTGGAGGAATGATTTCAGTACACCTTTTTCTATCAGGGCCGTCTTCCTTGATTCCGCGCCTTCATCGTCAAACGGGTAATAACCGTATTCATGAAGGGACGGATCATCATAGGCCGTAATAAGCGGGGAAGCTATCTGCTCGCCAATCTTGCCTGCAAGTATTGAATTTCCTTCAAGAACATGATCTGCTTCCACAGCATGTCCAACTGCTTCATGGATGAATACTCCTGCCAGTTCCTGGTCAAGTATTACTGGAAAAGTCCCGCCCTTTGGTGTCGAAGCTGACAAAAGTTCGACAGCCGTTGTTGCAGCTTTCCGGGCAAGCCCGAATGCATCATGTATCTTAAAAAGCTCAAAACCTGTTACCCCGAACCTGCTCTCCCGCCCTATCTGGTATATTCCTTCAGACTGTGCGACTGCGCTGATAGCAAAACCCACACGGTTAAGGCTGTACTCGCAATCCAGCCCCTCTGAATTTGAATAGTTCACGGTTACCCGCGCCTCAGAATAAACGGCGTTCGTACTCTTTATTCCTTCGATACGGGCATTTTTTTCTATTTCAGCAAGCAATTTTACTTTATCTTCGATAGAGATATCCTCAGGTTTCTCCTTCACATGGGGAAGATTCCGTAAAGAAGGCTTTTCTATCGGTCCCAGTTTGACATTATCCCGCTTGCTCTTGAGTTTTGCAGCTTCGGCAAGCTTTCTGGCGGATTTGAGGGCAGTACCTGTATCTTCAGGATTGTCCTGTGAAACGAAGCCCCACGTTCCTCCGCTTAAGACTCTTACTGCGGCGCCACTTGAGAAATTATTTGAAACTTCCCGGATCTCGCCATTATCAAGAACGATAGCTGTGCTGACGCTTCGTATGATACGGGTATCGTAAAAATCCATGAATATCTTTAGAGGGCTGTTACAGGTTTGGTTTCAGGCAGTGTCAGATTGAACTTGGTTTTTGAGGCAAGTTTTTTCAGCATGGAGATAAGACCATCTTTTTCTCCTCCGACAAGGCTGTGCTCCAGGACTTCCTGGATATTTGTAACAGGAATTATTTTTATAACATTCTTGAATTCATCTTCGATTAGCACATCTCCAAGGTTTGATTTTGGAATTATTACGGTCTTGATCCCGGCAAGCGCAGCGGCTTCTATCTTGTATGTTACGCCTCCCACAGGGAGTACATCGCCCCTTACTGAAAGAGAGCCTGTCATTGCAACTGTCTGGTCAATCGGGATTCCCTGGATCGCTGAAAGAACTGCAGTGGCTATGGATATACTGGCCGAATCCCCTTCCACGCCCTCGTATGTACCAACGAACTGGATATGGACATCCATACCTGTGATATCTTTGCCAGTGGTCTTTTTGATCAGGGCTGAAACGTTCTGTACAGCCTCTTTTGCAATGTTTTTCAGCATACCTGTGGCGATAATATGCCCCTCGGAGCGGGATTGCGTGGGTGCCACCTCTGCAATTATCGGAAGGACAATACCCGAGTCCTCGCCCATTACTGCCAGGCCGTTAACCCTGCCTATCTGTGCACCTTCCTTGATATAGAGCTTGTAATCTTTCCTGCGTTCAAGATACTGATGTGCAAGCTGTTGCTCGACCGAACGTGCTATGCTTTTTGCCTTTAATACATGCTGGGCTGTCGTGAGCTGGGCTTTCTCGCCGTGTGCTATATCGCCAGCGACACGCACAAGTCCGCCGAGGTCGCGTAGTTTTAGGGTAAGGTGGCCTTTCCTTCCCGCCCTGCGCCTTGCCTCGCGGATTATCTCTTCGACGGCTCCGTGGTCAAAATGCGGAATCTTCCCGTCCCTGACCACTTCCTGCGCGACGAACCTGACAAGCTTCTGCCTGTTTTCAGCAGTATCTTCGATCGTATCGCTCATATAAACTTCATAACCGTACCCTTTAATACGGGACCGCAACGCCGGGTGCATCCCTTTCAGGGCATCAAGGTTCCCTGCTGCTATCATAATGAAATCGCATGGAACCGGGTCTGTCTTGACCATAGCCCCGCTTGAACGTTCAGACTGGCCTGTTATTGCAAATTCTTTCTCCTGCAGGGCTGTCAGGAGATTCTGCTGGGATTCGATTCTCAGCGTATTGATTTCATCAATGAATAAGACCCCCTTGTGGGCCTTATGGATCGCCCCGCTTTCCACCCTGTCATGGGCAGGGGTTTCAAGCCCGCCCGACTGGAACGGGTCATGGCGGACATCTCCAAGAAGGGCACCTGCATGCGCGCCAGTGGCATCAATATATGGGGCTATCTCCTTTCCGGTATTTGAAACAAGAAGTTTCGGGATAAAGATTGTCTCTTTCGGCATGAACTGGCGCATCAGTATGGCTATCAATACCGCAGCTATGATACCATATAAAAGCATGCCTGTATATATTGAATATACTACGATACCAAGGACAAGGAGCATCAGGAACATATTCCTTGCCTGCATCCTCTTTTGGGCTTCAAGTTTGTGGGCATCCGCTATTTCCTTGCCTTTGCCCGCAGGAACTATGCGTATCTTGGGATTATTTGAATCATCCGGGTTGTGATATATCAATACATCCTGTAGTTCTTCCTTTGGAAGCAATTCAGCCATTGCTTTTGCCAGCATTGATTTGCCCGTGCCTGGAGTTCCAAGCATCATCACGTGCCTTCGCTGGTTGGCTGCTTTCTTGACAACTTCCACAGCATGTTCCTGACCAATAACCTGCTCTATTAACTGCTTCGGAACTTCAATATCCTTCGTGGACGTTATTTCCAGGCCGCCAAGAAGTTCCTTGCTATTTGAATCGTTTTCTGAATTTTCCATATGTTATCAACTGTATTAGGGTTATGTATTATAGATTTATATGTTATTCATTATAACAGTATCGCAATCAAATATATTTCCTTAAAAAAATACAACCTTTATTTTTTCAAATTATTCATACATAAAGTCTATACGATTAAACTATTATAACATTATCGCTTAAATAACCTATGGAGAAAACTCATGAAATCATCAATCCAGATAGGAAAAATAATGGATATTCCGATCAAACTGCATGTAACATTCCTTCTTATCCTGCCAGTGTTTGCATGGATGTTCGCAAACGAGGCAAGTTTCGGTTTAAATGAGATAAAACCTGACAGTCTCAGGTATGTTCTTTCTACATCGGCTGCAATCCTGCTTTTTGTATGCGTATTGCTCCATGAGCTTGGTCACTCCTACGTAGCTAAAAAACACGGGGCGCATATCCAGGGTATAACCCTTTTCCTTTTTGGGGGTGTTTCCTCAATGGAAGAAATACCCAGGAATCCCAGGATAGAGTTCAAGATGGCATTGGCCGGGCCAAGTGTCAGTCTCCTGATCGGGCTGATTCTCATAATTATATGGTGGTTTTTTGAAGCTGGCGGATCCCCATATCTACATCTTATCTGGATCGTAGGGTATATAAACTTAGTACTTTTTGTGTTTAATCTCCTTCCTGCTTTTCCTATGGACGGGGGACGTGTGCTGAGGGCATGGCTTGCGAGCCAGATGCCATATATCAAAGCCACACATGCAGCCGCAGGCATAGGAAAAATGTTTGCCATACTTATGGGTGTTCTCGGGTTAGTTGGCCTGGGGCCGTGGTTCATTCTCATCGCATTCTTTATATACATAGGCGCTTCTGAAGAAGAAAAATCCACAGAGGTAAGCCTCATACTGGAAGGCGTTAAAATAAAGGACATCATGTCAAAAGAGATAAAATCAGTGAATTCAGGGATTTCCATAGAAGAGCTTGTGGATATTATGTTCAAATTTAAACATATGGGATATCCAGTAGTGGATGAAGGAGGCTTAAAAGGTATAGTGACATTTACTGATGTACAGAGAATTCCTAAAGAGGAAAGGAAAAACGTTAAAGTTTCAGATGTAATGACAAAAGAGATAGTAGCATTAAAGGAAGAGGATGATGCTTCAATAGCATTAAGGCAGATGACAGCGAAAAATATCGGGCGGATAATCATTAAAGACGATTATAATAAGATGACGGGTATTGTCTCAAGAACAGACCTGTTGAGGGCCGTTGAATTATTGGAATGACATGAATAACGGTATTTACTCGATAAGTTACAATTTCAATTACAGGAACCCGACATCGCCTTCTGGCTCAAGGATCATTTTAGTCGGAACCGCCCACGTCTCCGACAAGAGCGTGGCAGAGGTGAACGAAGTAATTGAAAGAGAAAAGCCCGATATTGTAGCTGTTGAACTGGACAGGGGAAGATACAGGGCATTAAAAGGAGAAGAAGAAGTTAAAGATGTAAATGTAAAGGTTAAGGATGTGCTCAGCGGGGGGAAGATATATTCATTTATGCTGCACTGGCTTCTTGCCTATGTACAGAGACAAATCGGCGCAGACACAGGTGTTAAACCGGGTGCAGAGATGCTCTCAGCTATCGAAAAAGCAGATAAAATAGGCGCCAGGGTCGCGCTTATCGACAGGGATATCCAGATAACACTGGGGCGGTTCTGGGCCAAAATGGCCTTTTTCGAGAAGCTCAGGCTTATCGGCTCACTCCTTGGAGCTTCATTTGGTATCGGGACGAAGGATATAGATATAGATACCGTGACAAATGAGGACGTAGTTACACAGCTTGTCACAGAGCTAAGGAAGATGGCCCCGGGCGCGGCTTCAGTCCTGCTGGATGAAAGGGATGCAGTCATGGCCAAAAACCTGCTTGATGTTTCCAGGGAAGGCACTGTTGTCGCAGTGGTTGGAGCAGGCCACAGGGCGGGTATCCAGAGATACCTTGATGCTCCTGATTCCCTGCCCCCTGTCGAGGAGATGTTGAAGCTCCCGAAGAAGCGTTTTAGCTGGTTCAAAGTGCTGGCTATTGCTGCAATAGCAATGATCGCCGGACTACTGGCCCTTCTTATATTTTCCGGGGGTGTCTCATTATCGACCCTCCTGACCGCATTCTTATATTTATTCATAACCCAGGGGATACTTTCAGCTATCGGGGTACTTATTGTCCGCGGCCACCCCTTATCGGCGCTTACTGCTTTATGTCTTGCATGGTTTGCATTCCTGCACCCGTTAATATCCATCGGGATGATTGCCGGGATAGTGGAAGCGCATCTTCGTCCCCCTACTACCGAGGATTTCAAATCAATAACGAAAGCTGAAACCATTAAAGAGTTGGTGCAGAACAGGCTAGGCAGGATCATGCTTATATTTATTCTCGCCAGTCTGGGCAGCATGGCCGGGACCTTTATAGCGATACCATTAATGGTACAATATCTTGGCATCACGAACCCGCTCGATATTCTCAGAATGGCACTGGATACGGGATTAAATTCGTTGAGAAATTTCTTATAATACTAAGATTTTATTTTTCGATAACAGTCCCGCAATATTTTCCGCTTACGGCATCAACAATATTTTGAGGCTCTTCCCCGTTCAGGACTATAGTTCTTATATTGCTGCGCTCTATTATTTTCGCTGCGAGGAGGTCTGTGGGTGAATTGGCGCCTGCCACCATCTCGGTCTTCATAACTATTTCGATAAGCTGCCTGGGCGTCATGCAATCGAATTTCCTGGCGTCTTTGTTCTTTTTAGGGTCGCTTGTATAGACGCCGTCTATGGATGTGGCATTGATAAGCAGGTCTGCGCCTGTATATTCTGCAAGTACGGCTGATACGGCATCCGTGGTCTGGCCGGGTGTCACTCCGCCCATTACGACGATTTTTCCGGTCAGGCCTGCACTTCTTGCCTCCTTATAATTCAACGGCGGCTCATGATAAGCAACACCACCAAGGGCGGCGATAAGCAGCCGGGCATTTAAGCGCGTGAGCTCTATTCCGATAAAGTCACAGGTGGCCTCGTCAGCCCCCAGCCCCCTTGCAGCCTGTATGTAGTCCCGCGCGGCCCTCCCGCCTCCTGTTACGATAAAAACAGAGTTCTTCTTTGAAATCTCTATTAAAGCAGAAGCATAGCCTTTGAACTTTTCAGGGCTCAGGTCGCGCGCAAGCACAGAGCCACCGACAGATACTACGATTTTCATGACCTTCTGTGATGCTCTACGGTAATATTATCTTTCTTATTTACAGGAAGGCCACGCCAAGCTGGTGAAGCAGTATGACGAGGATTGCGCCGGGGATACCTCCTATGGCGCATACCAGTAATGCAAGGGGGGAATAAGCAATTCCCAGGTTAAAAAAGATGTTGACCGCGGCAAGAAGTATGAGGCCGAGGATGGTGTTCACAATCAGGTGCTTTGCGCTCTTCAGGATGTAATATACTGCTATAACTGCCAGTACTGCGATGAGCAGGACTATTATTTCGATTGCCATATTGGTTAATGGGAATCCTATTTTATTAAGTGTTTCGCTCCTGGCAACCACAATCCTTATATCACTTTACATCAATTGTAAAACAAAATGCCATCAGTAAAACTGGTTCTCATCCTGTTAGTGTCCATTGTGTTGCTCTCTGGCTGCATAAGCCCCAGAGCGGACACTCCCGAAACACATAAAATGACATTAAAAGGATTGAAATTCAATACAGACCTTGGGCTGGCCCTGGAAGAAGCAAAAGTACAGGAGAAACCCGTATTTGTATATTTCAGGTCAGAATCATGCGGCTGGTGTAAGAAATTCGAAGAGGAAACGTTCACGAACGAAAGCGTGATAAATGCATTGAACGAGAATTTCATACTCGTCTCAATAGATGTATACGAACAGAAAGGCGACACCAGGAATTTCAAGGTGCGCGGGACACCGACAGAGATATTTCTTAATCCTGACGGCACTGAAATAAAAAGGATACCAGGTTATACTGAGACCGATAATTTTCTCTATACAATAAATGAAATCATGAACCAGAGAGAGGCACAAAAATGAAGCCTGAAACGAAAGCAAAGAACGTAAAACCAAGGATTGAAAGAAATCCGAAAAAAAAGGGGAATAGTACATTGATTATCGCGGCTGTTGCTGTAATATTGCTTGCGGCAATAGCATATGCTGTCATGTCCGGCAATTCGCAGCCCCAGGAAACTAAAAAGACAGCAGTGTCACTTAAGGAAGTGAGGGCGCAGATCGACGCCGAATACGGCAAAAAGGGGTCCGGGACAAATACACCGGCTGTAAGGGATGATTATGTACCTGTACTTGCTCCCAGGAAAGCCGATAAACTCCCGGATTATGTCTTAACAAACGCCATGACACTTCAGGCATATAAGTATGTAACAGAACACCCGGAAGTGGCTGAACAGATACCCTGTTACTGCGGATGCGGCCAGCACGGCAGCGAAGCATCGGACGGAAGACCCCACAGGTTCCTGAGGGATTGTTTCATCAACGACAAGGGAGAGTATGATAACCATGCTTCATTCTGCGATGTCTGCATCGGCGAAGCGGTAAAAGCCATGAAATCTCTTCCTGACGGGATACCTAAACCGGGCGCATCAGCCGTGGAGAACCCGGGAACCCCTGTGACCCAAACCCCGGACCTGTCAGGGCTTGAACTGCCTGATAATTTTAAATCCCTCAGCGACGGCCTGAAACTTGTTCCCCAGGGGATCACCTGGGCATATTTTGCCAACCTGAAGCAGGGAACGGGGATAGAACAGGAATCTATGGAACCTGTTGATTTCTACGGTGTTCCTATCGTCGGAATGCTGAATTCGGAATATCAGGGCGGGTCATGGATAGAATTGCATGATGTAGGGAAAACTAATGCGAACGTCCGTTCAAATGCAGGGAGCACAACCGATAACATACTATATACAAGGCCATTTATATTCGACAGCAAAGACAAAACATCCAGCGTGACAGCACTTATAAAGGATGCTTCAAATAATACGAGTGCCTTCAATTCCTTCAGTTCAGTTCTTGAGAAAGTTGATGATGAAAATGCCGGGTTTGCCAAGGTAAATACAAGTGCGCCTTCATTTGCCGATATGAGTTATTTCGGTCTTGTAAGATCAGGGAATGATATAACAGGCGAGATCGCTTTCCGTATTACAGACAATACAACAGTGCCTTTAGCGAAATATAATGAATTGAAAAATTCAAGTTCAACCCGTGGTTTTAAGTCATATGAGGTGAAAAAGGAAAATAATATTCTGGTTATAAGAATGACATCTAACCTGGATAATGTTATAAAAGAGGCAACTCAAAGCTACGGAATTGTGATTTAACCTTAATGCCAGTCGCTCCATCGGTTTTCTGGGTCTTTATAGCAGGTATGGCCACTGTGATTACGCCGTGCGTCCTCCCCGTGCTGCCTGCTGTATTGTCCGGCTCTGTAGGCAGCAGGCTGCGCCCTCTGGCCATAGTCACAGGCATGTCCATATCGTTCACGCTGATGGGACTGCTGTTTTCGGCTGTGGCTTCATTTTCGTTTTTTGCCGAATACCTGCGATGGTTCTCGATTTTCCTGATTATCGGGATGGGTGCGATCCTGTTTGACGATGATGTGAACGAGGTATATGTGAAGATTTCAAGTTCCATAGTGAATTCTGCCCGTGAGCGGGTATCCTTCCTTGGGAAACTGTCCTCAAAAGTACCCGGTGAAGGACTGCTCGGTGGTCTTTTCCTGGGCATGTCACTTGGCATACTCTGGATCCCGTGCGTTGGGCCGATACTGGGTTCTGTTTTTGCTTTCGTGGCAGAAAGCTCGGCAAGCTCAGGTGGCCTTTTGCATGGGGCTTTCCTCCTCCTTGTATATTCACTTGGCGTAGGTATTCCAATGCTTATAATAGCTTATTCGGGGAAGGGCATATCGGGCAGGGTCAAATGGTTCGTAAAAAGAGGGAATTTCTTCAAGAAGCTCTCAGGCCTGGTACTGATCCTTGTAGGACTGATGATGCTCTTTGGCATTGATAAGTATTTAAAGACAATATTGCTTCCTTATTTCCCTGTATATTTTTAGGCTTATATGGATAAAAAAGATATAGATCAAAACGGAAAAACAGACCTGCTTGATGTTTATTTTTTCAGGAACCTTGTGAAGAACAGGTTTTTCAAGCCTGCAATTAACCTGATATTGTTTGTTTTTTTACTGATAATCATTTACTATGGCCTTTCAAGCCATGCCGACCTGCGTTTCCCGGGAGGGAACCCGTTTGCTACTATCATGATATGGGACCTGTGGCATCCACTTCTTGCTTTTACTATAATACTCTTCGGGAGGCTCTGGTGCTTTGCATGCCCTATAGGAGCCGTGGGCGACTGGACGCAGTCAGTGTTCAGCCTTAAGCGGAAATATCCCGAAAAGTACCGCAATCTCTGGATAGCGGTCATCCTTTTCCTGTTCATTTTTGCGGCTGAGCGGCATCTATTCATGTTCACGAGGAATCCCCCGAACACAGCTTACCTCCTTATCTTCTTCATGGCACTGGCTGTAGTGATGGGCGCAGTCTTTGAAAAAAGGAGCTTCTGCCGGTATATCTGCCCCATAGGGCTTGTTCTTGGGGTTTTCTCCATGCTTTCAGCAGTTGAGCTTCGATGCAAGTCAAAGAAAACCTGCCATGACCACGACGTTAAAGAATGCGTTATTGGCAATGAGGCGGGGAAAGCCTGCCCTGTTGGCGAATTTCCCCAGGCTATGGAACGGAACAACTACTGTATAATGTGTATGGAGTGCGTGAAATCATGCTCAAAGGACAATATCCGCATAACCCCGAGGCTTCCGGGCGCCGATATCATCAAATCCGTGAAAACACATATGGATGAAGCATATTTGATTCATGGGGTAATCATAATCTTCCTTTTTGTCATGGGAATGGAACGCCTGGAATTCAGGAACATAATTATAAATTTTGTACGGTCTATCGCACCATTTGATACTGTGATATACCGTGACTTTTTCGTGAACTACTGGAGAAATATGTGGGCTGTAACCATATTCCTCCTGATAACGCTGGGAGCCGCAGGCCTGATGTACCTTTCTGCAAGATTGTCTTTTCCAGGCGAAAACACAAAACAGAAGTTCATTAGCCTGTCCTATGCCTTTATCCCCTTAAGTTTGTCCGTTTATCTGGCCGAGAACACGTTCAGGCTGCTTAAAGGATTGTTCTATATAGCTGAAAATGCAGGAAGAGCCGTGGGGCAGACTTGGGAGTTCAGCATTAGCTTTGAAACTATCAACCACCTGCAAATTATCCTGCTGCTTTCCGGATTCGTTTTTACCCTGTGGGCAGGATACCTGATTGGCAGAAAGTCACCGGACCACGAAAAGGGATTGCAGCAGAGCATGGTTGCTGTAGGGATTGCTGCCGTTGTTTATTTAATCATAGGAATAAAGATACTGACGTTGCCTGTAATTTGAACTTTACACTTATCGTAAAATATATAAGTAAGACCAGAAGTAGTGAAATTAAAAGCTGCGAACCACCAGATTAATAATATATGTTTATATCCAGGTCAAATCAATAGGAACTTAACACATGAAAACAAAGAAATTGTTATCAATAATTGTATTGGTTTTGATTTTAGCGATCGCGTACGGGACATATACTATCGCCATCAGTGATTTCACATTGAGCGATGGAAACAACAGCTATCTCGGCGGTATTACATGGAACCGCTCTCTTGATAACGGGTTCCAGATGGCCAAAGAACAGAACAAGCCTATTGTGGTTTACTTCTGGGCAGTCTGGTGCCAGTATTGTGCCGGATTCCAGGCAAACACTCTCGGCAATCCCGAAGTAAAAAAGATCCTGGAAGAAGACTATGTGCTTGTGGCGATGGACCTTGATAGAGATAGGGATGTGGCACGTAAATACGGTGTGAGTTATCCGCCTTATGTACTTTTCCTTGACGGGAACGATAATGTACTCGAAAGAGTGGCCGGTGCCGTAGATGCAAAAACGTTCCTGCCCATAGTGACAGAAGTAAGGGATAAGTTCAGGAGGAAATGATATGGCTGATACCGGGGATTATTTACTTTATTTTAGCATTGCTGTGAGTGCAGTGGCGCTTGCAGGCCTTTTGTTGAAAGAATTGAGAAACAATGATATATTGTCAAAATTCATCTCACCTTTGATTTTTCTGACGACCGGGATACTGGCATTCCTTTATCTACTGCTGACTTATTATTTCATCGCAGGTAATTTCATTTATGAGTACGTATGGCAGTACTCAAGTCGCGACCTTCCCCTTATTTATAAAATATCGGGGGTATGGGCAGGACAGCCTGGCACATATCTGCTATGGGTGCTGGTAGTATTCCTGTCATCAGCGTGGCTTGCATTTACAACAAGACATGAGACCGCGCTTGCACGGAGAACGCAGATAATCACACTGTTAACCGGGATATTCTTTATAATCCTCACCATCATCCAGACCCCGTTTAAGACCATTTACGAAGGAAGACCCGACCTTATTGGCTTCATCCCACCTGACGGCAACGGCCTGAATGCATTGCTTGTCAATTTCTGGATGATAGTCCATCCTCCTTTGATGTTCATAGGTTATGCCGCCATGACAATTCCCTTTGCTGCGGCGATAGTTTACCTTATCACAAAAGAAGATGGCTGGGAAGAACTGGGCAGGCAGTGGGCGCGATTTACCTGGCTTTTCCTCGGACTTGGCATTGCAGTAGGAGGCGTCTGGGCATATCTTGTACTGGGCTGGGGCGGGTTCTGGGCATGGGACCCAGTCGAGACGGCATCGTTCATACCGTGGCTTACGCTCACGGGTTTCCTGCATGCTGCAGCTCTTCACAGGAAGAATAAAGCTACCTTCTCGATAGCTGCGCCTGTTCTTGCAGCAATTTCATTCATCCTGGTCGTATATGCAGCTATCGTTGTCAGAAGCGGCCTTTTCAACTCAGTCCATGCATTCGGTGAAACCTCTACTGGGACACTGCTCATCATACTGGTAGTGGTTACATTTATCGTTACTCTTTTGCTGGGTATGCGCCGTTATTTCGAGGAACCTGGAAAGGAGGAAGAGGAATGGGGACTCTGGAGCAAGAGAAACATCTTCTACATCTCACTCCTGTTATTTGTCATACTTTCGTTCATTTCCCTATGGGGCATCTCCTTCCCTGCATTTATCCAGCTTACCCAGGGTTTGAAAGTAAACGTGGCTTCAGACACAAAAAATTTCTTCAATTTATGGAGCTATCCATTCACAATAATACTGCTTCTTGCTCTCGGATTCTGCCTGAATTACAAGGAATCGGAAAAAGAAGAACAGAAAAAGATACTGTATGCAGTAACGGCAATCACGGTGATTGCTATGTTCGCCAGGACTGAGAATTTTTATGTGCTTGATCACAACAGCCCTTTCTTTACCAGGGAACCGCAGATATACAAACTACTGGGTTCTATCTCCCTCCTCTCAATTTTCCCGCCCCTTATATATGCAGCATACGCCACAATCCAGCGCCTCATGGGTTACCTGCGTTTGGGTAGCACCCGGCCAAAGGTAAAGGGCATTGGCCTGGCAATGGTTCATTTCGGCGTGGTGTTGATACTTTTCGGTGCTGTTATAAGCTCAAGCTTCACTCATTCAAATGACAGGATAAATGTCCCCCTCTCAGCAAAAGGCGAATTGCTGGATGTTGGCGGGGGGTACGGCATCAAGCTTATAGATTATTCGACCCGCAGCCTGACTGAAACCACAGGTTCAGGGGCAGGTTCTCCAGGTACAAGGATATCAAGTATCAAAAGCGACCCGGCAAGCTATGTGAACAACAATGTGGTCGTCAGCGGGAAAGTCACAGGCGTGGCATATACGCAATCCAACACGACCCCTGTTACATACACTGCATATTTTGAACTGAATGACGGGACCGGGAGCATATGGGCTGCAACGCAATCGGCAGAACCCATCACAATCCCTGAGGGAATAGATTTAACTGCGAGCGGTTTTATTATGGCGGATTTTACAAGCCCATCCACAAAAACCACATATGACCTCATTGTATTCTCCCAGCCTGATGGGATAAGCGAGACATCGACGGTGTCCGGCTCGGATAAGTACAGGGTTCAGAGCGCCAAACTTGAGGTTTACCAGAATAACCAGAAAATCGCAAGCGGAACCGCTGAGTACCTTGAAGGAAAAGATGGAGGAAGCGGGACTTTCCCGATGGTATCAAGCGGCATAACAGGAACAGACGTATATGTCATCTTCCAGGGTGTAGGCGGCGGCTTTGTTCCCCTGACCCTGAAAATCATCCCTGCTATAAACTTCACATGGCTCGGTATCCTGCTGTTTGCTATCGGGATAATCCTGATAATGGCCATGAAGACAAAGTCCAGGGGAGATTGAACAACGAATATAATCTCGAAGTTAAGAATTGACCTGACAGCCGGATGATGGCAGAAGAACATTCTGGAAGAGAGTAGTCTGATGTAATTACAAATACAATAGATTTAAATATAGATAAAATCTAAATACATATCATGGGCACAATTACGATAAACGTCAAAAATGATGTAGAAAAGGAATTTAGAAAAGTCGTAAGTGCAGTTCACGGAACCAGGAAAGGATCTCTTGGAGAAGCGATCACTGAAGCAATGCAAAAATGGATGTACGAAAAAAAACAGGAAAAGATCGCGGAAGAAGCATTAGCTCTTCTTGAACAGGGCTTCAAATTCGGCAAAAGATTGTATAAAGACAGAAGCGAACTTTATGAACGATGAACTATCATTAATTGACTCGAATTTGTTGAGTTATATTTTTGATGAGAGTGAACCGGAGAAAAGAAAAATCTGCAAAGAACTGGCATCTGAATGCTGGCAGGGGAAATGCAAATATGCCGTATCTGTCCAAAACATCTCTGAGTTCTATGTTGTTGTTACAAAAAAAATCCAGCATCCTTTGCCGGAGAATGTGGCGAAAAAATTTGTTGAACTGATAATGGGCTTCCAGGGCTGGTCAGTTCTTAATATTGATGCCCGGGCAATCAAATCAGCAATTGATATCAGCATTAAATATAATATCCACTATTGGGATGCATTACTTGCTGCCACAATGCGGGAAAATAAGGTTTTTTGTATCCATACGGAGGATGGTGGTTTTAATAAGATCCCGTGGTTGAAGGTTCTAAATCCTTTTGATTGATCCATTAAATCCCATAAAACGTTGGGGGGAATAAAGGTGAAAGCAGCTTTATCATCAGTTTGTCTATATTGAAAAGCAGCATTACCCCGACCACTATTAACACAAGCCCTGAGAGTTTTTTAAGTAGTTCGCCGTTCCTTGCAAACCATTTGTACCTGTTCGTGACCTTTTTGCCGTAATAGGCTATGGAGAGCATGGGAAGGCTCATGCCCACGGAATAGACAAACAAAAGCCCTCCGCCATAGGTCACATTGCCAACCGATGCAACATACGCAAGCACGGCGCCCAGGATCGGCCCGACGCATGGAATCCAGACGATACCAAGGGACATACCAAGTAAAAAGCCCCCCAATAACCCCTTTTCATTCGTGGTCGAAGAAGGGCCGTTCAGAAAGCCGATATTATTCCTTATCCTCTGGGTTATCGAGCCTGAAATTTTCATGAACTCGATGTTTACGTCCTCATCAAAAAGCACAAAACCCATTGCCATTATGAAAAGTATGGATAAGCTTCGCATAGTATCTGCAAAGCCCCCAAAGGCCGCACCAAACGCTGACACCAGGGTTCCCATTACAGTAAAACTGAGCGTCATACCTCCCACCACAGCAAAAGGGCGAAGCCTGCTTCCTGCTGAACCTGACATTACAACAGGAACAAGGGGAAGACAGCATGGCTTAAGTATGGTCACAAGTCCTGCTATGAAAACCAGAATAATTGAGGGTGCAGATGGGTCCATGTATGTTTCAGCCTATCCTTATGTTTAAGAAGTCAATTTAACTTTACGTATGATGTAAACCAATATATAACTTCCCATTCCTGTGAACCCATCCAATAAATCATAATAATGAACCCCTCACTCTAATTTATGACAACAGAGGAGGGGTGGGGTAGAACCCCAGAGATATATCACCTTGCAGAGTATAAAAGGATAACTTTTGTTGAACCAGAGAAATATCAATTATTTCAGGTAAAAAAGCCATTATCACTGAGGGAATGGCTTCCATTGATGGGCATTACAATTCCAGCCACACTCATACCTCGAAATATAATAGCCGCTATAAAACAAGAACTATCGATTAAAGATGCAACCGAATTGATTGTAGAAAGAGTAACAGATTCTTTGATACAAGAAATAGTCAGAGAAGAGAGGTATTCGCTCAGGAGTGAGAAAAAGCGGCCATGGTCGATAAAAACAAGGAGACCATTCAGGGGTAAAATCGATAAGGTCGAAATAACCTTCAGAAAAAGTATAGAGTTAGCAGAAAAAGTGGCCTGTGAGTTGGGTTCACCAATTGAAATATCAGGCAGGGGCAGACCGCCAGAATACGAT
>VEPN01000040.1 GCA_012026835.1 Candidatus Methanoperedens sp. | reverse complement strand
GGGAAAATAAGAGTGAATTAAAACGGCAACTGATTACGGCATTTGAAGAGGGTATCATTATGGTTCCAATCTACGATTACTTGAGAACTTGACTATAGGAAGTGGGGGCGCTATTCCCAGTCTTGGCTCATATACGATAATTGACCGTCAAGTTTGGGAGATGTATTTTCAGGGAGAGTAATGTAGATTTTAATTTCAACAATAGGTTTATATTTTAGTATCACAATTTAAGTTATAGGTTATATCCATTCTATCTATAAATACTATATTGATTATTATATAAGTAGAACCTTAATCATTTAAAAATGCAATTTTTTAATTTTAAAATCCATTTTTTACTATTAGAATTAAAATAAATTAAAATAACACAAACCAATATGCAGAGAAGGGGTTATAAAATATATGATTCCAAAAATATAAATAAAAGAAAGCCATAAAGGAAAATGAAGAAATATGAAGAAGAAGCAAAAGACGAAATCTAAAAAGAAGCCAGATTTGAAATTAATTGCGTATTATGCCCATTCAATGCAAAAATACGGTAGTACTCAAGAAAAAGAAGAACTGAATTTTATATCTAAACTATTAGGAATTTGTACAGTAATAAATCCCGCATTGATCGAATATGATGGCAATGGAATGCAGCAGTATTTCGAGATAATAGATGCTTGCAATATAGTGATATTTTCAGAATATAAAAAACACATTGGAAAAGGTGTGCATTCGGAGATAGAATATGCATTATCGAACAATAAGCCTGTATTTCTCTTAAGGGGTAAAATCTTGTATGAGTGCAAGGATGAAATGTGCCGTATAATAAATCCTGATGATTGGAGGGTAATATATGCCAGAGTGATTTTACCCAAAGAAATTAATGCTACCAAAATTACTCAAAATATTACTCCTTTGCCTTAGAATGGTTTCGACAGAATCATATAAAACCAATATTTATTTACTAAGCTGATAATTTAAACAAGAAGAGTGATTATATGGTTTTAACCTTTGATATTGAAACAAAAAAGACAGCCGAAGAAGTAGGTGGATGGAATAACATACACAAAATGGGTGTAGCATGTCTGGTTGTTTTGAATTCACAAGATTCCATTTATCATTTATTTTCTACTGATGATATTCCAGGAACTGAATCACTCGATTGTGCAATAAAATTATTCGATAAAGCTCTGGATGAAGGTCAATTTATAAATGGGTACAATATTTTAGACTTTGATTTTCCAGTGCTCGAACATGAACTTGGAGTAAGAAACTTGACTAAGAAATATTCACCTGTAATAATTGATCCTATGCAGCACATACTGAAACAATTAGGTTTTCGTATTAAACTTCAGGAACTTGCTCAATTTAATTTCAATGAGTCTAAAATGATGGATGGTAGAGATGCTCCGATAGAGTGGAGAAAAGGTAATTATAAGAAAGTGATAGATTATTGTAAGAAGGACGTAGAGCTTGAGTATAAGCTATATGCTAAGGGTAAACAAGACGGCACACTTCTCTATAAAGATAAATTCAGCTCTCAGCTCAGGAAAATAAAAGTTAATTGGTAATATTTATATGGAACTTAGAGAAAAACTTGAAAAAAGAGAGAATAAAGAATTAGCCCCCTATGCCTTTTTATCAGAAAATTCAAAAGGAAGAATTGATTTTCCAGAACCTAAATCAACAAATAGAACGGAATTTTTGAAAGATGAAGAAAGAATATTATTATCAAAATCATTTAGAAAATTATCATATAAAACACAAGTGTTCATTTTTCGATCCGGTGATTTCCAAAGGACTCGTTTAACGCATACGCTTGAAGTAGAATCTTTCGCAAATGACGTATCGATGGCACTGGAATTGAATCAAAATTTAACACGTGCTATATCTTTAGGGCATGATATTGGTCATACGCCATTTGGTCATTCAGGTGAAAGAATTTTAGATAAAAAAATAGGTTCAGGATTTAAACATAACGAGCAAAGTATTGATGTTGCAAGAAGATATGAAGTTAGTCCGAAATTTGGTTCAGAAGAGCCTTATTTTGGAAGGAATTTAACATGGGAAGTATTGGAAGGAATATTAAAACACAGTAAAATAAAAAATCCAAGAAATTATTCTATATTCAATCCAAACAGACCAGCAACACTTGAAGGACAAGTTGTGAATTGCGCCGATGAAATTGCTCAAATTTCAAGTGATATCGATGATGCCATAAATTTGAAAATTATTAAAGGCAACAAGGTTAATGAACTCCATAAAAAATTATTCGGGAAACCTGAAGTATATAGACCCTGGGAATTTCTTAAAGACTTAATTACAAACAGCAAGGAAAATTTGAAAGAAATTACAAGAGATAATATTGATTCAATTGATTACAATTTAATAACATTTAGTGATTCAATGCAGGAAAAAATGAAGGAAATTGATGAATTCTGCAAAATTAATATCTTTGAAAATCCACAAGTTCGAAGAACCGATTTCAAGGGTGATTTAATACTTTCAAAGTTATTTGATGCATTTAAAAAAGATATAATGCTACTTCCGATTTCAGAGAGAATTTGGATTAATAAAGGACTCGATAACAAAATAATTGTCAAGAATTATATCGCAAATCTGACTGATAAATCCGCCTTAGAAGAATATGATAGACTATTTTTGCCATATCGTGAATAGTATAAGCTCAAAGGTTTATGAGTTCATGGATTGTGCTATTATAAATGGATTAGAAGGAAATTTATGTCAAATGGTGATTTAATACAGAAATATAGACCAAATGGTGTTAGAATAACGGATTTGTCTGCTCAACTTTGGTGTGAAAAACAGTTGGAATTTGGTCTTGAAAAGGGCAGAATAGAAACACGAGAAATGAATAAAGGGACAGAAAGGCATAAGGAATTACATGAAGAAATTGCTACACTGGTTAAAATAGAACCTAAAATTAAAGCAGATTATGTTGCTTTGAGATTACACAACATCCAAGTTGGATTAGAAAGATTAATTGTTGAAGGTATGACAAGAGAACTTCCTGTTTTTGGTAAGATTAATTCATTATTTGTCATAGGAATTGTTGATGAGTTAAATCTGAAAGATAACGACTTAGTAATTTTAGATACAAAAACAAGAAAAAAAGATACTATGCCGTCGGAAGCGCAAAAGAGAACAACCAGATTTCAATTGATGCTTTACAATAAATTAATACAAGAGTTTGTATGCGAAAAATTCTCTACCAAAGATTTAATGAGTTTTTATGGATTCAAAAAATCTGATAATATATCTGATGAATTCAAAAAGCAAACAACTGATATAGGAATAAGAATTGAACCGAATATAAAAAAATTAGCAGATAAATCATTTGAGTTATTTCAAACCTTACCTATTCCAGAAAAAATAATGAATATAAGATATGAATTTCAACTGAATAAAAAGTTAATTGGTGTTGATGAATTTTCTTTTGAATCGCGTAGCTTCCAGAAAGAGTGCAATTTTTGTGAAGAATTCTGGTTAGGAAAAAGAAAAGCTATTCCTGTTGGAATAGATAATAATTGGAAATGTAATTATTGTGAATTCAACAATATTTGTTAAGAAAACCAGTACCTAATACTAAGAGCGAAGTATGTGTTGTACCTCAGGATAACTACCAGCATGAATTGACTCCAATTCGAAGATAAATAACCATCACCGACGACCATTATTTATTCAAATGCACCACCTTAGGCGGCGGAAAACCATTAAAATAAGTTGTTGAAGCGATCGTGTAGGCGCCAATATTTTCAGCATAAAGCAAATCATCGATTTGCAGGTCTTCAGGCAGCTCATCGGCCAGTGAAATCGTATCGAAAGCATCGCAGGTGGGGCCAAACGTGGCGCAAACTTTTTTCTCTCCGCGCTTTATGGAATGCAGCGGATAGTGCTGGTGATCAAAAACCTGTCCTGAAAAAGTATGATAAACACCGTCGTCCAGGTAATAGCATGTTTTCCCATCGCGGACAGCTTTGCCGATAATTTTCGTGACCAGGGTACAGGCCGTCGCCACCATAAATCGTCCAGGCTCGGCGACAACCTGGATGTCTCCATTGGGGAACAAACGTTTTATTTCAGAATTCAGTATTTCAGACAGGGAGGAAAAAGATTTTACGTCGGGAGTGTACTTTACAGGAAAGCCGCCGCCTATATCCAGGATCTTTTTTCTTTTGCCATCTTTATCAATAAACCCGATTTGATAGTTCCTCAATTCTGCTTCCTTAAAAATCGAGTAGGCAAAATTCAAGGCCTGTGAATAGTTATCAAAATTATTGCACTGGCTGCCGACGTGGAAACTGATGCCTTCAATTCCAAGACCCAAATCCAGAGCTTCTGCAATCAGATCGACCGCTTCTCCGGGGTGGACCCCGAATTTCGAGGAGAGCTCGACCATAGAACCGGTATTAGGCACCCGTATCCTTAAAACCAGGCCAACATCAGGGGCATGTTTTTTTATCTTTCTTAATTCTTCAACATTGTCGAAAGTAACTAGTATTTTATATTCATTTAAATTGGCCAGGACTTCGGCGGGCTTGATGGTATTAGCATAAATAATTTTTTCCCAGATAAAATCCTGCCTCTCCTTTTCGGACAAATGTTTGATATTATCATGAACCAGCATAAATTCAGGTAAAGACGCTACATCAAAACTTGCGCCCAGGTCGTACATCGTTTTGACAATTTCAGGATTGGAATTGGCTTTAACTGCGAAATATGCCTGAACATCAGGCAATTTTTCCTTGAATTCACGATAGTTCTGCCTGATTTTTTCATGATCTATAATAAAGACAGGCGTACCATGTTCTCGTGCAATTTTTTCTAAAATTCTATTTTTTTTCTCTGTCATAATCGTGATATTGTTAGTTATTAATCTACAAAATATTAATCTACAAAAAGAAAATTTTTAAACTGCCAGGGATCGGGATTGGGTTTCGCTGCAGGATTTTCTTTAAAAAATATTTTGCGATTTTTTAGCGGCGTCCAGTTAGAGGGGGTGGAAATAAATTTTCCAAGATACGGTTTAGCGATATCCAGGACAAAATCATGAGGAAGGTCGTCGGGCAATTTTATACCTTCCCGCGGATTTTCAATCATCCAGAGTACGGCGGAAACAATACCTGCCGCTACCTGGAGGGTGGTGGCGTTTTGGCCGGGAGCAAGAGATCTGGCTTCATCAATACTTAAAGAGCTGCCTGTCCACCAGGAATTATAACAATGCCCCATCAGGAGCGCTCCCAGGGTATCTTCGCCGGATGTAATTTCATCTGTTAAAATCCTGATCCTGGGCTGGAGTTCGTAGTTCCGGCCGCGCAATTCATGAAGCGAGGAAAGCGTTTCATGACAGGGCATATAAGCATAATTTACGGTAGGCCGGTAGATGGCCTTGCCGTCTTCCCATACAGTTAACCGGTCTGAAATGCCGAACGCTTCACCATGTCGAATCATCATACCGACAATTTCTTCATCCGGTATCCACGATCTTACCCATGTATTAATGCCCATCTGGGGCAAAAAAATCTGATTTTTAGGTCCATGAGGAGGTATTTTGGCCAGGGGCGGCAGCTTCTTCTCATGCGTGCCCCAGCCTATTTCAGCCGGCGCCACTCCCTCTTCCCGCAATCCTTCAATGCTCCACGTTCCTACAAATTCATTAACTTCTTTTGGCCTGTTGGTAATTTGCGTATCTCGCTCGCTACAATGGATGACCTTCACTCCTAACTTTTTAGCAAGATGGGCAAAATCCCTGTTTTTTGCATAATGGTCAATTTCTTCTTCGTCTTTCGGAGAAAATTTCTTATCAACCTTGATACGTGCGGCAATATCCAGCAAGGCTTGCTTGACAAAGTGAGAAATAAGACCCGGGTTAGCACCATGGTCAACAACAGCAGTTGTCGCATCTTTCCAATTACGGGAAATATCCCGTAATTGCATTTGCCGCCAATAAAGGGATTTTTCAAAAGGGCTCTTCGTATAAATTCCCTCATTGGGATCCCAGAGTTCGATAGAAGTATTAACGTACAATACATTGTTGTCGTGACACCACTTAATAATGTCATTGGCGCCGATATTCCACGCTAAATCAATGAGCAAACTCCCATCATCCAAATATTTTGACAAAAATTGATCTAAATTTTCCGGGGTAATTTTTTCACAAACATATTTTAATCCTTTATCTGTATATTTTTTCAGGGCTTTCGATTTGTCTTCAAAATCAATTATAGTAATGTTCTGTAGCGGAACATCGATTTTGTCCAATAAAACAGGCAAGGTGCATTGCGAAACTGAACCATAGCCGATAATAAGGATTTTATTGTTAAATTTTTTTTTCATTCTTTTTCATCCAGAGCAGGTCTAATAATTAATTCTAAGTTTTTAAATTTTTCCTTAATTACTGGCAATACGTAGCTGGCGACGCCATCGATGAGCGTGCGGTTATGCCAGGGTGAGTTTGGCATGAAGGGCATGAAATTGGGAAGAGTCGATGAAATGGACTAACTGCTTATTTTAAAATCTTCTCTTCTTTGCTTCTGATTCCTGTTTTCCTCATAGCTTTCATAATGTCTGGAATATCCCACGCGATTACATTATTCTTTTTAGCAAAACGTTTTGCCTTTTTATCATTGGTTATGAATGGATATTCGCTAACACCATCAATCCGCTCTTCTTGCAGAAGCTTTATGAGCAAGGGGTTATCTTTGTAGTTTCCATTTCGTATAAACTGTTTACGTTCCGTGTTATGAAAGAAAACATTAAACAATATGAAGGTTTCGACAGAGAATTTGGTTCAAATATTTTCTGGTGCAGAAAGTGCAATATCCCGTTGCTTGATGAACAATGCGGCATATGCCATGAAAAAGGTTTCCGGATAGAACTAACACAACCTGGCGATGTGCGATTCTCTTCTCCATATGAAAAAAAGATCATTGGGGAACTGATTTTAAAATCTTTCGGGATAAATCCCCTTGCTGGAAAACTCGTTCTCCTGAATAAAACCCCAGGTGAAGATAAAACAGATGAAATAATCGTGGACGGCCTTGTTTTCGGCATACTCAGGTTCGATATGAAAGAACTGGGTTTTAAGTTTGACCTGATGATGGAAGGGGCAAAAGCCCTCCAGGATTTCGGCCTCAAGAAAAAGCTTGTTAAAATATCTGCAAGCGGGCGCCACCTGAGCGGAAAAACAATAGACGGAAGTGAGATACTGGAATGCTCAGATGACATCGGCAAAGGCGATACGATTCTTATAGCCAGTAAAAACCTGAGCGGTTTTGGTATATCGTTCAGTGATTCCAATGAAATGAAAAATCCAGGCAGGTCGATAAGGGTAAAGAAGATCGATTCAGGAAAAGCAGCCTTCCTGTCCGGACACCCGGGCCTGGATGAAGTCATCCGCGCCAATGCGTCCCATATGAAGAGGCTCGCAAAAGATGCGGTCAACACTATCAGAGGTATTGCCAACCAGAAAGAATTCATGGATTCTCCTGTGTATGTTTCCTTCAGCGGCGGCAAGGACAGCCTTACCACTCTTGACCTTACACGAAGTGCAGTGAAAAGACAGATAAAAGTTTTTTTTGCGAACACCGGGATTGAATTCCCCGAAACAGTCGAGTTTGCAAGGAGGTTCTGCAAAAAAAACAATATTGAATTGATAGAAGTGGAGGCAAAAGAGGCGTTCTGGGAGAACCTGCCAAGTTTCGGTCCTCCTGCAAAGGATTTCAGGTGGTGCTGCAAGGTATGTAAACTTGCACCGATAAACATTGTCATAGAGGAATGCACACGAGGAGGACACAAATGTCTCACTATAGATGGGAAAAGGAAATATGAGTCCTTTGCCCGGGCCAGAATAGCGCCGAAAGAGGAGAATCCTTTTATTCCAGGTCAGGTATCTGTGTTCCCGATACGGAACTGGCGTGCGATTGAGGTATGGCTCTATATTTACTACCGGAAACTTGAATACAATCCCTTATATGATTTTGGATTTGAGCGTGTCGGCTGTTGGCTATGTCCTGCCGAGCTGAGTGCGGAATATTACAGGTTTAAAGAGCTTCATCCCGAGCTTTTCAAGCGCTGGAATGAGTATCTCTTGAAGTGGGCAGGTGAGCATGAACTTGGAGATAAATTCATCGAGCACGGCTTCTGGCGATGGAAGCACCTGCCGCCCAAAATGGTGCGTCTTGCGGAGGATCTCGGGATAAGCACAGCGATAAAAGGTAGGGAAGAAGAGTTCAGCATCGTAGTGACGGGTGGGGTTTCACCATGCAGAACAGGGGGGTACACAATGGAGGGTAAGATCACGGGACTTACGCTTGATAAAGCCCAAAACATCGCGAATATGCTTGGGGAGAACGTATTCTCTGAAGATCTCGGGGTGCTTTTGATAAGACAAAAGGGCTCAAGCGTAAAGATTTTCTCATCAGGACATATATCCGTCAATGCCCTTGGCAGGGAAGAGGCACGGTCGCTTTTTGAGAATACGTCAAAACAACTGATCAGGGTGAAGAAGTGCACGAAATGCGGGGTGTGCTTGAAAGTGTGCCCCGCCGGCGCCATCACTATCGAGCCCGGGTTGAAAATAGGGAAGGAGTGCATACGATGCGGGAAATGTACCGAATCGTGCGTTGTGGCGAAGTATTTTGACAGGATCTTGCCGGGATTCGGGGATTAACAGTCCTTCCTGATAAGACAAGCTCCTGTAAATGGAAAACACGCATTACTTTAATCCCGAAGCCTTCTTTATCTCGGTTCCAAGCGACTTAAGTATCTGGTCACGCATGGCATTGGCTGCAGGCCCCGTCCTCACCCTGGGACGCGGTATCTTTATTTCAAAGATCTCTTTTACAGTGCCCGGCCGGGCAGACATTACTACGACCCTGTCTGCAAGATATACAGCTTCATCCACGCTGTGCGTCACGAAAAGCACACTTATGTGCTCTTTCTCCCATATCCTCAGGAGCTCACCCTGCATGATGTTCCTCGTCTGTGCATCAAGAGCCCCGAAGGGTTCATCCATCAGCAGGAGCTTGGGATTATTCGCATACGCCCGCGCTATCCCCACGCGCTGTTTCATCCCACCTGAGAGTTCGTGGGGATAATGGTTCTCAAATCCTTTCAGCCCGACGAGGTCTATATAATGCTGCGAAATCCTCTCACATTCCTCCTTTTGTATACCTCTGATCTCAGGTCCGAACTCGATGTTGCCTTTCACGGTCCTCCAGGGAAAGAGTACATATTCTTGGAACACAAAACCGCATTCCTTGTTCACGCCTTCTATCTTTTTCCCGTCGAGGAACAGCTCCCCCTCAGTCGGGGAATCAAGACCAGCAGCAAGACGAAGGAGCGAGGTCTTTCCACACCCGCTCGGACCCAGCAGGCACACGAACTCACCGTTTTTTACTTCAAGGGAAACATCCAAAAGCGCGGTGAAGCTATCGAACCTTTTGGTCAGGTGTTTTATTCCCAGCATCCTATATCGTTTCTCTCCATCGCAGTTTCCACGACTCTAATCTCTTGAACATGGTATCCATTATGTATCCTATCAGCCCGAGAGTCAGCATGTAAGCAAAGACATAATTATACATCAATATGTTGCTGTAATATGGGATTTTATAACCAAGACCGTATGTGCTCACCCCGAACATCTCAGCCGCAACAACACACATCCATCCCACGCCAAGGCTTATCCTTATTCCTGCTGTCATCATGGGCGTGGAATACGGTAATACAACTTTTGTAAGGACCTGCATTTCAGTGGCACCAAGCGTCTTTGCCATCTCGACAAGCCGCGGGTCAGTACTTCTTACGCCTGAATAAGTATTTACAAGAACTGGAAAAAAGGCGCCGATAAAAATTATGAATCCTGCCGCCTGGTGCGTCAAACCCAGCATCATAATGGCTATCGGTATCCACGCCAGCGGGGGGATGGGACGCATGACCTGGATTATCGGGTCAATGATGTACTCAGCGCGCCTTGACCAGCCTGTCAGGACACCCAGAGGGACGCCAAGTAAGACTGCAAGAACCAGACCGATCAACAGGTGAATGATACTGTAGCCGATGCTTAAGATCATCGTGCCGCTCATAATGTCCTGATAGAATGCCCAGATTACAGATGGGATAGTGGGAGGAAAAGCAAGTGCCTCCATTTTGATAATGCCCAGAAAAAAAAGGATTTTAGAGCGCGCAGTAATCTCCCATACGAATAAAAAGAGCCCTACGCCAAGAATCCTCTCAAATTTGAGGCGTTTCATGGACTCGTATTTGCCTGGTCATAGAAAGTAAAATCGAACAGGTCAGATGTATTCATTGGCCTTGTGATTATCTTGAGTTCAACCAGGTCGTCTGAGAAACGCTTTATGCCGGATTCGATCTTTCTGGGATCAGGATCATATTTTGTTCTCCCGGATTCAAGAGATTTCTTTAATATCTCCGGTGATAGTTTGAGCTTATTTGAAGAAATATTGACAGTTTCTGTCTCATTTTCACTGATGTAGTTCATTGCTTTTATATGCGTCTTCACAATCTTCTTTACTAAATCCGGCTCTTCTTTTATCAGTTTATCGCTCACGACAACGACGCAGCATGGGTGCATCCACATCTCTGAGGAGTTAACGACGATTTTACCGATGCCCTGCATCTCGGCCTGGGTGGGGCCGGGTTCGGCCCAAATGAATCCGTCAATGGCACCGGATGAAAGGCCGGCAAGCATATCAGCACCGGACATAAATTTAATATCCACATCCTCAGAGTTGATCCCGTTATTAAGCAGCCAGACCCTGAGCACAGTGTCCTGGATAGAGGGTCTTGGCAGCGTGCCGATCTTCCTGCCAACCAAATCCTGTGGACTTGTGTAATTGAAATCATTCCTCATCACAAGTGCAGACCCTTCATTGTTCGCGCTTGCTACGATCTTGGCCTCAAGTCCTTTTGCTATGGCATTGATAGCAGGAGTAGCGCCGACATAAGCGATATCCAGTTCGCCAGCCATCATTGCCTCCATTTCGGGAGCGCCGCCGATAAATTCTTTATCCGTGAAAAGAATGCCTGTATCTTCTGCGAACCATGCCTTCTGGATCGCTATGAACTCGGCTATATGGTGAGTTGTAGGCTGGTATCCTACTCGTACTTCTTTTATCTTTGATTGTTTATCAACACATCCAATTCCCATGAATAATAATGCAATAATTACAATAAAAAGGACAGATTTTATTTTGTTCATACTCCACCTGCTTGATTATGCGATTAATCTATTATTTTAAATATTATGTCTTACTATGTTTTCTTCCTATTGCTATATTTAATGGTTTCCTTATTTATCTGTGTGCTTACCCAAACGTATTAATTCCATATAATATATATACGATTGTGATAAGAGGAATATAATGGCAACAGAAGATCTAATAAGAGCGGCGGTTGAATCGGACGAAGCTTTCATTAAGGAATTCGGAAGGATAATTAAAGAAGAACTGCGCATGACAGCCGCGGAATTCAGCGAGAAGTCAGGCATACCCGCAAGTACGATCTACAAATTATTATCAGGACACCGGGAACCCAATATCAAAACGTTAAGACAGATAGTTACAGTGCTCCGGAAAATGGAGGGGACTGAAAAAACAGAGTTCATAGCTGTCATTGCAGCCCGTCCAGTTCTTGATTACATTACCGAGAAAAAACTGAAGGTAAAAGGCCGCCTTCTCACTATCAGGGAATATTCCGCAACCTCGATGGAAGAAGCTATCATCGCGGCAATAAGAGCTGAAAGGGACGGGGCAAAAGCATTGGTTTGCGCTCCCATAGTAAGCACGACAGTTGAAAAGGTACTTCGCATTCCTGTTGCCACTATCATGCCAAGGGACAGCCTTATCGAGGCTATAGAGCTTGCGGCAAAGAAGATGAGCTGAAACTTGTATGATGAAATTCCGCTCCCTTCTTTCGCCTTCCGATCGCCATTCTGAAGTACTTTTCGGGCTGATCATGGTGCTTACTATTACAGGAACTGTCGGACTTGAGACAAACTCAAGAAAAGCGGTCTTAAGTGCCGGGATAGGCGCATGCATCGCATGGGGAATAGTGGATGGCATAATATATGTCTATAGCAACCTGCTTGAGAGAGGAAGGATTGCACTGGCTGCACAGGAAGCTTCCACATGTACGGAGGAAGGATGCGATCTTCGAAAGATAAAAGAAGAACTGGAAGATACTATTGTGGATACCCTGGGCGAAAGCGAAAAACACGAGGTTGCCCGGCACATCCTGGAGCGCCTCAAACCAGTGGAAAATCACACCCATGCGACAAAAGAAGATATCATGGGAGGGATTGCGGCAGGTACGCTTGTTTTCTTATCAGGGATACCTGTTCTTTTACCGTTCCTGTTACTTGATGGCATCTGGGCAATGAGGCTCTCAAGCATTATCGGTTTTATAATGCTCTATGCAATCGGTTACAGGTGGGGCGGTTATATAGGAAGAAGCAGGTTCTGGACAGGGGTCACTATGACGGGCGTGGGGATGGTTATCACGGGTGTTGTGATTGCACTTGGGGGATAAAATAGCGATGGAACCATGCGGCGCCGGTTTTGAATTAGTATCGCCTGTTTGAAATAATTGCACTGGTTGCGCTTCCTCATGATATTTCCTTATATAAACCATAATCAGCCATCTCTCTCAAATCTTCAGCCTTATGGAGACTCGTGGCATAGCTTCTGGCATCATCCTCCATCTTCATGAACTCTTCTCCAAATTTGGAGATGAGACCCTTATGCGTCTTGGGAGACATGTCTTTAGTAAGCAGCAGCGCTCTTGCAGCATTGTACATGCAGTAATATGCCCGGCTCACAGCATCTTTGAAGTATTCATTTTCCAGCAGGAGTTTTGCAGAGTCGAGCTTTTCTTTTGATTCCTCAAGATGACATTGTATCCTATCCAACCACTACACCTTCTGCAGAAATATTTCTGATAAACGGAAAATCCAGTTCCTTCATTACATTGTATTCGTTCGGCGATATTATTTTCAAAGATATTACAGTGCCGTATTTAAATAGAACCTCAATTGCCTCCCTTTCCAGGGAATTCCAGCCCTCGACCTCATCCCCGTTCCATATAACAAGCACATCTATATCGCTTTCTTTTCGATAATCTCCCCGTGCATAAGAACCAAACAGGATTATGCGGTCTATTTTACCCCCATATTTTGTTTTTATGCTGCCGATGAACTCTTTTAATGCTTTTTCTCTGGTCTCATTCTTCATTTTATTACGCTATTATTTATTCACAGTCTTATATTAACTCACCCATTCCATGATTCAGGTTACAGGAAACAAATATTATGTTCAGCCCGGCGCGCATTGCGCCTGCTGGGAACCATAACCTTGCGGCCCGGGAGGATATGTAGGGCGGCGGGTGCGGGTGTTTTCGGATACGGGATGCTGCCATTGATACCGTTCATGTTAGTGGTTTTCATGGAGAATGGAACCTGGAGCAAATCGAATAATTAAGATTTCATAACTTTCTGGATCAAAAACCAATACTCAAAAAGTTCTTTTTCTTTTTCTTCATAATTATCGAATTTAGAAGCTATTATCTTCCAGAAATGTCCGTTGTGTTTCCTTTCGATTAAATGAATCATTTCATGAAAAATCACGTATTCTATTAAATCACGAGGTAAGTATTTCAAAAGCTTATTAATTGTGAGATTCTTATCAGGACTGCAGCTACCCCATTTGGATTTCATTCTCCTGAAATATATATCGTTTATATTGATTTTTAAATCGGATGAGATATCTTCAACGATGGAGGATATTAACTCTTTGAGTTCTTCATCTGTTCTTTTTAAATCAAGTTTTCTCTTTTGTGCTTTCTCTAACGCTGCTGCGATATCAGAATTTCGCTTGAATATCCAGCCTTTATGCTTCTCTATAATGTCACCAAAGTCTGTATGATCTTTTGGCAGAACCAGCAGCAATTTACCGTTTTTGAATTCCAATCTTGGATATTTGATATTTCGATGAACTATTTCGTATTTTATAGTTGAATCACTGATTCGAACCTGGTTTTCCATAGTTCTCCACATTTTCCATTAAATTTTGATATAAATTATCAAGCTCGTCAATTTTCAAACCACGTTTTTTAACATATCTGCGTACAAACCGGCGGACTTCCCTTTCAACATTTTTTCTTGCTGTCTGCTGTACAGCCCAATTGTCAAAAATATGATCCTGTAATCTGTCAGATAGCTCTCTGATATCTTTAATAAATTCGCTGCCATCTTCGAACTTTTTCTCCAAATTCAGTAGCAGTGAATACTCCATATCCGAGAAACCTAATTCCTTTTGCCTTTGAGAAAGTTTCTCAATTTTCTTAAACACTTCTATTCCGTCGGCGTAAATCCTTTCAAAATCCTTTGTTTTCTCTTTCCAGAGTTTTAAAATCCTCTCCACTTTATCGGTCAGGGATTCATAAACCGGATTTTTGTGCTTTTCTACCAAAACCAGCCTGTTCAGTGTAAATACAATGCTTGCTGCCTTTTCTTCTTTGCTTTTAGACTTTTCTTCCAGGTCGCTGAGATAATTCTCGTCAAAACTTATCACAGGCAGATCATTTCGCAGATTCTCAAGTTCAGTTGTCCTGTGAACATACCTCAAGGTCTTTTCGAAATATTTCTGGACATACATCTCATGTCCAAGCTGGCTCTGCAAGATAGTATTAATATAAAATGTGTAGATGCCGGAGACCCATTTAAAGTCAGAGAAGCGCTCGATTTTGATTTCAGCAGGTCCTAAAAGCTCAAAACTCTTCCTGAGTTCCCTGTAATCTTCCAGGAATCTTTTGCTATTATCTTCATCTGTTGTGAGAACTTCAATGGATCTAAGCATTGTCTGCCTGTCATAGTTATCTTTTGGAATGTCAGAAAAAAACGCAAGTAAACCATCAAGGAGATTATTGAAGTCTTCCCTCAGGCTTTCCATCCCTGAGAGCGCACCTTTAATTTCCTCTTCGCTGTATAATTCAAAAGCCCGCTTAAATTCTTTTAATATCCCTATATAGTCTAATATTACCCCGGCTTCTTTTATTCCTTTATATGGCCTGTTTGTCCTTGCTATTGCCTGGAGGAGACGATGTTCCTTTAATGGCTTATCAAGGTACATGGTCTGGAGAATTGGCGCATCAAAGCCAGTTAATAACATATCGGTGACTATCAGAATCTTTGGATACTCTTCTTCTTTGAATTTCTCAACAAATTCCTTCCGGATATCATCCATCTCCTTCCCGCCATATCGCGCCTTTGCTTCGCTGATCCTGTGCTGTATGACCTGAGTATCACTCCTTTCATTATAGGTCATGACGACTTCGGAGTATTCTTTCGGTAACCACTTATCCAGCGCTTCTTTGTAATAGGCGCAGGATTTCCGGCTGGCTGCAACCACCATAGCTTTGAATGTTCCATCAACATTTTCTTTGAAATGCTCTGCTATATCCCTTGCAATCAACTCGATCCTTTTGGGATTCTCAAGGAACATGTTTATGGCATTGAGCCGCTTCTTGACTCCCTCTTCCACTTTGTCCCTCATATCATCAGAAAGTTCCTCAAATTCCACTTCAAGGAATGTCTCAAGCATATCTTTTTTAAGGTGAACTTCCTTTTCCAGTCTTGGCTGGTAGACAAGTTTTACCGTGAACCCATCCTAGATGGAGTCTGTAATGAAGTACCTGTCAAGATATTTCTCTTCTGGCGGATAGCTGAATTCCAGATAAGTGTCTTTTCCTCTTTTTGAGATTGGAGTTCCTGTCAGAGAAAAGAAAAACGCTTTATTCAGGATTTTTTTCATCTGACCTGCCATTGTTCCATACTGGCTCCTGTGTCCTTCATCGATGAATGCGACCACGTTCTTTCTGGTGAGAATCGTTTCTTTTTGGTGTGAGAGTTCTTCAAGTTCTTTTTGTAATTCGCTCAATTCTTCTACCCTGAACTTGTGTATAAGGGTTATCATTATCCCGCGCCTGCCTTTTCCATCATCGTGTTTCAGGACTTTTCTCAATTCGTGGATGGAACCGATGATCTCAGGTTTCACGATATCAAGAGAGTTAAATTCAGTGTAGAGCTGCTCTTCCAGCTCGATCCTGTCCACAATGAAAAAGATGGAGGGATTTTCAAGGCTCTTTAAATGATATAGTTTGTGAGCTGCAAAAATCATGGTGAGCGTCTTGCCCGATCCCTGCCAGTGCCATATCAGCCCCTTGTTCTTTCCATCTTCTCCTTTCAGGTTGGCGGATACCCTGTCCACGATCTTCCTGGCTGCCCTGTACTGCATGTACCTTGCGATGACTTTCGTGGCATTTCCCATTTCCACCCTGAAGAACATGAAATTGCGGATGATATCCAGCAATGTGTTTTTTGAGAGCATCTCAATAGTAGAATCGATGGAGTCTTTTTCTTCTTCCTTCCATTGATTGGCTTTTATCTCTTCCTGCCACGGGACAATGGGGAAATACATGGCGGCCTGCTCTGCTGCTATGCCTATCTGAACATACTTGTAAAGCTCAGGAACCGTTTTTTCATAGTCTTTTATCTGTTTGTATGCATCGAACCAGTTTTCAGAGAAGCTTGCGGGGTTCTTGCATTCGATCTCAACGAGAGGAATGCCATTTATATAGAGCATTATGTCGGTTCTTATGTCTTCCCTGCCGTGATAGATTACCTGCCTGCTCACTATGAATTCGTTGATATCCATCTCATCAAAATCAAAGAGCCTGACATACTTCACCACCCTTTCTTTTTCAAACTTTATCGGCACGCCGAACTTGAGATAGTTGAGGATTTGCTTCAGCCCCTCGTTCCCTGAGCCTTTAAGTTTCAGTTCGTTCAGGACATGTTTTAGTTCCTCGTCCCCTATCCCTTTGTCTTTATTCAGCTTCTTTATTGCCCTGACAAGATTATTCAGAAGCAGAGGTTCGCTGAAGCTTTCCCGCTCAAGCTCGCTGGCGGGAATGAAGCGCCAGCCTTTTTCGATGAGTTTTTCAAGGATGTAATCCTCGACAAGGGATTTTTCAGTGAACTTTGGCATAGCTTTTATGACTTCTCCTTTCCCATGCAACATTTCTTGTATTTCTTCCCTGAGCCGCAGGGGCATGGGTCGTTTCTTCCGATCTTTTTCTTGGGTTTAGAGGGCATCTCCCCGGGCTGTATATATTTCTCATCAGGTTTGGTGTAATGGAGATTGTGCAGATACCCTATCTCGTTCCTTGAAAAATGTTCCAATGGATCTTTTTCATGCCTTTCCAAGTTGTTATACTCACCCTTAATAATCGATTCAATGTCTTCCTCATTTATGTGAAATTCATCTATTTTGTGCTCCTTGAAAGCCTTATGGATATCCGGCGTTACAGATGGGTCACGAAGCGAGGCAATATCATCGATGATAAGAGTTGCAAATTCGGTATCCCTGGTTGAATTGAGTAGCTTCAGCATGTGCTCCTTTATGCCATCTTTATGATCGGGGTATTTTCTTGCCAGTACCGCAAGTGCTGTTACGCCCCTTGATCTTGAAAATGGTTCTAAAGTATCGTCCTCATTGAATCTCTTCAGCCGTTCTATGAAATCTTCCCCGAAAGCGGCAAGCAGGCCCGATGAACCTTCTATCAACCAGTCGCCAAGATCATCGCCGCGATATCTTATTATATCAAGTAAAAGTTCAAAAGCTTCTTTACTTTTTATAAGAGCTATTATGTGGATTGCATGGACTGGAGACCAGATATCGTCGCGCCAGTGCCGCCCATCCTGTAAAAGTTTCCTGAGGTAAAAGACCGCATCCTCCCTTTTTACAATCTCAAGGGCGAGGGTTCTATTCACGTAGAGCTTGAGTTCTACCATCAGATCTACAAGCTCTTCTGTTGGCATTCCAGAGATTGTTGGTTTTATCTCATCCCACCCTATTTTAATCTGGCTTCTTATCAGATCTGATAAATCTTCATCTTTTTCTGTTGTCATTTTAATGCCTCCCGCGCATTTGGACAAGCTGGAGTTTTCCTTCCTCCAGCAACCTACTGAAGAAATCCGATTTTTTCATAGAATAGCTCGGCTCCTTTGATAATTACGTGATTTTTTTCGATCTCTTTAATAAGCGGGCTTGACCTGTCGTATTCCCCAAGTTTCACGCTCAATCTTGAGTTAAGAAGCTCAAGTTCCTTTTTGAGGTTCCTGTCTTTAGTTTCTATAAAAACATCAATGTCACTGTTCTTGTTCGCTGCACCTCTTGCATAACTTCCGAAAAGGACTGCAAGCCCGATTTCTTTATTTTGCTGGATATCCTTTATTGTTTTCCTGAGTTCAGGGTATTTTTTCAATATTTTATTTAATTTATACAATTCTGATATAAGAGCGTAGTTTCGAGCTTCCATGTTCCTTTTCAGAAAATAAACCTTGTTCCTTCCCTCCTTCCTGAATTCCAGAACATTTTCACTGACGAGTTCTTTCAGGTTCCTGCTCGCTGTCATGTGGTTCATGTCAAGCCTTTTAGCCAGTGCTCTTGCATGTATCTCCTCGCCAAAAAGAACATTTAAAATCTCGCTGGATATATTTAGTTCCATATGTAACAAATTTGTTCCATTGCTTATAAATGCTTCCATCATTTATTTGCTTTCACCCTTTTCCTCCCCGTCAGCAGTTCATTCATCAGCCCCTTCTTCACCCTCGAAAGCTTCTCCTTCCTCCTGCGCTCAAGCTCAAGCTTCCTGTCAACTGCGCTCAGAATCTCGGCGATGCGGCGCTGTTCAGGGAGAGGGGGGAGGGGGATTTTAAGCTCAAGACCGCCAAAACCTTTATTATATAGTATAGTATAATAACTTATTAGCAGGTAAGACCTAAAAGCCAGTGTACCATGAGGCGCACGTTCCAGTGCTTTTGGGTGCTGCAACTTTATTGTACCAGACATGCTATAACTCAGTTCAATAAATCGAAGGCTGCTTTTGGTGTTATGATCTTAATCTTTCCATACTTTGTCAACTCAAGAAGATGCCTATCTCCTGAGACAATATAAGAAGCTCCAGAAGTAACAGCACATTCCAGTATCTTGTTATCGTCCGGATCAGTTTTTATGGCATCTATTTTGACTTCAGGATTTACGATTTCGGAGAACGAAATGATAGCATCAATGAAAGTATTAATTTCTTCCTCAGTGTATCCGAATTTCTCCCTTGAAATTACGTCTTTTAATTCGCTCAATATGTCTTTTGAAATAAATAGGGTATAGCTTTTTTTCACTCTGTCCAATAATAAAGCGGGATTGCCCCTTTTTGACATTAAAGCCGAAACAAAAACGTTTGTATCAAGAACAAATTTCAGCATCTCTTACCTTTTTGTGCCCTGTACGCTTTAATTTCTTTTTCCACGTCTTCTTCCGTCAAACCTCTGGCTTCGGCTTTTTCCCTGAGTGGCATTAAAATCTCCCTTATACTTTTCTCATATATTTCAGGTTTGACCTTTTTCAAAAGTATGTTTTCACCTTTACTGAAAACCAGAAGTTTATCCTGTTCTCTCAGACCGAGCATTTGCATTATCTTCTTAGGTATTACTATCTGTCCTTTGGATGAGATTGTGACCATATCGATTGTTTCATTCATAGTAAGATATATCTTGTTTGTAAGACTTAAGCTTTTTGATTGAAATCATTCCGCTAATTTCACCCTCTTCCTCCCCGTCAGCAATTCATTCATCATCCCCTTCTTCATCCTCTCCAGCTTTTCTATCCTCCTGCGCGAAAGTGCAAGCTTCCTGTCAACGGCGCTCAGAATCTCGGCGATGCGGCGCTGTTCAGGGAGAGGAGGGAGGGGGATATTTAGCACATACCAGTCAAAAGGTATGAAGCTCAGACTTTTTTCAACACGGTTCTTTCTCGTGTATTTTGGCATTTCATTTCACCTTAAAATTCTTTCGCCCCAGAAATAATAGAGTTAAGTAGTTCTTCTTTTTTCCCATCCAAAAGTGAATCATCGATTAAATCTATGAATTCTTCTTTTTCTTTAAGAATGAGAATATTCACAATAATAGAAATTCTAAGATAATCAAGCACTGAGAGCAAGAGAGTTCCCTTGTATTTCGATTCGAGCTTGTTCTTTTTAGTGGAATCTAGCTGACCTCCGTGCAGAAAGGTGCTTCTTACTCCATAGGCTTCATTAATCCTTTCCTTCACTTCATATGGATTATATCCTAATATACTGAGTAATTTACTAACTCGAATACGAAGACGATAAGCCAGTTCTTGCATTTCTCCTAATGGCTTAAAATATAAAGCTTCCAAACCCATAATAGCATTCGCGATTCTTCTTTCAAAAATACCATTCTGAAGGAGAGCATCACTATAACGGTTATAAGCGATAGTTGTATAATCAGCTTTAGTAATACTTGTATGGTAGAAACTCTCAGGTATCGAATCATTTACTTTTGACCAAAAACTTTTCAACTTTAGCTCATCTTCAGGGGTTATAAATAATGTATCATGAACAGCAGATGTATCATGGGAAGTCACCGTCCCTGTCGCCATAAGGTCTGTTATGGAATCTGAATAGAGTTGATATGTTGTGCATTTAACGCCCCCGACTTTGAAAAGTCTAAATATTACGATTGCTTGTTCAATTCTTGTATCAATTTCATTGGCATTCCTTGTAAGAAACTCTATATCTAAGATTGCTGATGGATGAAACCTATGCTTCGTGATGAACCAGGGTTCCCGAAATTCTTTTTCGAGATCTTCGATCTTTGGCTGCCTTAGCGTAATGCCTTCCACAATATCAATTTTTTCTGACCGCAATTCAATTCCTTGGAGTTCGACTTTTGCTCCGTATTTCACCGGCTCACCACGCAAATCTTTTAAGAATGCTGCAATTACAATATCATTATCTATTACCTCAAATTTTAGATTGGATAAACAGCGATAGATGAATCTTCCTAAAAAATTTTTTAAATTATTGGAGAGTTTATTCGATTTGCCAAAAACACTATTCAGCTCATCTAAAGCCGAAAAAAATTCATTAGAATTTTCTATTGATTCTATAATCTCATCAATTGCTATAGATTTTTTAGTAACATATTCTATATGTGAGCCATAATCTTTGATGCCTGTATCAGTATATTGAAGTTTATCTACCTTCCATTTATGAAATATCACATCATTAGTTTGTATTGTACCATTAGAAATGCCCTCATCTATCGTTTTATACACGGTCAAAGCTAACTGTTTTAATTTATTGAATAATTCGTCATCCATTTTAATTCACCCTTTTCCTCCCCGTCAGCAGTTCATTCATCAGCCCCTTCTTCACCCTCGAAAGCTTCTCCTTCCTCCTGCGCGAAAGTGCAAGCTTCCTGTCAGCGGCGCCCAAAATCTCGGCGATGCGGCGCAGGATTGGAGTTTTATTTTTAAAGCCGTTTCTTTCAATGAATCCCAGCGTTAATCACCTCAAATTTCTTGTTCAGTAGTTTCAATTCATTTAATGCGCTTTTGTGAACTTCAAATAATTCATGCAGCATTTTAACAATCGGTAATTTTTTAGTATAAATATTTAGAGGGGATTGACCATTTTTAGGGTTAGGGTATCTCGTAATACTCGCATGAGGCAACGTGATAATTGCAAGATAATAAAGTGACATAGAAAGAGGAATAATGATAATCAGAAGTTCAGATTGATTCTTAATTAATTTTTCAACTAATAATCTTATATCTGTGCTTTCTAAATTCTTCTTTGCCTCTTCAAATTGCGCAGGGTCATATTTTGAGAGAAAACCGAGTTGATCTATTATTTCCCTCTTCGTTTTATTCAAAGTCTTTTCTGTTATTTTAAATCTAGAAATTTTACGTTTATCTTTTTCAATGTCTCTTTTAGTAGATGCTATATCTTTTAGAAATTGGCGAATTTCTCTTTTTGAAATATAAATTAATTCTTCCTGCCTCTCCTTAATTTTTTTAATTTGGGACAAATAGCCATCAATTTGCCTCAAAGTCTTGGAAATATTCAGGTTTTCGATAATTTTTGTTGATTTGAATTCTGGTATATTGCCTAATTTTTCGTTTAGTTGCTCATACCTATTTTTCTGAATCCTGATGGATTTCTCATATATATTTACTGTTTGATGCCCCACTTCTTTCAGCAAATCTTTTTCTTCTAATTGGTTAGTAATTAATGCAAATGCTTTATTCGCTTTTTCTACACTTTGCTGAAAATAAAAAATTGCTTGTGGATATAATTCATTCTCATACAGAACTTCGCTTGCATGTAAATCCATTTTTGCTATATCAAGAAGGTCGGTGTTCATATTCATATTTTGACCCTCTTCCTCCCCGTCAGCAGTTCACTCATCAGCCCCTTCTTCACCCTCGAAAGCTTCTCCTTCCTCCTGCGCGAAAGTTCAAGCTTCCTGTCAACGGCGCTCAAAATTTCGGCGATGCGGCGCTGTTCGGGGAGAGGGGGTATGGGGAATAACACATTATCGATGTCGTCTTGAGTAATTGTGGCTTGTGCGACTGCTGTTTTTGCTTTTGATCGTATTTGTTTAGCATAGGCTGCGGTTTGAACATAAACAGAAAAAAAATCTGGGAAAACTTTAGTTTTATTTAAGCGTACCCTAATATTCTTGCTTTCAAATGTTATTTTTCCTATGCCACGTGGTACAACTCCAGCTCTGCCAACAAGTTCAGCAGTGTTTACTCTATTAATTAATATATCTCCTTCCTCCAATCCATAATCTTCTAATTCTTGTTCCGTTACTTGTAATAGAGGAGCTTTTATTATATTTATACGACCTTGGCGAATGTTGTACATTCTTATTGAAGGATAGCCTGTTCCATAAAATTCGCTCGGTTTATAAATACCATTTTTATAAGAAACCACAGCTTCCTTCATTTGGGTAACTACCCACTCTTCAGGAATCTCACAACCCAATTCCTTGCTAAACTTAAACCTCTCATGCCCTATCCCCTTCGTCAGCAGCCTCTGCATCAGCCCCTTCTTCAGGCGCTCCGTTCTCTCGATGGCGCTGCCCACCTTTTGGATGGCGCTGTCCACTGTGCCCAGGACTTCGGCGATGCGGCGCTGTTCGGGGAGAGGGGGGAGGGGGATTTCTATTTTGGCAACTTGTGATTGATTTAAAGCCGGATATTGGCCACCCATCATCATTTTGTTGCATTGTTCTATTACCTCTTTTGAGAATAATGTATAAAGCAAATAACGGGGAAAAATCTGATTTTTACAACTCAGCACAGCGAATCCGGTAGAGCAAATTTGATTATTGTACTCCCTTGGCACTAAGGCGAATGCTTTTAAATATGGCCTGACCGTGGACATTATTATATCATTTTGGTGCACAACCCTTCTTGCTCTTGATGGTGCTTCCTTTCCCAGAATTTCCTTTGCTGTCTTGATTATTCCAGTTCCCCCTTCAACCGACTCGATATCGATATAAAGGATTTTTTCGTCTGGATTTTCTCTTGTTGGATCTCGTGATGCTCCATTAATTTCAACAGCTTCCCCCAGCGTTACAAACTTCCACTCCTCCGACATCTCCCCAATCTCTGTCATCCTCCCGCCCTCCATATTCTCATCCCCCTGCGCGGCTTAATCGCGGACAAAGCGCAGGCGGCGCGCACCCGTGCGCCGGGGTGGAAAAGACATTTAACCGCAAAGAGCGCAAAGGACGCAAAGATTCCGGCCGCATTGCTTTGCGCTCTTTGCGTTCTTTGCGGTGGATTATTTTGATAAAATCAGATGCAAGAAAGTATCTGCGTTCATCTGCGTTCATCTGCGGTTTGTCACTTTCGTCAATTATAGCAGGATAACGATAGAACACGGATTGCGCGGATGACACGGATACGCACGGATTAAAAGTATCCGTGAAAATCCACCAGCTCCTTGCGTTACATCTCTGCATGCTCATTCATCCTCCCTTTTTGACCGGAGTTGACCGGAGCCTTTTTGGCATGTTTTGCACTGCATGTTTTGCACTATTAGTGCGGCTTTCCTGTGGCTCTCCTACAACGTATTTCTGAAATCTACTCCTTGGTTTATCCGGAATCGTTCTTTTTAAATAACCTTTTTCAAGAAGAGGATTGAGGACTTTTTCTATGAAATGCTTCCTGTCCCTCAGTTTTAGGAAAGACATAATTTCTTTCAAATCCCTCGGTGTTTCACAAAAATTAAGAGTTAAAGCAAATCTATCCAGCATCTCGACTTGTGGGGTGACTTGTGGGGTGACTTGTGGGGTGACTTGTGGGGTGACTTGTTCGATTGGATGCCTTAAAATGAGAGTAAAGGTATCTCCCTTTATATCATTCTCATACTCTGGCAGAGGATACCCCTCTACTTGAAGGCGCTCCCTTGTTGTCTTAATCCCTGTCCCCTTAGCTTCTGCCCAGCCTATATCATAGAACACAGCAGCGATAAGAGGGTTCCGAAGCTTTGAACCTGGAGAATCAAACTGGGCAGGGTCTTTCAAAGAATAACCCGGATTATAAAATTCCACTCTGTCGTTATAGACCCTCACCTGTGCAGGACTATAATGAAAATAATTCTGATGCATCAAAAGATTGGTAACCGCTTCTCTCAAAGCCTTTCGATGTGCAGTCTCTTCATTACGCCTCATTCTCTCATCCAATTTGAATGGAATGAGAAAGAACCTATCAAGAATATCAAGGGCAGAAGACCAGAGGCTCAACAGATTTCCCCTCAAGTCCCTGGAAAGAAACATATCCCTGTCCTTTCCCCATTCAGTTCCTTTTATTCGTATAATATCAAGACGCATTGCAGGAAAATGCTTTTTTATCTCCCTTTCCTGCCCAAAAAGCAGCAAGCCTGCGACATTTATGTTATTACCATCAGAAGCAAGCAGGTCGTATGCTTTCAATAGCTCAGAATCGTTGAACAACAGCTCTGGAGCATCCGGTTTAATTAATTTTCTAAGATTTCTGAAGGACTTAATAGTATTTATATCAACATCTTCTAATTTAGTGTCCGGGATAATCTGGGCATCAATTGATCCTGAACGCTCTTGATAATATCGCGCAATGCCGGAATCAGTCAATCTAATATCAGTAGCACCCAGACGCTTGAATCCCCCTTTTATCGGTCCTGCATCTTTCATATAAATTGGCTTTTGATGTCTTGGTGCTTCTTTAACATCGATTATGATTATTGGTTTATGTTGATCCTCTAAAATTTCAGCCCTGATAATTGGAGGATAATTAAATTTCTGTCCAACAAGAGAGGTAAAATCATCCAGTGTTTTGGATGGATTTACTATGCCCACTGGAACGTATTTATCTCTGATTTTTTCATATCCAAGAAGAATCAATCCACCACTTTCGTTTGAGAAGGCTGAAATTGTCTCCCACAAATCTTTAGAAAGCTCTGATTTGCAGAGCTTGTACTCTATATTAGACCCTTCCCTGCACGTTCCTTCTTTTATTGATTTAAGCAGTTCTTTGATTTCAGTATTCTTGAAGGCGCTCATTTTGCCATAATCTCCTTTGGTATTCCTCAATTTTGACTACCGCTGCAATCTCCCCAATCTCCATCCTCCTCCCGCCTTCCATGCTCATCCCCCCGCGTGTCTCAATCGCGCACGATGCGCAGGCTGCGGAGGCGCGCGCTCATGCGCCGGGGCACATAAAAGCCTTAAAACGGAAATTAACAACGAACTAATACGAACCCGTACGAACTCCGAATGAATTGAGTTCGTTTCAGTTCGTATGTGTTCGTTGTTTATACCGTCTCTGATTTCTTTCGCATAAGGGAGCAGAGGCTCCTGCTGCACCGCTTTGCGCTCTTTGCGTCCTTTGCGGTGGGTTATTTCGCCAAGTCCCATTACAGAAACGTATCTGCGTTCATCTGCGTTCATCTGCGTTCATCTGCGGTTTTTTATATTTTTGATTGGCTTTGATTTCAGAAATTTGCGTCATTTTTTCAATCAGCCTCCCCCAGGACTTCCCAGTGTCCTCCTTTATCCGGACCAACCCTTTTCAGCAGGCGCTTTTTCTTTAAACCATCTATGTGATACTTTACACCATTCTCGCTGATTCCCAATGCAGATGCAAGCTCTTTTTTTGTTACCTCTGGATTCTCTTTTATTTTCTCCAGAATCTTTTGGGTAGTTTTCTGGGTAGTTTTCTGGGTAGTCTCTTCCCCTGCGAGTTTCAGATACTCATGACTCTGCCTGAAAGTCACATAGAAATAATTCTCATTGAACTCAATCTCCGGAAATGGAGCGTTCTCTTTCCTGCATATCTCTTTAATCCTTTCTAACCCTGAACCCATCTTCTCACCAAAATGTATCCTGGCGAAAAGATCAGCTATAATATGGTTTCTTCGAAATACCGTCTCTCCAAGAATGAAATTGGGCGGCTCCTGCCAGTAATTCTCAATCCTTATACTGTCAGGGAAAAACTTCAGGATATTGTTATGACCATGCTCAAAATAATATTTGTGCATCACCGAATTAATAACGGCTTCCCTTATAGCTTCAAAAGGGTATTCGTAAATATTCTCCCTTTGGGGCATTCCTGTAAAACGGTAAGCTACCTTTGAATACAATCGCACGAACTTCATTACTTCTTCGACTATTTCAAACAAACTGCCCTCTATCCTGGATTCTGGATTTTAATTCATTGGTAACGCCGATTCCTTTAATTTTACCGTCATCTGTCACCCCAAGAAATACCCTGCCTCCGGAAGAATTGGCAAAAGCCACTATCTCCTTATCAAGATTATTGAATCCCTCCTTGAATTCAATTTTATACCCTTCGCCTTCCTTGAGGATCAAGCTCAATTCTTTTTTATTCATTTAGTCCCCTTTTGTTCTTTCAAAAACGTCCTATCTTTTATCCAATCTCCTTTAAGTACCCTTCAATTTTAACTTCAATCCCGGCAATCTCTCCCTCGATCATGCGAAGCTCCTGCCACTCCTTACCAACATCGATCACTTCAGCTTCCTCCTGCGGGAAAACGTAAAGCGTAACGTTCAGGTTATAATCATTATTTTTTATTTCATCCAGAGAAACCGCGCGGACAAACCCATCACCGCCGCCAAATTTCCTGTAAGCCTCCGCAATCCTCTGTATATTCCCCTCGCTGAGCCTGTTAAGCTTCCTGACCTCAGGATGCTGCTCATACTCGCTGCTGGCGTTGATGAACAGAACATTGCCTTTCCTTTCTTCTGGCTTATTCTTGTTCAGAAAAATTAGGGCTCCCGGCGCTCCGGTATTATAAAATAATTTTTCAGGCAGCAGTATCACACCCTCGATCAAACCGTCCTCCAGCATCCTGCTCCTGATAGCCTGCTCCTTGCCGCCTCTGAAAAGGCAGCCGTTGTCAATGACCACGCCAACTCTTCCAGTATCATCTTTGGCGCTTGCGAGCATATGCTGAACCCATGCCCAGTCAGCAGATTGCTTTGGAACGAAGCCGTATCTGAAACGCTGTTTCCAGAACTCGCCCTTCTTAATGACTTCCTCGTCATAACCATCCTGGTTCCAGGGAGGATTGGCAATAACAACATCGAATTGTTTCAGTCCCCCCCCTTCTTTGAACTTGGGATAAAGCAAAGTATCGCCATAGGCAAGATTGGCATTCTTAATATCGTGGATATACAGGTTCATCCTGCCAAGAGCAAGAGTTTTCTGGTTTGCTTCCTGACCATAGAGGAACAGCTTATCAACTTCTGCTTTACCATATTTATCTTCAACATGTTTATACGAAATGATCAGCATGCCGTTAGAGGCTGAGGCAGGATCGTACACGCTCTCACCCGGTCTGGGGTCAAGTATCTCGATCAGGAGCTTAATAACCTCTCTCGGAGTGTAAACCTCTCCCTCTTTTGCTTTCATGGGCGCGAAATATCTTAAAATCCATTCGTATGCATCCCCGAGAATATCAGGCGAGACATGGTGAAGCTTCTGAATACTGAAAAGCTCAACAAGCTGCCGCAATATCTCGGCATTCTCCCTGCTTGTTGTGAACTGGATGAAATCAACGTTATCAAGAACATCCTTTAAATGGGGATTTCGCTCAGCCAGTGTCTTTAATGCATGGGATAACTTTTCAGGCAGTGCGCTTACATCTTTTCTAATACTGTCCCAGAGGAACTCGGGAGGAAAGTCAAAATCATGATAAGCGGAATTTTTGGCCTCTTCCTTTGCCTCTTCTTCACTTAAACCATCCTCGATGGCTTCCGTATACGTTTTTTCATATTCAAGCTCCCACTTATCGCTGAATCTTTTAACCTTAGTTTGACAGATTTAGAAAATTCAAAATGTTCATATTTACAAAAACCAAGTTGTATCGACTGATTATTGTTAGCAGAATGTATAACGTAATAC
>VEPN01000004.1 GCA_012026835.1 Candidatus Methanoperedens sp. | reverse complement strand
CATTCATCGATCGGTTATAAATCGCCAGTTGATTTTGAGAAGACGTTATGTTTAAATATACCACCTTAACTAACTGTCCACTCGAAGGGGCGCACTCCAAAAACTCAGCGAGTTCATAGGTGTATTAAAAGATGATGAAAAGTTTGAAAAAGCAGCACTTGAAGCAAGGCAATCTGGTGCTGATCTATCCAGATTAAAGAAGGTGAAACTATAACAGTTCTTGATACCAATTTTTTAATAGACGTCCTCAGAAACAAACGCGGTCCAGAAGCAATACTGGATATGATAGAACATCCTAAAACAACTACAGTAAACGTCTTTGAACTTTATTCCGGAGCAGAACGTTCTGTGAAAAAAGAAGAAGATTTGATGTACCAGCGGCTATGAGAACTGCCAATATTCACGCAAAACTAAGAAGTTTAGGAAGAACTCTGGAAATTGAGGATCTTTTATCTAAATAATTGGAACTTAATCCGGAATTTGGCCTTATCATGAAAATCGCAGTTACAAAATTAAAGGAAAAATCAGAAGGCGTCCATGAGCTGTTTGCACGATACGGACATGTTGCATTCGTAGTATCCACCATGAAAGCCGCCGAACCCACAGATCCTGCGTCTCTTTCATATCTTTGCGATATGGTATCAAAAGGAAAAATCGATATTCTTATATTCACAAGCTCTCTTGGTGTTGAAAGGCTTTTCGGGAAAATAAGACCCCGAAAAGACGTAAGAATAGTGTGCGTCGGCCCGAAAACTGCAAAAAAAGTGAAAGAATCCGGCATGCAGGGGGAAGTGATAGCGGAATTTTCCTCTGATAACTTTGCCGGTTATCTTGGTGATATAAATGGAAAAACTATCGGCATTGCAAGAGCAGAGGTTCCAAATCCGCAATTGACAGACTCTCTGACATCAAAAGGTGCACGGGTGGTTGAAGCTGCGGCTTATGCGCTTGTACCGGCTGTGAATGAGTTCCTCGATGTCCTGAAAGAAGTGGAAGCTGTTATTTTTACAAGTGCAAAATCATTTGAATTATCGGGCTTTAAAAATGAATTTGCAGGAAATCTAACAATTGTCGCGATAGGCCCAAAGACCGCTGATGCAATGCGAAAATATGGCGTGATCCCTGATTTTGTGGGAAACGGGACACTTGAGAATTGTCTTTTACTTCTCAAAAGGGTTTCCGACACTTGCAAATAAAGCTGTTATACTTATCCTGCCTGTCATGGTTTCATCCACCCGCGCCCCCCATATGACCTTTGCACCCGGGATTTTCCTTGACATTAATTCCCCGATCTTTGCCACTTCCTCAAGAGTCATATCCTGCCCGCCTTTTATACTTAACAACAAACCATATGAAGAGGTTATATCGTGGATTTCAAGGAGCGGAGCAGTTAATGCTTCCCCTGTAGCCTTCTCGATACGGTTTTCACCATCGCCTTCACCTATTCCGAATGATGAAATGCCGCCTTTTTCAAGCACTGATTTCAAATCTGCAAAATCAAGATTTATAAGGCTTGGCTCGGCGATGATTTCAGTGACACTTTTAATCATTGCGCCTATCAGGGCGTTTGCCACAGAAAAAGCAGTCCTTAGAGGAAGTTTTCCTGCAAATTTTCTCAGTTTTGTGTTATCGATCAATACTACAGAATCGCATGTTCCGGAAAGGGAACGGATCGCCTTTATGGCGTTTTCACGCCTCAGGAGCTCAACCTCAAAAGGCATTGTCAGGCATGCTATGGTGAGTGCTCCCAGCGACTTTGCAATATCAGCAACAACCGGGGCCGAACCTGTGCCTGTCCCGCCGCCAAGACCTGCGACGACAAAGACAATGTTAATACCTTCAAGTTCTTTCTTTATATCTTCAGTGCTTTCAATGGCGCATTCTGCGCCAGCTTCGGGAAACCCGCCACAGCCTTTGCCCCTGCACCTCTCTTTTCCGATGAGCAGGAGCTTATCTGCCCTCTGCAAGACAAGATGGCTTATATCCGAGTTTGCGGCTATTATTTTCGCGCCTGCGACACTTTTTTTTGAAAGATATGTAATGATATTGCAGCCTGCTCCCCCAAGGCCGATAACAGCAACGGATGGCCTTGCAGCTTTCATAATTCCCTTTAGTTCGGCGTTCATTTCAGGATGTTAATATATTCTTTTTGATATAAATATATTGTCTCCTTGAAAAGGAAAATTGCATCATGCCTGCAAGAATTATTTATATCACTATCTGATAAGTTAGAGGTATGCGAATTGGAGTCATCGCGATCCAGGGAAATATCGAAGAGCACGCATCTGCTATTAAGGAAGCGTCCAGGATAGCAAATATCGGGTCAGAAATCATAAAAATAAAACATAAAGGGATAGTTCCATCATGCGACGCAATAATCATTCCCGGTGGGGAGAGTACAACGATCGGGCGGCTTATGGAAAAGGAAGGGATTTCTTCAGAGATAAAAAAAATCGCCCGTGCGGGCGTTCCGATAATGGGAACATGCGCTGGACTTATCCTGCTTGCAAAGCACGGGGATGAACAGGTTGAAAAGACGAAACAACCCCTCCTGGAACTGATGGATATACGAGTCAACAGGAACGCTTTCGGGCGCCAGAAGGAATCGTTTGAAGCGCAGGTGGATTTTAAAGGATTAGATTCTCCGTTTAACGCTGTGTTCATAAGGGCACCCTGCATCACGGAGGCTGGCAGGGAAGTGGAAGTCCTTGCGCGATATGATCATGCCATAGTTGCAGCAAGGCAAAAGAATTTACTTGCCCTTGCATTTCACCCTGAGCTGACAGGGGATTTTCGCATCCATCTATATTTTATGAAAATGTTTAAATAGTCATCCTGGCCTTTCTTTCATTTTATTGATTTTTTCGATTTGCGCCAGATAAGAACCCCGAAGTTCCTCATATTCTTCATCAAGCATGTTCCCTGAGGCATAGTCCTTTTCAAGCTCATTAAGTTTTATGCGAAGGTCGTTATTTTGTCTTTCCTGTTCTTCGGTTAAGATTCCTGTAGAGTCCACATCATCTGCCACTTGCTTTTCATCCTCTGTAGTTTCCGGGATTTCCTGCTCATTTGCTTCCTCAGGGCTGGCGGCGGTCGGTTTTTTCTCCAATGAATTTTTTAATTTCTCCTCAATTGAGCGGAGTCTTTCACTTTTTTTCCTGATGACCGGATATGCAAGCACGAGTATGATAAGACCACCAATGAGTGCATAAATCGCAATTGTCGAGGGGGCGATTGCAGGTTCCGAGATGCTTAAGTTAATTTCTTTAAACCTTGGCATATCCCAGGTATAGATAACATCGTTATTTTCCTCTCTCAGACTACCCGAATCCAGCACACTATTTCCCGTCTCATCGGTTATAACTATATTTGTTCCCTGGCTCCTTGTTAATTTGACCTGTACCATGGAAGGTTGTTTGGTCAATGCAGGGTAGAGGAATACTTTTTGATAATTCCTCGCTTTATTTAACATTCCTTCAGGCTTCGAGGGAAGAGTATATTCCACTACATAAAGAGGGGCTATGGTGTTCGTGCCGATGTCATCTTTCCAGCTTATGATATCCCCATTGCGGGTAACAGGAAGGTATCCAGATATCTCTCCTGTTGACATCTCGGTTTTTGCGATTTCACCAAGTCCGGCCTGATTGATAATATCGGCCCCACCAGGAACCCAGGTTCTCAATAAGCCTGAAAATCTCATCGTGCCTGTATTTTTAAAAGCCAGCGTCTCGCGTATGTATAATTTATTCTCAGATAGCATACTAACTGCATCGATCTCAATAAGATGTATCAGCAATACAATGTCCTGGTCAGATTCCGTGATATTATTGTCCTGCTGGGTGATGTTGTTCGCTGGTTGTGCAGTTGATTTATTGCCTGTCATTCCCGGAAATGCCCAGGATGGATTTATAAAAAATATAACCAATAATAATAAGATCACATATTGTATTGTTCTTTTCATATGTTCACATCTTTAGATAGATTCATGCAGATATACTCTTTTATCCACTTTATCTGTATATTTTATTTTATAGTGCAGATTAAAGAAAAATTTATATTATGATGAGTATAACTATGATTATTATTTTTTATAGCCGATAAATATATATAGAAATGGGACAATGTTCATACAAAGTCAGGGATATGGGAAATCCATTGGAGGAGAGATCTTGAAAATAGTAGAAGTCAAATGTGAAAAATGCAGTAAAAAGATTTACATCCAGGAAAATTATAAACGAGAGAAAATGTTCTGTACACTTGGATGCATGGATTCGTACAAAGAGGAAGGTTCACACCATAAACAGTCCTCTAATTTTAAATTTTTATTTTAAGCTATTTTTTAACGTGTAGGAAGGTATAAACGCATATTCTTATCTCGCTACTGAAATAGATAAATTGATTTCATTGGCTTTCATTCTCTTGAAAGTTCAAGAAATCCAGGCTTCTGTGACAGCCTGACGTACCCAAATGCCTTCGACTTTTATAAATGGGATGGTGGCTCCGCCGCCGCTCAGATAGGCTATGGTTTTCTTGCTGGCTTCATTCTGCGCCCAGATGTTATTTAGTTTGACGGTAGCCTTGCTGCCTTGTATGTCGAGCATCTCAAATTCAAGATAGAGGTAATCGCCCTCCGCCTCACTTTTTTGCTTGATTTCTTCTGGCGTTAATATGCTGATAGTGACGTTTTCCAACAAGAAATTATAGCTCTTATTGATGTTCCTTGTGGAAAGAACAAGGTGACCTTTATCTTTTATCATGTTGTAATCGGCGATATTTTTATCCAGAACAGCCCATTCTAAAGACATTTGAGCTATTGTTTGCCTGTCTATATCCTCTTGCGGGAGTTTTGGCATATCTGTGAGCCAGGGCGTTTCGTTATATGTTTCAGAAATTTCTTTGTGTACATCTGATTCTTTTTTCAGCGTTTTTTGAGGGGCTTCAATATCCTCTTGCGGCCTGTTTTCGTTGGAGATGCAACCAAGAAGAAATAGAGATGCAACAATAAATGCAATAACCTTAATCATCTGATTTTCCAGCTTTTCATGCATAAAGATATCACCGAGGAGTGAAACCCAAAAAATGTACAACCAGTTAAGAAACTTTCCTATTTAAATCTTCTGTTAGATTTTTCAATTATTTTTTTAGTTTTACTCCATATTGCTTAAAAAAATTGATTATCCCCTAAGAATTGTTAGAGGCTGCCATCTGTTTTCATCTTTGAAATATATATCTTTTATATGTTTCCAAATATCTACAGATGCGTTCCATTCCATTTTAAATATAGAATTAAGTGTGGAATATTTATACTTTAAAGCATTTATTTGAGTTTCATAGTTCTGTCCCCTAAACCTAAATCGTATTCTTGTATCATTTGGAGGTCTTCTTGAAATATCACGATTTGTAATTTGCCTTATGGGTTCAAGATGTTTTATATTGTCGCTCAGAGGTTCAATTATCAGCGGTTGTGTGGTGTTAGATGTAATTTTCTTGGAACCTTGTGTATGATTTTCTGCTTTTGTTAACGCAAGAGATAACTCGAGTTGCTTTATTTGCCCACCCAACTCCTTTTTTTGTTCTTCGTATTCTTCTGGAGATAATAATTCTTTGTTACTTGAATATTTACTATCCCAAATCGCTTTTTTCCTTTCAAATTCTTCATTTTCTTTATTACATTTTTCCAAAAGATATTCATATAGTTCGTCTGAAATCTCAATTGTCTTTACCATTTTAATCACCTTTCTATGTATAACTTAAAGTGCCATTATTCTACTTAAATTAATTAGATTACAATTAATTCTACTTATATTAATTAAATTACTTAAAGTAATTAAAGTTTGCCGTTGCATTAATTTTTCATTCTATATCCAAGAACATAAATTTCTCTGACTAAATTCAGTCTCAAGATGAGGATATGTGTTTATACATTCATATACGTTAAAAAAAACTACTGAAGTTTGTGCCAGTAAAACTCGATGGGAGTTATGGGTAAAAGTACCGCAAAATTAAAGTATCTTGTTAATAATAATGATTATTATAATTTATTTGGTACATCTTGTTGAAAAATGAACGATAAACACCCGATCCATACTACCCTTAGCACAGAAGCTATTAGAATACTTGAACGCTACGAGCAGGAGCTTGGTACCAAGAATATAGTTCTTGAGCGCGCCCTCCTGGGGATGGATAAACTACGCTTTAAGGATAAGATAGATCCGCAAAGCATTGGCAGAATAATCAAACGTGTAAAAACAGGAATAAAAGGCTTTGATGAGCTTCTTGAGGGCGGCATACCCGAAGGTTTTGTTGTTGCAGTGACGGGAACTCCCGGAACAGGCAAAACCACGTTCTCAATGCAGTTTTTACTTGAAGGATTAAAAAATAATGAAAGATGTGTTTTATTCTCTTTCGAGGAAAAAGCAGACCAGATCATAAAATCAGCTATCCGTTTCGGGTGGGATATCGGTGAGTATATAGATAAAGGATATCTGGAGATTTTTGGGTTCACCCTGTTATCTACAGAAGAGATTATCGAGATATTTGATATCTTTAAGCCTAAACGTGTTGTTTTTGACTCAATTAATATACTCTCTGATATAGGGAATTTCAGGCGGTCTTCCCGGTGGAGGACTATCTTAAAAGATATCAAGGAAAAAAAAATGACCGGTCTTGTGATCACAGAAAAAAAGCATGGTCTTGAGGTCAAAGAATTTGACGAATTTGATTTTATGAGCGACGGCGTTCTGTTTTTTGATAAAAAACATATTAATGATTTAGACCAGTACAAGACCTATTTTATTGAAATCCAGAAAATGAGAATAACAAAGATCAATGAAATGCCTCTTGAATTCATTTTTTCAGAACACGGGATAGAATTCAGGGTTCCAAGGGAATTGCTGAAAAGCCTGTAATCAGGCCAGTCTTATTGTCTCAAGGTTCATCGGGGCCCGTGTTTCGATCTTGTATTTCCTGTATATCGAGCTTGCAAGGTCCATGCAGTTCTTATCATCCCCATGCTGGGTTATTATATGTTCTGCCCGCGGTCTCAATCTCCTGACAAACTCCATGAGTTGCATCCTGTCAGAATGACCTGAGAACCCGTCCGCCGTCTCTATTCGCATATTGATTTTCACGGTCTCTGTCTTTCCTCCGCCGCTATGCATGGGTATTTCTTTCCATCCTTTCTGGATGCGCCTTCCCAGGGTGCCTTCTGCCTGGTAACCTACAAAAACCAGGGTATTCTTTTCCTCTGGGCCAAATCCCTTTAAATATTCCATGATCGGCCCGCCGTTCAACATACCTGATGTAGCAAGGATGATGCAGGGTTCCCGGTCGTCGAAGATTTTCTGGCGTTTCTCCTTGGAATCTACCTGGACAAAACATTTTGAGAGGAAGGGATTCATTCCTTTATGGAAAATCTGGTTCCTGAGCTCATTATTGAGATATTCAGGATGCGTGGTATGGATTGCGGTGGCTTCGTATATCATGCCGTCAAGGTAAACGGGCACGTCACCGATCAATCCCTTGCGTATGGCCTCCTCGAAAACAATCATCACTTCCTGGCTTCTTCCTACGGCGAACGTGGGAATGACGAGATTGCCCCCGTTCTCAAGTGTTTCTTTTGCAATTTGCACAAGGTGACGCTCAGCCTCTTTCCTTGAAGGCTGCATATCTCTTGACCCGCCGTATGTAGCTTCCATAACGAGTGTTTCTATGCGGGGGAAATCGGTATTTGCAGGATCGAAAAGCCTGGTCTTCTCATATTTGAAGTCTCCTGTAAAGGCAATATTATACAATCCTTCTCCAACATGGAAATGCGCTATCGAAGAACCGAGTATATGCCCGGCGTTATGGAGTGTCAGTTTCATATCAGGACCGATGTCCGTAACATCCCCGTAATTCAGTGTTATCGTATGCTTCAGGACTTCCCGGATCATGGCCGACTCGTACGGGTTTTTCCGCCCTTCCCTGGCAGCCACATCAATATAATCAAGTTGCAGGAGCGCCATCAGGTCCTTGGTAGGGGGAGTACAGTAAACCGGCCCTTCAAACCCATATTTGTACAGCAGGGGTACAAGTCCTATATGATCAAGGTGGGAATGTGTGAGGACAACGGCATCGATCTGGCTGATAGGATGCACTTCAGGTACATAGAGGTACGGAGTCCCGTTATCTTCCCCGCCGACACTTACGCCACAATCTATCATTATCTTTGTTTCTGGCGTTGAGAGCAAAAAGCAACTGCGCCCTACTTCACGGCAGGCCCCAAGGGTTGTCAGCCTGACCCATTTATCTTTGGAAGATACACCCCTGTGTATTTTTCTGCCGATTGTTTTCAATATTGTTTTCCGCTCATCTTTATTTGCTCGCATGAACTGGCGGATGTTGTTCACTGTGGTCGATTTCATAGGGGGTGTACGAACGACTTTTGGCGTCCAGCCGATGTCCTTGGTGATTTCACGCAGCGTTTCGCCGTGTCTTCCTATGACAAGGCCGGGTTTCTCGGCTTCAATTATAACTTCTCCAGTATCAACGTCAAAATAATGGTTTGAAATACCGGACTCCGGCGGCACGATATTTGATATGGATTTGATGGCGTCTTCAGGCTGGATAAGAACCTTTGGATCAGGCCTGACTACGAGGCGTTTTCTCAGTTCTTTTGCAAGGTTCTTGATAAGATCGCCATTATCCGCGAATTTTCTTGGTTCCTCGGTATAAATAACGAGTTCCGGTCCCTCAAAATCTACATCGGATATCGTGATATCCTTGGGTAGTTGTGCTCTAATTTTATGTTTTAAATCGTTCAACACTTCTTCAACTGTCATCGTCGTTTTCCTTCTAAAATGTAAATAAAATGTAAAAAATAAAAAAAATTACGCTAAAGCCTCACGTAACTTCTTAATTTCAGTATCCTCTATCTCTATATATCCTTCAGGAGTGATCTTAATAACATGAATGCCATCTCCTGATGCTGAATCACGTTTCATTGCGTTATGAAGGGCACGTACAGCCAGTTCCACGCCTTCGTCGATTGGCATCTTCTCCCTATATCTGTCTTCCAGTACGCCGTATGCCATCGGTGAACCTGACCCTGTTGCTACAGCCTTTTTTTCATCTATTGTCCCGCCAAGTGCGTCAATTGAATATACGCTTGGGCCGTTCTTATCAACTCCGCCGACAAGAAGCTGGACAAAGTACGGATAGTACCTGTTCCCGCTCAGGATATTGGCAAGCAGGCTTACAATCCCTTTTACTGTCATGGGCTCTTCCCTGCGCATCTTATAAAGTTTTGCCTCAACCTGCATCCATTTTACAAGTCTCTGGGCATCTCCCACCGAGCCTGCCGTGGTCATAGCTATCAGGTCGTCTATCTGATAGACTTTCTTTGCGTCTTTACTTGCAATAAAGTGTCCCATTGTCGCTCTTCTTTCTGAGGCCAAGACTACACCCGTATCGCAAACTAACCCTATTGTGGTAGTTCCTTTGTATTGCATATCATCCATTTTAAATACCTCTCAAATACCTCATCACTTAAAAATGAGAAAATTAGCATCTTATAATCTGTATAGGGGTATTTAAAGGTTATTACATTTTAAATTATAATTTATATTCATTTTCTGTAATTCAATATGTTCTGGCCATTATTGCCATATTTCCTGTTTCTTTTTTGCATACCGGGCAATTTCCTGTGCCGCTTCCCATATCCCCTTCAGGTATCCCGAGTATCCCTGCTCCCACCGCCTCTTCCATCGCAAGGCCGCACTCACGTTCACCGCACCACGCAATCCTGGCAATACCACCCTGGATTTTATCCTTAACTTCTTCAATTGATTCGCAATCAAATATACGCTCTTTCAGTGAACTGTTGGCTCTTTCATAAAGGCTTTCATGAATAACCCTGAACCTCTTATTTACTTCTTCCACGATGTTCCCAAGGGGGATGCTTTCCTTACTTCCGCTATCCCTTCTTACAACAGTGGCAGCATTATTTTTTAGATCCCTCGGCCCGATCTCTATCCTTAACGGCACTCCTTTCATCTCCCATCTATAATATTTGGCGCCAGGGCGCTCATCACTCTCGTCAATAGCAGTGCGGATTCCCGCCGCTGTAAGGCAATCTCTAACCTGGCGGCAGGCAGTTATTATCTCTTCGCTCTTGCCGAAAAGTATCGGGATGATTACGACCTGGACAGGCGCGACCAGTGGCGGGAACACAAGTCCCTTATCATCACCGTGGATGGAAATCAGCGCAGCGATACTCCTTTCTGATATTCCATAGCATGTCTGGTGGGCATATTGCTGTTCTCCTTTTGCGTCCTCATATTTAATGTCAAACGTTTTTGCGAAATTGCTGCCGAGGTGATGCGCCGTGCCTATCTGCAGGGTCTTGTTGTCGGGCATCAAAGTGTCCACAGCCATGGTATAATCCGCACCCGGGAATTTATCCCATTCCGGTCTTTTTGATACGATAGTGGGGATCGCAAGGCGCATATAGAATTCCTGGTAAATGCGCGTGGCTTCCCTTACCTGTTCTGCGGCTTCATCCCATGTGGCGTGAACAGTATGCGCTTCCTTAAAAGAAGTTATTTCCCGCAGGCGTATAAGGGGGCGGGTGTGTTTTGTTTCGTACCTGAAGGTGTTCACTATCTGGTAAATCTTGATGGGCAGGTCGGCATGCGAGCGCACCCACACTTTATACATGGGATAAATGGCGGTCTCGCTTGTAGGACGAAGGGCAAGCTTGACATCAAGTTCATTTTTCCCGCCGTGCGTGACCCAGTAAACCTCGTTCTCAAAACCCTTGATGTGCTCGGCTTCTTTCATGAATTCGGTTTCGGGGATAAGAAGCGGGAAGAGAGCCTCCTTGTGGTCTTTGTCAAGAAGTTCTCTTATTAATGAGTATGTCCTTTTTCTTACTTCAAAGCCAAAGGGGAACCAGACGTAGAGACCTTTTACAGGATAACGCACATCCATGATTTCCCCGGCCAGCAGGAGTTCGTTATACCATTCGCTGAAATCTGATTTTGAAGGAAGTACTGATTTCTTTTCCTCTGTTTGTTTTTCCGCCATGGACGTCACCGACTGGTGCTACTACTGTCTTATTGGCTATAAGTCTTTACGGAAAGCCAGTTTTTCAAGGATTTTCTCAAGGCGTTTATTATGCTCTTTCATTTCCTGATTAAAAACCATTTGCTCCTTGTTATGCTCTCTCATTTCCTGATTAGAAACTATTTGTTCCTTGTTATGCTCTCTCATCTCGATAACAAACGCCGAGGTATCCCCTTTGATATCCCTTAATACATCCAGGACTTTACCAAAAATCGCCACGTTATAGCACTTCTGCATATTTATCCAGTTTTAAGTAGCTTAGCGTATATCCCTGATATTTATTATACTTTTTGAGGGCCGGGCATTTTAGGGATATGCAACAAACACACGAAAAGGGCCCACCGTTGCATAAAATTGATAGCGGGGCATGGATTCGAACCATGGATCTACGGGTTATGAGCCCGTCGGGATTTCCTGACTACCCTACCCCGCTTTGGAGCTAAAATAGTATCCCTCCAATGTAAATGATAACTGATAAAGACTTCGGTGCGGCTTCACTTGCTGAAATTATAGCATAGGTTTCATCGTTGAGGGATAACGAGGGTACGATATCACCTGTGCGCTCAATCTCTGCGCAGGCATGGGAAAAATCTTCAAGGATTTAGTTCCGGTTTTTTTATTTATTTTTAACCCTGCCGGGCGCGTAACAACAAAATAGCGAATGTAATGTGCATGATGCTTATATACATAACCTCCGCAACATTTAAATACATTATGATAATAATGATAGTTATAGCGAGAAGACACTACCGTAACTTAGGTTGCGGCATCATCTCGTTCTAAGGAGATGAAAGATGGCGAAAATAATGCACGTACAAACTGTTCTTGTGGTAGAAGACCTCGAAGCCCTGAAAGTAAAGACGGGTGAGAGCAGCACCAAGGACGCCCTCGCCAAAGCGGTCCATCATTTCCTCGATTGTGAATATACGCACGTAGAGGATATGTGGGCTAAAAAACTTGAGAAGGTAGTCAATCGTAAGAAAGAAACATCTTGAATGGAGGAGATTGAGTATGTTCAGAAGAAATGAGGAAGCAGTATCGCCTGTCATCGGTGTCATTCTGATGGTGGCGATAACTGTTATATTGGCCGCTGTGATAGCGGCGTTCGTGTTCGGATTAGGCGGCTCACAGGAAAAAGCCCCGACCGCGAGCATAGTAGTTGCGAATAACCCTGATACGCAGGCATATGATCTTAAGATAAGCCATAAGGGCGGAGACACATTGAAAGGCGGCGACTGGAAGATATCTGTAGTTCCTGTCGGAAGCGCGCCAGCGTTTAATACTTCAGTTTCAGGTTCTAACGGTGATCTGGCAGTTGGAGCGCAGATCAACGTCAGTACACCGACAAGTGTTTCCGGATGTTGTAATGCAAATAATACTATGGTCTGGGAGACCGCAACAACTGCTGGCACTTTATCGCAAACCACCAAGTACGACATTAAGCTCGTCCACGTTCCATCCAACGCAATGCTGGTTGACACGGTTGTGGAAGTAAGATAAACCTTAAAATCCCCCTTTTCGGGGGAATTTTCCTTTTTATCAACACAGGATTGAATAATGAAACGATGCGAGGAGGCTGTATCGCCTGTCATCGGTGTCATCATGATGGTGGCTGTCACCGTTATACTGGCGGCGGTAGTGGCGGTGTTTGCGTTCGGGCTTGGAAGCTCGGATTCAAAAGCGCCCACAGTGGCTGTTTTAGCGGGAACTTACCCTGATACCATCGGTGTTCCCGACATTGAGATACAGCATAAGGGCGGAGATAGCCTCCGAAGCGGTGACTGGAAGATATCCATAGTCCCTGTGGGGCAGCCTCCGGTGTACCAGGTTTCAAGTGCCGATTTGAATGTCGGGGACCAGATACTGACAGGGAACGTGACAAATCTTGCAGGGGTCACTTATAACGTAACTAATGGCGCGATATTCATAACTCCTGATAACCCCTCGGCGCGGCTTGCATTCGGCCAGAAGTATGAGGTTAAGTTAATCGTATATCCCTTCAAATCCATGTCGCTTGATACGGTTGTAGAAGTAAGGTAGGCACATTGTGGGTGCCTTTTTTTATTAATACAATTTATTTATATAGCTTTTAGGCGTGCTGGATTCAATAGAAAGGCGCGGCAAGTTTTAAGTGATTCTCACCTGGCTATTTTCAAAGCAGTTTTGAGATTAATAGGCTTGATCAAATTAATAACAGAATCAAAATGATCATCGTCTGTCAAAATGTGCTTGACATTCTCAACAATGCCGGTTGCAGCAATAAGCGAATCTGCTGTGGGGATATCATATTTAAGACGAAGTTCGCCTGCACGCATTGCTATTCTCTGGGTGACATCTATAAAAACCAGGTTAGAAGAGATTAACCGGTTTAAAATGCTATGCATTAGCTCTTCATCTCTCATGCCGACAGTCTTAACCAGTTCTGTAAGCGTGATTACTGAAACTAACCCTGTTATTTTTTTATTCTGCAATACCTGCGCAAGCTCTATATGGGAATCTTCAGTAAGAAGATCGGTTATATGCATTGTATCAATCAGAATCTTATTCATTTGATGCCTTACCTATTAGTTTTTCCCTCTTTTCATCATCTTTTCGCATCTCTTCTATTTGCTTTCTTACAGCTTTAGGATCGAGCTGTCCTTTCAATATCCCGCACAGTGTTGTAAGATCTGTCGTTTTGGGTATTATTTTAATGTAGCTACCTTCATCCTCAATTATGAGCTTCTCGCCATCTTTAAGTCCATACTTTTTTCTGAGTTTTGCAGGTATAACTACCTGTCCTTTTCTGCTTATTGTTAATGTTTCCATGGTGTACACCGTTTTACTTGTTGTACTGCGTAAGATATTAATATTTCGGCACTTACGAGTTTGAGAAGAATATTTATCAAAAGCATGTGAATTACTTCATTATGGTGTATGTCACAGGTTTCAAGTGTTTTCGCTGTGCAAGGGAATATAAACCACGGGAAATAGAAAAACTGCCAATCCCCAGGTGTACGAACTGCGGCTCTGCCCTTGATACGGAATATGATTACAGGTCAATACAAAAGCTCATCCTTCGCGATGACTTTATGCGCGATAAACCCGCACACTGGAAATACTGGGCATTCATGCCTGTCAAAGACCTCTCAAAAGTTGTGACCATGGGGGAAGGGGGAACGCCGCTGCTTGAAAACAAAAAACTCGGGAAAACCGGGAGACTGCTTGTAAAATATGAAGCCGTAAACCCCACAGGGTCTTTTAAGGACAGGGGTTCCTCACTTGAGATAACAAAAGCGCTTGAGTACGGGAAACATAAAGTAGCGCTTGCTTCGACAGGCAATATGGGTGCTTCCGTAGCTGCGTATGCGGGTTTTGCAGGTCTTGAATGTAAGGTGTTCATCCCGGATATCGTAGGTAAAGAAAAATGCACCCAGATGAAAGCTTACGGTGCAGAAATAATTGCTGTTAAGGGGGATTACTCTATCGCAATAAAACAGGCCGAAGAATATGTGGTCTCCCATAGCGACTCTTTTTTAACAGGGGATTATCCGTGGCGAAGCGAGGGAACAAAAACCGTGGGTTTTGAGATAGCAGATCAGCTATACTGGCACGTGCCGGATTACGTTGTAGTACCTGTCGGCAACGGCACGCTCATATGGAGTATTTATGAAGCGTTCCGGGAGCTTGAGCTTGTGAAGATAACTGAGAAGATACCCCGCATAATAGGCGTGCAGGTTGAGAATTGCGCGCCCGTGGTGCATGCATGGGAAAACGAGCTTGGTGAAATAATCCCGGTACGCAATCCGAAAACAATAGCCACAGCCATAGCCTGCGGCGACCCGATAGATGGCATCGCAGCGCTTCGGGCAATAAGGGATTCAGGCGGGGAAGCACTCAGGGTAACAGATGGGGAAGCCCTTTCTGCCCGCGACAAACTTGCAAGGAACGGGATTTTCGTTGAACCAAGCGGCGCTGTCGCTTATGCAGGTGTTCTGAAAAAGAAGCTATCAGGTACAGTTGTGGTCATTGCCACAGGGCACGGATTAAAGGATATGTACGGGCTGGAAAAATAAAGAAAGCCCCGGGAGGGGTTTGAACCCTCGACCTAGAGATTACAAATCTCTCGCTCTGCCAGGCTGAGCCACCGAGGCTTTAAGGAAAGGCTTTAAGGACTGATTGAAATTTAAAAGCTTCGGTTAATCAATCCTCATCAACATATTTTTGATCTGTTGCCTTTGTAAGCATACCCTGTATGATAACAGCATAGGCCGGTCTTGCAATGAATACTCCTATGAATACGCCTGCTATTGTGATTTCAGCAAAACCCCGGAGCGCGCTTGAATCCATGAATATTATAAGCGGCAGCATGGCAACAAGGACAGTCGCGGCTGCGGCAAAAATTATGGAAAACGCTTTTGCGATACGGGATTTGTACACTTTATCCGGAGGCATGGCCCCGCCTGCAAGCGCCTCATCTGTAATAATTATGAGGTGGTCAACGCCTGTACCTATAACCGCTATCATGCCTGCGATGGTCGCAAGGTCAAGCTGCAATCCGGAAATAACTGCAAAGCCCAGGATCATGATCACTTCACTGAAAGATGTTGAAAGCATCGGGATAATAATACTGGGCTGCCTGTACCTGAGACCCACAACTATGGCAACCAGTAGCAAGGCAATGAGCCCGGCGATCGCAACCTGCTCCTTGAATTTCTGGCCAAGAGGCGCGGGAACTTCTCCTGAACCTGCTTCTTTCACCTGCACAGGTAGTGCGCCTGCCCTTAAGTGAAGCTGGAGTTCTTTTGCCCTCTCCTGTCCTGCTTCACCGCCTCCTGTTGTCGCTGTCATGCCTTTTACAGGTATGGTATTGATGTTCCTTGCAAGTTCAGGTGTAAGAGCTGCATCATACACATACTGACCATCAAGGTACATAAAAAGATGATGGGCATCCGGGTCTTTCACAGCACCATATTGTATCGCTGCATCCCTGAGCACACTGGCTCCCTCATCAGTGAGTTCAAATGATACACCCCATGCATCTCTTTTTTCTTTCTGTGGAACTCCTACGCCGCTTATCATATCACCGTAAAGGACATGTTCAGTCTCATTTCCCTTGACCTGTATCCTGATCTCGAATTTTCCAGGCGTCAGGGCAAGTTTTCTTGCCTCCTCTATCGATACACCGGGCAGGTCGATAAGCAGGTAATTATCACCGATCGGCGTAATGGTTATTTGCTTGAGGGCTACGGGATTGAGTTTGTTCTCCAATCTCTTTTTGGTCTCATCCCGCGTTTCTTTGGTTACACCCGCCCTGAATGGGGGTACAACTTTTCCATCCACAGGTTGCAGGATGGCATTCAACGATTCCTCTGTCACTTCTTTCCGTATTTCGTACGTGGGGAATCTGCCGGGGATGTATTTAACGTCCGCATTAAGAGCGTTCTTCAGGTATTTCTGGATAAAAAGTTCCTTGTTCGTCTGGAGTGTCACCCGCATACCGTCGTCTGATACCGCGGATGCACCAAAACCAAGTGAATCAATGGTTTTTTGCGTGGTCTGTTTTGATGTTATGAAAGTTACCGAAGCGCCAGATGCGTTTTCTACCCTGACCCTCTGGTCATCAAGCAATCTTGCGAATTCAGCCTGGATGATTTTTCCAGGGTCTGCATCTACCTGGGCTATGGCTCCCTGGAGCTGTACCTGGAGCCAGGAACCGCCGTCAAGATCAAGACCATACTTCAGGTTATTCCCTATACGTAACCCGTCATCTGAAGAATATGATACCATTATGGCAGCCACAGAACCCAGGATAACCGCTGCCAGTAGCAAGACACGCCGGTTCTTATAAAAAGGTTCTTCTCCGTTCATGCTCTCTGCCCCTTCCTCTTCGGTCTTTCAATCCGCCTTTCCGTTTTCCTGGCTCCTCTTTCCAGATACCATCTCAGGATACCCACATTTGTCATCCATGTGTTTACGATATCCGCAAGAAGGCCAAAAATTAGCACTATGGAAATGTCTCTAATAATATCGATAAGCATGAATGATGAAATGAAACCTGAAGATACGAAGAACAGTGCAATAAGGGCGCCAAGTGTTGTTAAGGTCATTGTCAGGCCCGTCTTCATGGCCTCCTTTATTTTATCATTCAATTCGCCTTTCCTCTTGAGCAGGCGCGTGGTCAATAATATATCAGTGTCCACTGAATACCCGATAAGCATTAAAAGAGCCGCCACAGTTCCAAGGGAGAGCAGGATTCCAAAAACATCCATCATCGCGGCTGCGAAAGCTATGTCGGCAAAGGCTGAGATAAGAACAGCGGCAGACGGGACGAAAGTCCTGAAGAAAATGAAGATTACTATTGCCATGAGAACGAACGAAATAATTATTGCGCGAATGGCCTGTGATTGAAGCGACTGGCTGAATTGCTCCCCCATATCCCTTATCTCTACAGTATCAGGATTGGCGGATTCTGATTTGGCTTTCTGGATCAAGCTATCCTTCAATGACGGGTCCATCGGGCCAAACTGTATTATTTTACGTTGTCCACCGCCGTATTCTCTCGCCTGGGATACCTGGAACTCCTTGAAATCCTCTTTTAACTGGTCGGGTGTTTTATCAGTGTCAAGGTATATGGCTGTCCCGCCCTTGAATTCCAGGCCAAGTTCAAGAGGCGAACCTGTCCTGTATGTCGTATATGCCAGAATTGAAAGTGACAATAAAAGAAGTATTGCCGGGACAATGAGCAATTGTTTTAAAGTGGTATTTTTAATATATGCTTCTAAGGATTTTTCATCAATGAGATTCATCAAAACTCTCCTTTCGACAATTCAGAACTTGCCTAAATTATAACACAACATATTTACCTTTTGCTATTAGGTCCAAGGGCTGTGCCTCTTTTGAAAGTGTCCACGTATGCCCCGCAGGGCATACGTGTGCGCGGAGTCGAGAACCCGCAGGGTTTCGCTGATGCTTTCGGTAAATATTTATCATTTGGTGCATATTCACCGCTGATGCGACCCACAATAGACGAATATTTCATGGAACTTGCAACCATCGTAGCAAAACGTTCCACCTGCCTGCGTAACCAGGTCGGCGCTGTGATAGTAAGAGATAAAAGGATTCTCTCTACTGGTTACAACGGCGCTCCAAGGAACCTTCCACATTGTCTTGATATAGGTTGCATCAGGCAGCAGAACAATATAGCTTCCGGGACAAGGCATGAACTATGCCGCGCCGTGCATGCAGAACAAAACGCCATCATCCAGGCCGCGCTCCACGGGGTCAGCATTGAAAACGCCACAATCTATTGCACACACCAGCCATGTATTCTCTGTGCCAAGATGCTTATTAACGCGAATATTGAAAAAGTGGTTTTCGGGACAGTCTACCCTGATACTGAAGCATTGAGATTTTTTGAGAAAGCCGGAGTCAAGGTCGAACAACTACCTTGTAATCCCTGACCCAGGAAGATATAATGCTTGAGATAATTATCAATGCAATCTGGCTGATGATGCCTGCTTACATTTCCAATCCGATGGCTGTGGTATTCGGGGGAGGGACTCCCATCGATCTCGGAAAGAAATGGGGTGACGGGCGAAGGATCCTGGGAGATGGAAAAACCATCCGCGGCCTGCTGGCAGGCACAACCTGCGGGATCATTGCAGGGCTGATCCAGATGCAGATATCACCTGTAGGATCGCTGGGCATTTTCACATATACAGCGATAGTCACAATATCCTTTGGCGCTTTGCTCGGGGATATAGTAAAAAGTTTTTTCAAGCGCAGACTTGGGTTTACCCGCGGGGCAAAACTTCTGCTTATTGACCAGCTTGATTTTGTTGCAGGTGCATGGATACTGACATATGCTTTCGACCCTCAGTGGTTTATCATGAACTTTACACCGCAGATAATAATTACAGTACTTATCCTGACGCCAATATTCCATCGGTTGACAAACATTTTCGGTTATTATATAAAACTAAAAAAGGAGCCATGGTAAATGACTGGTCTTGCAGATACCCTTAAAGAATGCGGAGCCATCAAATTCGGGAATTTCACTCTTGCCTCAGGGAAGAAGAGCGATTTTTATGTTGATATCAAAAAAGCGAGCATGAATCCGGAAATATTAAAAATGATAGCCTGCCGGGTCAGGGATTTAATGGAAACCCGTTCTATTTCCGGAAATTACATAGCCTGCGTGGCGCTCGGAGGCGTCCCTATTGCAGTTTCAGTATCGCTGGAAACAGGACTGCCTCTTGTCATAATCAGGAAGGAATCCAAAGAATATGGCGCGAAAGGCCAGATAGTGGGAGAAATCGAAAAAGGCCGGTCAGCCATACTGGTCGAGGACGTGACAACGACAGGCGGCTCCATACTGAAAGCAATAAAAATATTAAGGGATGAGGGAATGGTCATTAATCATGTTATAACTGTAGTAGATCGTGATGAGGGAGCATTCAAGAACCTGGCCGATGCTGATGTACGATTAACAGCGCTGGTCAGTATAAAAGAATTGCTAAAAAAATAAAGCAATTAAACAATAGACCTGAGCATGTCCTTATCACGTAACAGACCCAGGAGTTTTCTTGAGCTATTAATAACAGGCATCTGGTCGATCCTGTGCCGCCTCATCTTCCTTGCGCAATCACTGACCTGTGAGCTTAAAACCGCAGTTTCAGGTTCACCTGTGATTTTTATAACATCTTTAACTGGTTTTGACGGGAGCTTGATCTTGGATACGCTGTAATATAGACTCATAGTATCCCGAAGGGATTCCCAGGTCCATGCATCGTCATCCGACCCTGCCGACATATTTGACATTTCTGTCCTGTCTTCTATCATGCTTGCGCTGATAAGATCCTTATCTGTGGCCACGCCGATAAGCGCAAGACTCGAATCAAGAATCGGCACAGCCTTTACATCCGCAAGTTCCATAATGGCGCCTGCCACTGAAATAGGCGTCTCGCTCCATACAGACACCACATTGTTCCCTATATAATCACTGATAGGACTTGTGATATTTAGCCTGCCTATTGTCCCCACTATGTCCGCAATAGTGATAAGCCCGACAAGAGAATGGTTATCAACAACCGGCAAACGCCTGATATTTTTTGTCAGGATTATACGTGCGGCTTCAACTATTGATTTATCAGGTGAGATCGTTATCGGGTTCCGGGTCATCAACATAGCAACCTGTTCTTCTTCCGGGTTTTTTAGCAGGTCTGTCCGGGTCACTATCCCGACAAGTTCATGGTTCTTTACGATTGGAACTCCTGAAATATGCTTACTTTTCAGTATCTCAAGGACTTCGTCCCTGGACCCTGGTAATTCAGTATACGCAACATCCTTGACCATCACTTCCTCAATAGTGATGTTTTCCGGAGTGTCAGCCATTATATTTCACCTTTTTTTGCCATTTTTTCCCCTGACCACAAGTACAGGTATTTTCGAGGTGCGGACAACTTTCTCGGCAACGCTGCCCAGCAGGAACCTGTCAAGGCCGGTTTTTCCAAGGGTTCCCATTACTATCACATCTACAGAGTTCTGTTCTGCGTATTTTATTATTTCTTCGGCCGGATGCCCCTCGACCGTGAGCCTCTCGATATCCAATCCCTCTGCCAGCGCCTTTTCAGCTACGTATTTTGTAGCTTCATCGCCTTCCTGTTTCAGAAGCTCATACATACTTTCCCATGCTGCATCCATAGGGATAGATGCAAAAGCCGCAGTATCAACCACATAGATTGTATATAGTTTTGCTTCCGTGCTCTTTGCCAGTTCTATTCCATACTCTACCGCGTTTTTAGTGTATTCCGAACCGTCTGTGGAAATCAGTATTTTTTTATACAGTCTGCTTGTCATAACGTGTCCTTTCCTTTAGATAATCCCTATAATATCATCAGGTCTTGCCCGCCTCACTATGCTGCTCAATGGGTTTTTTATCCCCATCATATTATTTGATTTTTTTGTCAGTATCATCAATCTTGCTTTTTTCCCCTTTTTGATGGAACCTAATTCCTTATCGATTCCTAATACTTTTGCTCCATTTAGCGTACACAACTTAAATACTTGTCTGTCATCAAATAGAGCCGTCTTGGCAAGGAATTCCATCTCAGAGAACATATTAACCGAGTTCAGCATTACGTTATCTGTTCCCGCAGCAACAAGCATCCCCTCATCCAGCATTTTCTTGACAGGCGGGATTCCGGATCTTGTAAGCAAGTTCGAACGCAAGCAAACCACAACAGGAATATTTGCATCAGAGACCGATCTTAAGTCCCTCATTCTTGCGTGGGTGAGATGTACCAGGAAATCCGGTACAAGCCCGATAGCCGCATCTATATCTGTTGTGTCTTTTTCTCCCGCATGGATTGCAAATTTTTTCTTTTTTATTTTTGTCTGGCTGAGGATCTCTTTTATGGAATCAATATCCATGTCACTGGCACTGCTCAATCCTGTCCCGTCACATAAATCAAGATAACTCATATCGCCATCTGCCGGCCTTCCGAAAATGCGGGCGCAGATATTATGACCAGAAAGTGATTCCCCAAGAGCCCCGGCCCCGTTCACACCGCCTTCACGAAAATCCGCAAAAGCGCATGTGCCTGTTTTTATCATATCTTCGATACATGCCTTCATTGATATAACAAGTTCCGGGTAAGATATATCTTTCAAAATCCTGTGTTTTAATCCATCCGGCGGCTGCACAAGTTCAGGAAGGGGAAGATAAGGCGGATCTTTTATTACCGAATCCCCGATATGCGTATGTGCGTTCACAAAACACGGGGCGATTATGCTCTCTGTTTTGATGTCCCTTTCTTCAATATCTTCGATTATGCCATCTTTTATTGTAATGTAACCCTCAGTAGCCTCGAATTCATCGCCGAGAATTATTGTACCCTTGAGGGTTTGTTCCATGCGGACTCATCTATGTTCATGGTATTTGCGTTTTTCGCCGGTGTATTTGATCATGCTCCGGGCTTGTCATCACATATTTCAGGATAAGGAGGTACAGAAGCATACAAGCCTTCAGGTTTATTATTCGACCGGATTTTGGATAATATTGCTCTTCGTTTATGTTTCTTTGCTATGATCATAATCTGAAACCTCACTCTTTAATCCTTTCACATTCAAATTAGCGTAAGTGTGAAAAAAATGTGATTCGATGTGAACTCTTGCTCCTGTTATCGGATTTCAGGAATAGTGAATTTGATCGGATTGGCGGGAATATATTGATGTAAATTTAAAATATTTAGAGTGTACTGTATTAACAACCCCCGACTCCTACTTTTGCGCCCTGTACCCAATACCAAGTTATAAATTTATCGTGCGTTTATTTTTATAACTGCAATCTACACCGTATTCGCAGGCACGCATCTCTTCCCATGTCTGGTTTATGATGCGTGTTACGCAATTGATGTTCATATGTTTACACTTCATTATACCACTTTACCTGGCTGATTTCTCTTTTTAGCCTGAATACGCCTCTTATCATTTTTATATATTCACAATTTTATTAGTATGGGTGTGAGGAACGTGTGTACTTAATGTGAAGTTCGGCTCAAAAACCCCTGAATTCACATGGACTTATAGCTTATTCTCCTCACGGTATGATCTCGCACCCGTTATTGAATTCAGGGTACTTGAATTCTTTCCTTCCTATAACTTTGCAGTCGATCATCTCTCTAATATAGGGAAGTGCAGCCTCCAGTTCCCGCACAAGATGCCTGACTGTCGAACATATAAGGAAGTAACCATTCTTTCGCAGCATATCCTGTGCGCGGTTCACGAAAAGGCACCTGCCTCCGCAAATAGTGAATATGTTGCAGGATATGCATGGCTCAACCACGCAAACCTTATCGCAGAGTGACTGCGGGGCATCATTAAATATCGAGCCAGCGATAGAGAAATCAAAATCAATAGACACGGGGCATGCCGAGATCCTGCCGTCTGGCATGACAGTAAAAAAATCAATGCCACAGCCGCACCGCAGGCGTGAAGGCGCGCCGAAGAGTAGCGAATTCATGATACCGATAAATGGAACTATACCTGCAACCCTGCCTGCACTTTTCATCTCCTCTATCCACCATTCCACAAGCGAGGATATACCCGCATTATACGAGCTTATCCATGCTTCAACTCCTGTTTCTTCTTCCCAGCTTTCCCAGAACATCTCAAAACCAAGCTGCCAGTGGATATGGTCAAATATTCCGATTCCCTCAAGGTGCAGCACATTTTCATAAATATTCGTACCCTGCGGTACGGTCATCCTTGCTACAAGGTCGCCTGTGAATCCACTTTCCCGGATCAGCTTTGAGTTCCTGACTACCTTATCATAAACACCGCTACCCCGGTTCCTGTCTGTCACTTCTTTTCCTCCGTCTATCGAGACCAGGATGGAATTGAACTTTTCAAGGTAGTGCGGTTCGATTTTATCTAAAAGCAAGCCGTTTGTCTGTATTACGAACCTCCCTGATATGGAATCCATTATCTCTTTCATCGTTGCGGTACGCAAAAGCGGTTCACCGCCGTAGAACTCAACGACAGGCGCTTTATCCCCTGACAGGAATTTCTTAAGGTCAGGAATTGTGTACTGTATCTCCTTTGGTGGAGTGTCGCTGCCCCCGCCGCAATAATTACAGTTAAGATTGCATTCCTTTGTCAGGATAATATGATAATGCATGAGTCGTCATGAATGGTATGATGAATTATATAATGTGAACATGGCTTAATTATTTATATTGTCAGTTTGCACACGGGACACAATACAATTAAATGAGATGGAATCATCATTATAACAGAGAGGTTAGTTCATGGCAACAAAAGTAATAATAATGGGAGCAGCGGGCCGGGATTTCCATAATTTCAATGTTTTTTTTAAGGATAACAGGGATTACGAGGTAGTGGCCTTCACGGCTGCTCAGATACCGGGAATTGCGGGCCGGGTTTATCCGCGGGAACTGGCAGGTTCGCTTTACAAAAAAGGCATCCCGATATATCCTGAAGAAGATTTGATAAGACTCATAAAAGAGCAGGAAATCGAACAGGTCATTCTTGCATATTCTGACCTCTCACATGAGACTGTGATGCAGAAAGCCTCACTGGTACTTGCGGGAGGTGCGGATTTCAGGCTGATGGGAACAAAAAGTACAATGCTTAAATCACAAAAGCCTGTTATTTCGGTTTGTGCCGTGAGGACAGGTTCAGGCAAAAGCCCGACCTCCCAAAGACTTGTAGATATTTTGAAAGAAAGGGGATTCAGGGTTGTAGTTGTGCGCCACCCCATGCCCTATGGCGATCTGCTTAAGCAGGAATGCCAGAGGTTTGCCTCGATGGAAGATTGCATAAGCAAGGAATGTACAATCGAGGAAAGGGAGGAGTATGAGCCGTATATCTGCTGCGGGACTGTTGTATACAGCGGGGTTGATTTTGGGAAGATACTCAAGAGGGCGGAAAAAGAAGCAGATATCATCATCTGGGACGGTGGTAACAACGATATCCCTTTCTACAGGCCTGACCTCCATATCGTGATAGCTGACCCTCACAGGGCAGGACATGAGCTTACGTACTACCCTGGAGAAGTGAATGTGCGGCTTGCGGACGTGGTGATTGTCAATAAGGTGGATTCCGCAAGAAAAGAGGACGTGGAGACTGTCATTAATAATGTCAGATCCATAAATGATAAAGCAACGGTCATAAAAGCAAAATCCGTGGTAACTGTCGATAAACCTGAGCTGATAAAGGGAAAGCGCGTCCTTGTCGTAGAAGACGGCCCCACTCTCACGCATGGCGGGATGGCCTTTGGCGCGGGCGTTATTGCGGCAAAGAAATACGGGGCTAAAGAAGTGATAGACCCGCGTCCGTATGCGGTTGGCTCGATCTCGAAGGTTTATGAGACTTTTCCGCATCTTGGTTCTGTACTTCCTGCTATGGGCTATAGCGCCTTTCAAATGAAAGAACTTGAGATGACGATAAACGCATCTGATTGTGATGCTGTGATAGCTGGTACGCCCATCGACCTTGGCAGGCTGTTAAAGCTCAATAAACCTGTTGCAAGGGTAAGGTACAGGATTGAGGAGATTGATATTAAACTGGAGGAGATTATTGATAAGTGGCAAAGGTCGGGAAAGTGAACTGATCAATATTGCTTTTTATTTTTGACTGTTGTCTCCCCAAGCACCCTTTTTATCATGGGCGCATCCCCGAATACTTCCTCTCGCTTGCCTTTCCGGTTAAGATAAACAGCTACAAGCACTATCGTAAGCCCTATCTGCGGATTTGAGGCAGTGACACCCATGCCAATAAGGGCCAGGGCGCCAGCGATCATACCGCGCAATGCGCCTTTCCTGTAGGATTCAAACCTTGTCCTGTGATATATCCGGATATCGCGCAGGGTCAGGAAAATAATCGACACAAACCCGAATACTGAAATAAGAACGTAAATTTCTTGCAGGTCCATCGCTAAACCATGCTTGCGACTTTTTCGGGTTTTGTGCGCTTCAGGTATTCTTTTATCATTGCAGGGAAGGATTTGGCGTTCACGAAACGAAGACCGAGCTGCTCGGCCCATTTCTGGATGCCCATATCGCTTGCCACGACGGCTGCGTCAAGCTCCCTGGCAAGAAGGAGGACATCGATATCCGGCGCGCTGTCAAGGATACCGTAGCGCAGGGCGTTCCTGTACTTATCCCTGAACTTGCTTATTACCTCGCCTATGACATTGCGCTCTATCTCAGGCTCTATCTCATGCTTTGTTTTGGCTTTCGTGGTGCGGAAAAGGCACTCGGTAGCCCCTTCCCATATGGCTTCCTCTGCCACGTCCATCCCCTTGTTGATGCGCCCGCGCATGAAGTCCACATAGTCGTAGAATATCTTGGATGGTATCTTCACTTCGTACCTGTCAGGGGTCTTCTTGACAAGCCAGGTGTCTATCTTCGCAAGGGTTTCTTCGTTGCATCCGTTGTTCTTCGCAAAATCCCTCATCTCGTTATACACTGAAGGAAACGGGATGTAGCAACTGATCCCGAGATGCAGGCGCGCCTCTGCTATAATATCAAGGATTCCACCCATGGCGATGCAGAGCGTGCCACCTTCAAGCTCGCGTGTTTGCGTATCTGTAAGTGCGCTCGTATCCAGAACAAATCTCTGCCGTATCATATATATCATTATTATCTTTATCGAGTTAAGAAACTTTCTGTACTTTTCAGTTATGGAAAACGTTTTTACGTCTCTTAACTAAAATAAGCTTATGCCAGTAGATCCTATCTGCAAAATGCAGGTTAATGAAAAAACCCCATTTAAATCGGTGTACAAGAACAAAGAATATTATTTTTGCTCTGAAAGTTGTAAGAAAAGATTCGATGAGCTCGATAAAACTGTTATAAGGGTCAGGCGCTCCCTGAAAGACAAGGAAAAGATTTCTTTTGGCAAGCTAAAGCGCGAGATTATCGATCCCGGTATATGTACGTTATGCGGGGCATGCGTGGCAAGCTGCGAAGTGCTTTCAGTGGCCGAAGGAAAACCCGTGCTTAAGGGGCGGTGCACTGCATGCGGCGTCTGTTATAACCAGTGCCCGCGCACCATAACCACGGAATCAAGCCTTATCGGGAACGTAAGGGACGTTTTTACTGCAAAGACCATGCTGCCTGAAGTGAAAGGCCAGGACGGCGGGGCCGTGACATCAATGCTTTTGTATGCCCTGGAAGAAGGATTGATAGACAGCGCGGTGGTTACTGTAAAAAGCGAGGAAGAACCGTGGAGGCCCAGGCCGATAGTTGCACAATCAAAGGAGGACATACTGCGTTCCGCGGGTTCCATATATGTGCATTCCATGACGATGGAAACCCTGATGAGCGCAATAAAAAAAGGCTCCCGTTCCATCGGCTTTGTGGGGCCATCGTGCAACATCGATGCAGTGAGTAAGATGCAGAACTCCCCGTATGGGCTGTTGCATATGTTCATGCGGGCGAATATACTGAAGCTCGGGCTTTTCTGCATGGACACTTTTGACTATGAAGGATTAAAAAAATTCCTTGAAGAAAAAGGGATATCGCTTCCAGCAGTCAGGGAAATGAAAATACGGAAAGGGAAATTCCGGGTCATGACAGACGTTGAGTATAGTTTCCCGTTGAGCGACCTGGATATATACCGCAACGGCTCATGCACTGTCTGTACTGACCTGACGGCAGAGAAGTCAGACATATCTTTCGGGAGCGTGGGATCAGAAGAAGGCTACTCCACAGTGCTTGCCCGATCAGGGCTCGGTCTTGAACTTTTACAGGATGCTGCGGACAGGGGATATATAAAGATCGAGCCGCTTGAGAGACAGGGTCTTGAAAAAGTGCTTCACCAGGCAAAAGCCAAGAAAGTGCAGATGTACATGATAAAGAGAAGAATTGAAAAGGGGAAAGGTATATGAACACATGGAATTATTGAGAAGCCAGACAATACATTGGAGGAAATAAATACATGGGAAAGACAGGCACCACAAAATGGGGCAGGATAAAAGGCAGGAAAGGGAATGTCATACTTGTTCCCGAATCCGAGCTTACCTATAAAAAACCGGGCCCCGCACAACGATACACTTCCTCAGGCGCAAAGCGCAGGAAGATCAAGCGTTCACCGAAAGCAATTGTAAAATCAGCGTAATTTTTTTCCGGATAGATAGCCCCCGGCATCTATCTGTTTTAAGATTTTGTAATGATACCTGAACCAGCTCAATTCCTGTTCAGTGAAAACATCAACATCTATCTCCAGAGTTTTGGGAACCGTTATCTTGATATATTTTTTACTGCAGTAACAAATGCCGGCAGTGAACAGGTATATATCTTTCTCGCATCCCTCATCTTCTGGTGCTACAGTAAAAAAACCGGCATAAGAGCGATGTACGTTATCCTTTTTTCGGCATTTGCAGCGATATTTGCAAAGAACCTCTTCGGTATGCCAAGACCACCCGAATACCTTCGTAAAATCCCGGAAACCGGGTTCGGGTTACCGAGCGGGCATGCACAGGTCTCATCGGGGTTCTGGGGATATATGGGCAGCCGGATCAGGAAATCGTGGTTTATCATGGTGGCCGCATTGGCAATTTTATCTATTTCCATATCGCGGGTTTATCTTGGTGTCCACTATGCGGGAGATGTTGCAGGAGGGATCATATTCGGACTTGTAATCGCTTATATTTCCTATAAGGCCGAACCCTGCATCACCAGCCGGTTGCAGAGGATTGGCCGCCAGTCGAAATACCTGGTAGCTGTAATAATCCCGGTATTATTGGTCACTCTTGCCTCCCGGCAGAGCAGTCTCTTGAAAGAGCAGACTGAGATAGGCGTTATTATGGCCAGCATCAGTATCGGTTATCTGCTGGAAGAAGAGCGCATCTGTTTTGAAGATGCCAGGAACAACAAGCAGAGAATTAAAAGAGCATTTGCAGGTGTATTACTGCTGGCAATGGTATATCTGGTTTCGGCTCTTTTTTTCCCAGGTCTTATATTTTTCAAATATGCTGCGCTCGGTGTGACTTCGACTTTGATCGCCCCCTGGGTGTTTGCAAGAATGGAATCCTCTTCGTGAAGAAAATTTTACCTGTTTATGAGTGAATTTAATCAGATGCCAAATTAGATATGACCCTAAATACAACTTTAAATGGTTTTATGCTTGCAGGAAGAGTCAAACACGAACTCGAATTGTTGAAAAGGCATATAATTGTACTAAAGAAAGTGATGGAGGATGGCCCAATAGGGATAATGAAACTCTCTATTGAGACGGGCATACCTGACCACAGGATCAGGTATTCGCTGCGGGTCCTTGAGCAACAGGGATTGATAGCACCTTCGACCCAGGGAGCTATCGCAACAAAATCGGCGCATGAAGCTTATTCCCGGTTCAAGGATGAACTTAAGCGGATATCAGATATGACTGAAGAGATTAAGAGGATTGGTTCCTGATTCTTACATTTTGGGGGAATAGCCTTCACTCATGCGGGGGCTCAATGCGGGCACAAAGTCGGGCAACAGCGTACGCAGGAAATACTTTTGAAATATCCTGCCCATATTTTTCAGATACCAGGATAATTTCTAATCCAAGTTCACAAGCGGCTTTTTTAGCCAGGAATTCCCCGAGGCCGCATGCGACTATCAGGCCAGGCTCATGCTGTCGTGCAACATCCCGTATCCCTGCTGCAATATCAGTCACCTGTTTTTCCATGACCTGTTTTGCTATAGAGACAATGTCACTTTCAGTTATCTCGGTAAGGTCGGCGCACACAACTCGGGCAAGCCGTCGTCTTGCGTCCAGCACTGTTTTCCCTGCGCCGTCCGGCGTATCGCATGTGTAATCTTCCGGGCCTATCATGCCAAGAACCAGATACGCATCAGCGGTTATCGCGAAAAGTTCGGATGAGATGCGCGAGGTTCCGCCTTCAAGCACGGCTGTGTAAAGAATAGAGGCGATATTTGTGCGCAAAACCCCTGAATATACAAGTTCGCCTCTTCTTAAGCGTTCAAAATCAGTCTTACCTGCACGGGGTTCACCATTTATTATCGGGATTATGTCAGTTGTGGTTGAACCGATATCAACGAAAATGGAATCCCTGTATTCTGCTCCTACAAGCAGGGCGGATGCCATCCAGTTCGCTGCTGCAATGCTGCGCTTTTTTTCTTTTGTAAAGGCTCCGCTGCTATCAAGGAACCATGCGCCATTGAAGGCATTGTTTACTGCATCGATAATGTACGACAGGCCCGCCTCCTTGTCAGGAAAACAATCTGCAAGCTCTCCGGTTATTACAACCCCCACACATTCAGGTTCCAGGCGCTTTCCGATATCTATAAGCACTTCCGGCAGCTTCGATTCCTTCCATAATGGAAGATAATGTAATTCAACTATGCTGCCATCCGGGGAGGCTACCTTGGTATTTGCCCCGCCAATGTCTATACCGAGAATCATGATATATGAGTGGCAGAGGTAATTAAAAAGGGTTATGATTTTAAACTGGGTTCCTGCTGGGGTAAATCTCACCGCAAAGTCGGCTGTTAACTGGAAGTCCACAGGTAAGTATGAAAACAACACAATATAAACAACGAACCGGTACGAACTGAAACGAACTCATGCAACCGGAGTTCGTACGAGTTCGTATTAGTTCGCTGCTAATGCTATTTGTTGCTCTTTTTCATTGTTATCTATGAACGGTTCATGGCAGACTTTGCAGTGTCTAAATTTAGCTCTTTTTCCTATAGTAGCCGGGCATTAATATACAATTATGCCGGCAGTCCCAGCGCAGACCTCTTCTTCATAATATGGGCTTCAATCCCATCCGCTGCCTCAACCATGTCTGTCTGGACAGCTATCTTGCCTCCGGTGATCCCTTCAAGATCCTGCGTGAGCAGTTTAACAAGGCGCGGAGCCCCTCCGACAGGCGGCATGGGTGCCACATGTGTATACAGGCCGAAGGCCAGGGCAAAGATAGCGTCTATGGTTGCCTTTTGTTCCATATACTCAGGGGCTGTCACCGCAACAGGAAGGGCAGAGGGGTCGACTCCAAGCGCATCAGCAACAGCCGTGACAAGAAGAGCAATCCTTCCGGTGTCTGTGCATGTGCCAAAGGAAAGGACAGGCGGGATCTTGAGAAGCTCGCATACTGCCTTAAGACCCGGACCTGCCTCCTGCTTTGCCTCAAGTGTTGTGAGCCCGCCTACCTGAAGTGCGGCATTCCCGCATCCTGCGCTGATTACCAGTATATCCCGCTTGATAAGTTCACGGGCCATCTTCAATGTGTTGATGTCCTGGCCGCTATCGCGCAGCGTTGTACAGCTTACAAGAGCCACAACGCCTTTTAGCGTTCCTTTCTTGATGACATCAAGCAGCGGGTCAAGAGTTCCGCCCAGTGCGCCAAGGCATGCTTCGGCAGAGAAACCGATCACTGCGTTCTGCTTCCTGTTTGACGGGTTTGCAGCTTTTCCTTTTCGTTTCCTGAAGTTCCCGATGGCCATATCTATAAGTTTCTGCGCCTGAGCAGCAGCATCTTCTGGTTTATAGATCAACTGGTCTTTCATACCCGGTACATTAACGAGTTTTGAAACAGAGACAAGGGTGGTATTGTATTTATCCTGGTATTCGCCCATTGCGGGAGGCGAACAGTTCATATCCATTGCAAGAACATCGATGCCGCCTGTGGCAAGCGCCGGCTCGATTGATAGCCAGTTTCCAATCATGCCCACAAATACATCATCGACCTGGAATCTCTGGATAAGTTCCTGTCCGGTTTCGATAGAACCGATGATATGGAGCCCCCTGGCCCCGGCTTTCCTGGCATTTTCCTGGTTTTTTGCCTCATGCGCGGCCTTGATGAGGGCCGCCCCGATGAAAGGCTCATGGCCGTTCACAGCCACATTCACATACGAGGGGTCTATTACTCCTATATCAACGTCCATCCTGTGGGGCGCAGGCGTGCCAAAGAGAATATCCTGTCCAAGTTCAAGCGGAACCTGTGCGCCATATATGCAGGATATACCAAGGCGCAGGGCCTTCTTTGCAAGAGAAACATAGTCTCCATCCACGTTGGTCTGGGAGCTTGAAACCGAATCCATTATCTCATGGAGAGGGCCTCCTGGCAGGATACCGAGTTTTCGCCACAACTCTATCCGCGGTTTCGGGGCAAATATCAGGACATTGGATAGTTCCTTATCCGAGTCTGAATTTATTCCCGCTGATATAGCATCGGCCACTTCGACCGCAATATCATTCGTGCTTTTGTCGGTTTTTATCCCGAACTTTCCTGCAAGGCTTCTGAGCTTTGATTCGTCCCTGATCTGGAATGGCGTTTTCCCAAGGGCAGTTGCTTTCAGGGTCCTGGCTACCTCATTGGCATGGAAGGTGTAAGTTGAGGTTCCCATTGTGTTCAGGAAAAGCATGTTTCTCATAGCCATGGCATCCGCATCTATGCCGCATGCTCCGCGTTCTGCCCCAGGCTTTATCCTGCACGGGCCGTTGCTGCAAAGCTGGCAGCTTATGCCCTGCTCGCAAAACGAGCATCGTTTTCCCTGGGCATCGAACCTGTCAAACATGTTCGTAATCTTATCTTTTTTTAATATATTGTACTGTTCTTTAACTGATTGATGTGCACTAACGGTTTCCATAATATCCTCCTAACTGGCAGCAAACCCCGCAGCTCCAAAAATACATTGGAATTGATTTGTATTATACTTATTCGTTTTACCTTTCCCGGATGTGATTTTATTTAATATTCCAAACATTTATTACCTCCGACTTGAATTAGTATTATGAATGAGACTATACTGTATAAACTTTATCGCTATATAATATATGAAAATCTCACAAAACATCTATATTACATAGATGTAGGTTTGTACGATCTGGAATAATTTATTGCTGCTGATAAGCCAAATTTTTGGGTTTGGTATGCAATCCCGATATCAACCCGCAACTCAAACAGTATGCGGGTCGGCTAACCCCTTTATTTCTGTTGGAAAATATTAATCATCATAATCATCATAATAATGCAATTTTAATCCATGCAAGTTCTTCTATACTTCCTGGTTTTCAATTCTGCTATGTCTATCAATTCTGATATATTTTTTCTCTATTTTCATTCGTCGGGATTTCTTCGGATAGCAAACCATCATTTCATCTGGAAACCGATATATGACCCCTTCAGAAATAGCAGGAGGATAGTGGGCAGGTGGGGATTATGGTGGTGTAAAAAAGTTATTACTTGCCCACTATTAATTCGTATATTTGCGAACATAGTATATAAACCTTACGATTTAAAAAACCCTGGCCAGTAAAAGGCTGATTTCAAATAAAACTGCAAGCGTCGCCGCAATTATTAATTGTGACAGGGCCGAAGGGTCAGGGGATACCAGCAATGAAAATGCGAGGAGGATACCGTAAACCACCTTCCTTTTTCCCTTCAGGTACTCCAATTTTATAAGACCCATTTTTATAGAGAATACAACAAGGAGAGGAAACTGGAAAATGATTCCAAAACTCAGGATAAGCGTTATTAGTGTGTAAATTGTTTTTATAGCTGAAATCTGCGGAGTCGCAATATTTATAGAAGAGAGTATCGTGGCTTTGAATACGAAAGGTACAACTACAAAGAAAGCAAACGCTGCCCCGGCTATGAACAGAATAAAAGACAATGGCACGACCGTGATAACAAATTTTTTTTCATTGGGATACAAACCTTTGCTTACAAACATGAAAGCTTCGTAAATAATAATCGGTATCCCAAAAAAGAGAGCGCACATTAAAGACAGGGAAAACCTGATGAGTATCGGATCCATCGGGGAATATATGGTCATGGGAACCGGGACTGTCTGTTCCCAGATATATTGCAGCAATCTATCTGAGAAGAGAAATGCAATTAATGTTAATATTATAATTGGAACAGCAGTAATGATCATTCTTGAGCGTAATTCTTTGATATGCTCGACCAAGGGCATTTCCTGGTCGCCCGGGACTGCGTTCATCACTGTTTACTGATTCCTTATCACATATAATACATAGTATCATAAATAACGAGTTTCTGCGCTCGTCTGTATGGTTTAAGAAGAAGCAAAAGGAAGACTGAAAAAATAATCAAGGAATTGAGAGATGATAAAGAAACACAAGCGAGTTCATAAAGGATGGATGAGACGTGCATCCAGAATCTACCTGAACGATCTCAATAACAGCAAAGCCTCCATCCTGAAAGATTTTCTTAACCAGTATCAGCAGGCAGCTAATTATACAATCGCTCGATTATGGTCTGAGAAGGATATGTCCTCTGACCTGTTACCGAAAGAAGTTACCGATGTCATCGGGGAGAGATTTGATACAACAGCAAGATTATCGCAGTGCATCGGGAAACAGGCTAAAGAGATAGTAGCATCACAGAGGGAGAAAAGCAAAAGAAAGCAGAGAATGCCCAGACTGAAATCGCATACTGCTAATCTTGACAGCAGGTTTGTTGAAATCCAGGAATTTAACGGTCATTTCGATATGTGCATCAAAACAGGTTCAGGAGTACCGAAAATGGTTATTCCGTTCAACTGGACGAAGCATGCTAACAAGTTCAGGAAAGCAGAAAAAGGAAAAGGCAAGGAATGGTTATTATCGAACTCAATAAGGCTGGGTTATGATGAAAAAGGAATATTCATTGACCTTATATTTGAAAAGGAAAAACCTAAACTGAGACAGTCAGGAAAAGTTCTGGGAATGGATCGGGGATACAGGTGTATGCTTGCATGTTCAGACGGTCAGATGATTGGCACTGAACTGAAACAGCAGATCGAGAAAGGCGGAAAACGTAGAAAGAGCTATCATCATTTCATCGAGACTGAGATGAACAGGAACCTTAAAACACTGAACACCGAAAATATCAAACTTATTGCTCTTGAGAATCTCAAGAATGTAAAAGCCAATAAGTGTGGAAAGTTTTCACGTAAAGTTAACAGGCTTCTATCGTTCTGGCAGTATGCCAAGGCAGGCGAATGGCTGGAACAGTTCTGTGAACAGAACGGGATATGCATTGAATACAAGAGTCCCTGGAAAACGTCACAGAGATGTTCGGTTTGCGGCAACATCGATAGAAGAAATCGCAAAGGAGATAAGTTCTTGTGTCTTGAATGCTCTGCCCAGATGAATGCAGATTATAATGCGTCCAGGAATATTGAACTTTTGGGATTGGCGGGAGTCTATAGTCTCCGTTCACTGACAAGTGGAGGATTGGAATGAATGTCCATGAAAGTCACAACTATCATATAAAGTTATATAGAATACAATGCGAATAATCGGATGAATGAAAGTCAGCGAACTGGGCGAACGCGAATTGATTTCGCATATCACCAAATCACTTACAAAAACAGGCGGCAATGTCCTTGTCGGAGCGGGTGAGGATGACTGCGCAGTGCTTGATATCGGGGGGGAGGATTACCTGCTCATAACAACGGATATGCTTCACAGGAAAACTGACTTCCCATCCCGGATGTCAGGATGGCAGATAGGCTGGATGTCTGTTGCAGTAAACCTGAGCGACATTGCTTCCAAGGGAGCAAGACCAATTGGTGTACTGATGGCTATGGGAATACCGCCTGATACAGAACTTGCATTTATCGATGAGCTCGTAAAAGGTATGGATGATTGCGCTTCCAGATACAGCACCGGGATTATCGGAGGGGATACTGATTCACACGATGAGCTCACAATTACCGGAACTGCGCTGGGACTTGTGAGAAAAGAACTGCTGGTACACAGGAGGGGGGCAAAGCAAGGTGATCTGGTATGTGTGACAGGACATCCGGGGATGGCGGGCACGGCACTTCTTGCCCTGGACAGGGGTTTACCTGTCGGTAACGAGGTATTAAAAGCCCTGTTTGAACCAGCACCACGGATAAATGAAGGGATTGCCCTCACCTGTTCCAGGTCTGTTTCGTCCATGATGGATATAAGCGATGGGCTGGCTCTTTCGCTCCACGATATGAGTAAAGCAGGCGATATAGGCTTTAAAATATATGAAAGCAGATTGCCGGTACTTCCCAAGATTAAAGGGTTGAAAAACGAGGAATTACTGGAAGCGGCTGTTTATTCAGGCGGTGATTTTGAATTATTGTTCACCGTCAGTCCTGATAAAATCAGGGAGGCGAAAAAAGCCTGCCAGTTCACGGTCATAGGTGAAGTCATCGAAAAAGGTATTATTATTGAGAGGGCAGGCGGGGTTGAGACGCTCAAGGCTCGCGGATATGAGCATTTCAAGGACTTAGTGCCTATCCGAAAAATATAACAATCGCACTTTCACGTATGTTTTTCATCTTTGAATTCTTTTAGAATATTATCTACTCGCTCAAATATAAGTTTGGAATCCTTCATAATATGTTCCAATCTATATTTAAGTATAATATATACTACAGCCAAAATAAGAGATGAAGACAAAAAAGCCATAATCAAAGCAAGAGTTAATATGTACACATTGGCAACACCCAAGAAAACATCTTTGAAAAAAGGATACATAGTAAAAATCAACACAAATAACGCTATTATTGAATTTATTAAAAATGTACATTTTTCTGTTTCATGCTCATAACCACGCCAAAATTCTCTTATTATCTTATCTTCTAAATCGCTCATAGTACCATATTAGTTTTACATACATACTATAATATAAAACTATTCTATTAGATAATCTGGACAGACATATTAAATATTTTAGTTAATCTGAACTTTACAATATACCATTCATTATTTTTCGGATAGTTGGCCACGAACTTCATTCATAGATGGGTATGAAAAATCATTGGTAGATGATTTTTCATACCAGGCTCTTAACTACTAATTCTTCCTGAGCCTTTCTCTTAATACATCGGCTGCGCTTGAAAGATCTGTATCATAAAGGTCTTTTATCTTTGTATTGTACAGGAACGTGTAGATTTTTTTTAGCTTTGCTTCTTTCCTGTCTTTTAACATCGTATTTTCAGGCGCAAGAAGCGTGCCAAAATCATGCGGGTAGGTCAATATGAAATTTCTTAAGTCATCTGCTGAGTTCATTCCGGGCAAGAGCCCGAGCATCCAGATTATCGGAGGACCCCTGCTTTTTCGTTGTTTTGGCCCGTCGTGTATATATAGACCAAATCGCAGGTCTTTCTTTTCCAGTATCGCAGTTAAAGTCATAGCCCCTGCGCCGCTGCATACTTCCACTTTTTCACTGAGGACAGAGTAGCCGATCTTTGACAACTCCTCCTTTGCGAACTGGAGGAGCGAGATTTCATATTCCTGTTCAGGAACATCCCAGTAGTCGCTCATGGGAACAAGCAGGTATGGGGGAATATTTATAATTAATGTTTTCATTAATGTGCCTACTATTTTCGAATACTCTTTATATCCCAAAATCAATCCTGCTATGATGCTCAAAGGGCTTCTATTAATCATTATTATTTTGATTGCAGCTATCCCTGGAAGCGCCGGAGCCACGAGATGGCACGAATACGAGGAAGGCATACTGGCATCAAGCGCAACTAAAAAGCCTGCTATTATTGACTTTTATGCCGACTGGTGCGGCCCGTGCGTAGCTATGGAACAGGGGACTTACCCCGATCCACGGGTGATTTCCGAGATGTCAGATTTCATCGCTATCAAGGTTGATACACAGAAAAGGATCGATATTGAGACAAAATACGGTGTAGCCTATTATCCCACGGTCGTATTTCTTGATCCGCAAGGGAAAGAAATTGGAAGGCATATTGGTTACCTTGGTCCTGAGGAGATGGTGGAAGAGATAAAGCAATGGCGCGGGAAATCGCCAAAAGAGACGCCCGGATTTGAAGCACTGTATTTATTATTTTTAATATTTATACCTAAAATCGCGGGATTTATTAAGAGAACTTTTTAATGTTTTTAACCATTGTATCCACAAGAGAAGGAACATCTATAAGCTTCTCTGCATCCAGCACTTCCTGCGGCTTTGCTGCAGTTGAGGGATATTCCGGGACTGCCATGCAGCAGGTAGTGGGCTTTGTCGAAGGCCCAAGCGTGCCTATCTTTCTTGCGATATCGGTTATCTCAAGCTTATCAAGACCTATGAGGGGATGGTAAATCGGGTATTCCATGCCATACATCTCTGCAAGCATGTTCTGCGATGTCTGTGATGCAACCTGTCCGAGAGAAGAACCCGTTATGATGCCGTGAGCGCCTTCAAGCTTTAATATCTGTTCTGCTATCCTATACATCATCCGCCTGCATAATACGCAGTTCAGCCTGTTATCGCAATTCTCAAGGAAAGCAAGGAGATTTTCACCATGCGGTGCTTCATATACTGTAAATTTCTTCTGCGGCGACCATTTCTGGAGGACATCGATACATGCCATCGCCCTCTGGCGGGTAGTCTCATCAGAAAAAGGCTCATTATTAAGGTACAGAGGGACTATCTCGCATCCGCGTTTCATTATTAACCAGGCTGCAACAGGCGAATCTATGCCTCCTGAGATCAGCGCTACCATCTTGCCCTGGGTTCCCATGGGCAGGCCGCCAACACCTTTTACGGATTCCGTGAAGACATAAGCCTTTTCCTGCCTGATCTCCACGAAAATTTCAACATCAGGCTCATCAAGATCTACCCTGGTGCTGATATTTTTAAAAACAGCATCTCCGCAGGCAATGCCAATATCGCGGGAGGTGAAACTATGGTTCCCGGCCCTGCGCGCCCTTATTGCAAAGGACTGGCCTTCCCTGATAATACTGCTTCCCAGGTCTGCGCATAACCCTGCGGCCGATTCCAGTGTAGGCTCGCATGTATACGCAGGGCTCACGGAAACCACCCCAAAGACCTTTGCTGCGCTTTTTACAACGTTTTCATCGTCAGAGTGTATAAATATACGACCCATTTCCTTGCTGATCCGGAAGTATGAACAACCATCTGCATTTAGCATTGATTTTATGTTCTTTACAAGTATCTGTTCGTATCTTGACCTGACATTCTTGCTTTTCAGGGCTATCTCGTCGTATCTTACTAATATTACATCAGTATGGCTCACGCCTACTCCATTGTGCTGGCGTGATTTAAGACTACCGAATATAGTGCCGATGCTATTGAACGTAACCTATGCGCTCTTTGGCAGGAAAGGCATAAGCCAGTCAATGAATGAATTCATGCTTCTTGTTTGCAGGTAAAGAGTACCTGTTCCTTTGAACTCTGCCACAAGGCCTTCTCCGCTGAATATGGTTGATTTGAAACCGCCTATTCTCTTAACGCTGTAATCCAGACCTTCGGTAAAAGCCACCATATGGCCAGTGTCAATTGTAAAACTCTCGTTATTTAAATTGACTTCATGTATGGCGCCAAAACTTGAAATGAATGCATCTCCCGCACCACTCATCCTGAGGAGAAATAATCCTTCCCGTGAGAAAAATGATTTCGCTCCACCCCATTTGGTATCAAGGCTCAGTTCGGGGGATGATGCCATGTAGCTGCCGCTCTGGATAAAAAGCGTCCCGCCATTGAGCCTGTGGTGTTTTATGTCTCCCTGATAAGGTGGAGCGAGCCCCAGTGTGCCTTTTGAGCTTGCGGTAAAAGTATTGGTGAAAAAGGACTCACCGCCCAGTAAACCGCGGGTGAGCGCCCCGAACACGCCGCCTTTTGCCTTTGTTGCTATTTCGATACCTGGTGACATATATACCATTGCTCCTGCTTCTGCTTCTATACGTTCCCCGGCCTCCAGTTTGACCTCAAGAAGGGTGTACGACGGGCTGTACATGATTTCGTGCTGCATGAAGACAGTAGATGCAAGGGTTAATCATAAATCTGGCGATTCCCGTTCCAAGAAAGAGGCTGTACAGGTTAAATTGGTGATTGAAGTTAACGAAAGTTATTTAAGTAAGAGCCGCTAAAAAGAATAATGTTCGTCACATAACGAACAAGATAAGCGGGTTCATTTCTTACAATACCACCCACTCCCCTTCCCGCTTATCTTTCTCTTTATTTCAGTAATAATATTGTTTTTATTTGTGAGTGGTATTATAAAACGGTATCGGTTGAAAGAATCATGGACAAAAGTATTATGGCAATCGCTTTATTATCCCAATAAGGAATGAATTATACTATTTAGGAAAAAATCATATTTTTAACGGAAAGACTTAAATATCGACTCAAATTTTAACAATTAATTATGATAGATGGCATTCAGGCATGCAGATGGCATATCTCTCAAATCCATCAAACAATTCTATCTGGAAAACAGGGGTGCAGCCACGCCCCCGTCTCCTATTTCCGGCTTATTTCCCGAATTGTTTCAAACCAGTGGTAAAAAATGACTATAGATAATCTGATAAAAGCAGCAGTAGAATCGAATGAGATGTTTATCAAGGAATTCGCAGGGATAATAAAAGATGAACTGCGCATGACCGCAGTTGAATTCGGTGAAAAGTCCGGCATCCCGGCAAGCACTATATACAAATTGATATCAGGAGATCGCGAACCGAATATCAAGACCCTCAGGCAAATCGTATCGTTTTTGCGGAAAATGGAGGGAAAGGAAAAACCGCAAGGAAATGGAAAATCCGGTTTCATCGCAGTCATAGCAGCCCGCCCGGTGCTTGATATCATTACGGAGAAGAAACTCAAAGTAAGGGACAGACTTCTTACGATAAGGGAATATTCCGCAACCTCGATGGAAGAAGCCATCGTAGCCGCGATAAAAGCCGAGAGAGACGGCGCAAAAGCTGTAGTATGCGCACCGATTGTCAGCTCCACTATCGAAAAGGTGCTGCAAATACCTGTCACCACTATCATACCAAGAGACAGTCTTTTTGAGGCTATCGAGCTTGCTGCCAGAAAAATGGAATAACCATTCGCATATACAATATCAAAAGGAAAGATTTATAATGTATAATAAGGTAGTCCGTAAAAAGCAGTCCATTGTAGTTTTTAATGGTGATATTTTAGTTATAAAAAGGAGGAAAAATAAATGGTATTAGACTTAACCATGAGTATGGCTATTTTGGCACTTATGGGAGCGCTTGCTACTATTGCGGGATGCCTTGAGGATTTAGAATCCGATGTGGGTTCCCAGAGCAATCCCAACTCCCAGGTACAATTAGCACCTCAGATGAATTTTCTGCACAGAATATATAACAAAGCTATTTCAGGAGAGCCTATCAGCAACGGCCTCTCGGCAGTTACAGGCGGTATAGTGGCAACAGTGCTTCTGGATGCCAAGTTCTTTCCATTGATAGCGATAGTAATAGGCGCTTTTGTAGCTGCTGTCATATACGGCATTTTTGCAACCACCTCATATGCAGGCAGGGTTGCCAGCCAGACCAGGTTCAAGCAGCCGTTGTATATGGATATTATGAGGTACACAACACCTTCTATCATAGCGCATAATTTTATAGTCGCATTTTGTCTTGTTGCAATAGCATATATTCAGTATACTCTGCTTGGATATCCATTCACAATCCCATTCCTGGCCCTGATATGGGGAATATCCGTCGGCGCCATCGGTTCCTCTGTCGGCGATGTGCACTATGGCGGAGAGAGGGAATTCCAGAACCGTGAATTCGGATGCGGTCTTAACACTGCTCTTTCAGGGCGCATCGTAAGGAGAGCCGAGTCGGGTCTTCGAAACAGCATCGACAATGTCTGGTTCTGCGCAAAGTTCGGGGGACCAGCAACAGGTATAGGTCTTGGCCTGACGGTTTTCTTCTCAAGCTGGCCAACTACCATATGGGGATACACATGGGCCGCAATTGGTGTTGGCATTGCTATTGTGGCGGTCTTTGTAGTATTGAATAGGCTGATAGAATACCAGGTAAAGAACGCATACGGCCCGTATAAAGAAGAGAAAAATGAAAAGGAGGCTGTTGCCGTTGCACATACACATTAACAGGATTAAAAAGGAGGTCGTTGAAAAATGGTAGCACTTGATCCGACTTTGATTATGAATGTTCTTCTGATAGCAATAAGCGGGACTCTTGTCTGCATTGCGGTACACTTTATTCCTGTGGGTGGTGCGCCTGCGGCAATGGCGCAGGCCACTGGTATCGGTACAGGAACTGTGGAACTTGCAGCAGGCTCTGGTCTTGTGGGCCTGATAACAGCGAGCTATATGTATGCTAACGAACCTGCGGCTTCAATGGCCCTGGTACTTGCGGCCGGGGCGATGGGTTCAATGATAATGATTGCAAGCACGATGTTTGCGGGCAGTCTGATATATGCATATGGCGTCGGTGTACCGTTCGCCTCAGCCCAGATAAAAAAAGATCCGTTCACAGGGGCGCGCCAGGACCTTTACATGTCAAAGGGAACACAGGGACAGGGTCTCCCGACAGTCTGCTTTGTCAGCGGCATAATAGGTGCTGCGCTTGGCGGCGCGGGCGGAGGTTTGATTTATTTTGTCCTTGTGCAACTGTATAGCCAGAGCGCGTTGATAGGCACAAGTGCAGCCGCTGTGGCTGGCGTGTTCACAATGGGAGTTTTCTACGTTAATGCCGTCATTCCTTCATATGGCGTGGGCGGAACCATCGAAGGGTTCCATGACCCCAAGTTCAGGCGCGTTCTTCCCAAGGATGCGGTTACAAGCTTTATCGTGAGCCTGATTTGCGGAGTAGTTGCTGTATTTATCGGAGGGGGATTATTATGAGCGACATAAAAGAAATATCCCCGAATAACCTGGCGTTATTCGGAATCATCGGAGGACTGGTTGGAATATACGTATCACCCCTTTTCCCGCCTTACACCCCCACGTTAGGAGCACTTGGGGCGATATGTGCAGTTATATGGAGCGCTGAAGCGGTAAGGCGCGTGGCCAAGTACGGTCTTGGCACAGGTGTCCCGTCCATCGGACAGATAGCCATGGGAATGGGCATCGTGGCAGCCATGTTCGGTCTGGCAATAGTAACTGCTTTTCCCGGAGCCACTATGGCGGGCCCTGTAGTTGCTTTAATAACAGCATCGGTAATCGGCTTCATAATAGGCTGGTTTGCCCAGAACGTAATAAAAATGAAAATCCCGGTAATGATCCGGTGCATGACTGAAATAGCGGCTGCAGGTTCACTTGTAATTATTGGTTTTAGTGTGGCAGTAGCCGGGAATTTTGAGTTCAGTAACATTATTGCCATGGTTTTTGACAACGGCGTAATGCTGGCGGTTTTCTGGGTAGGCGCAATGGCGATGCTGCACCCGTTCAACGCCTGCCTCGGGCCTGATGAAAGGCAGAAAAGACTGCTGTATCTTGCGGGCTCCACAGGTGCTATCACAATGGCCATAATGGGCATAGCCGCGATCATGACCCTTGGTACATCAGGAGTTATTACGTTAATCCTTGGAATAATCCTGTGGCTTATCTTCTACAAGAAATTCTGGGATGAGGTCTACAAGGATTCTGCGGCAGTGGTCGGGACAGGTCTGATTCCGAAGACGGAGGCATAAAAATGAGTCATATAAGAGTAGCCCCTGAACTTCACCTTATATATAACCCGGCAACAGGAATAATAGCAGAAGAACGGGAAGATGTTGTGGAGTATTCACTGGATGGTGTAAGTACGCAGCTTGATGAACTGGATAAGATCGTAACAGATATGATGAACCAGCTCGAACCCAAATCCCCATTGTTAAGTATGTTCCCTGGCCGAGAAAATGCTTCATACAACGCGGGAATAGTCACCAACGTATTCTACGGAGCGATAATAGGTTTTATAATAGCCTTCTTGTTTTTGATATTGTTGAAGGTATCAGGAATTTTGAAGCTTGGAGTGATGTAAATGGCAAATAAAGTAAAACCAGCAGCAGGATGGCCTGTTATAAAAGGTGAATATGAAGCGGGAAATCCAGAAAATCCTGTAGCTGTAACAACATGCGGTTCACATGTTAAAGGTGCCGGGCAACTTGCTGCGGGCGCTGCGATTACGGGACCGCATAAAACAGAAAACCTTGGTATAGAAAAGATAGTGGCCAATATTATCTCCAACCCCAATATACGCTTCCTGCTCGTAACAGGTGCCGAAGTCAAAGGACATATCTCAGGTGAAGCAATAATAATGCTCCACAAGAACGGCATCAAGGATAACAGGATTGTCGGCTCGACTGGAGCTATACCTTATATTGAAAACCTGCCAGATGATTCAATAAAGAGATTCCAGGCCCAGATCCAGGTAGTAGAAATGATCGGCACCGAGGATGAAGGTGCTATTGTCTCCAAGGTAAAAGAGCTTGCAGCAAAAGACCCTGGAGCCTTTGAAGGCGAACCCATGATAATCTCGGTCGGCGAGAAAGAAGAAGCTGCAGAAGCCGGAGGCATCAAGCCCATGTCTGCCGAAATCGCCACTATCCAGGCAAGGATAAAGGGAATCCAGCACCAGACCGTGGAAATCGGTAATCTGAACAAGCTCATGTCAGGAATCTATGCAGGAAAAATCGAAGGTATAATGATTGGCCTTGTGGTAGGACTGACCATTCTTGGAATAGTAGTTTTCGGAGGTGCGTAAATGGCAGAAGAATACGAATATGGTAAAGGCGTACCCACGGTAGTAGCCCCATCGATGGCAACAATAGAATCCCTTGTGGAAGATATCCGCTACAGGGGCCAGCTCATTGCCAGGAACCAGAAACTTGAATCAGGTGTCGGGGCAACAGGAGTAATAGGGATCTCTATAGGCATTGTGGCAGTTTTGCTCCTGGTTCTTGTGCCTGTGGTCTTAACAGGAGGGATATAAATGGCAGATAAAGTCCCAACAGTAATAGTAGATCCTGAAGACTACAAGAATATTGTCCTGAAATTGAACGAGATCGAGGAAAAAATCGAGTTTACAAATTCGGAAATACACCAGAGGTACGGAAAAAAACTTGGAAGAGATATTGGTATTCTGTATGGAATATGCACTGCGTTGATGATAATCCTCATATATTTATTGTTAATCCTCTCGCCAGTGCTACCGAGATTACAGGCATTCCTGCAGGACGCGTTATTTAAATGAGGTGCTAAGATGTTTAGATATGATAAGAAACAAGAAGTATTTGAATTCGGCAAAATAAAAGTCGGCGGACAGCCGGGAGAATACCCAACAGTACTCGTCAGTACGATGTTCTATTTAAAACACAAGATCGTATCTGATGAAGACAAGGGTATTTTCGATAAGGCTGCTGCTGAGAAATTGTGGAACACACAGGAAGTGATGGGAGACACGACTGGAAATCCTTATTTCAACCAGCTCGTGGGAGAAACCCCTGAAGCAATAAAGAAATACATCGACTGGTTCATAGAAGTCTGCGATGACATACCGTTTCTTGTGGATTCATCCGATGGCGCCACAAGAGCGGCGGCCGCAAGATACGCCCATGAGATAGGAGTTGAAAAACGGGCAATACATAACTCCATTAATGCCAGCATAGGCGCTGAAGAGATCAAAGCTCTCAAAGAGAGCAAGCTTACATCGGCCATTATCCTGGCATTCAATGCAACAAATCCGAGCGTGGAAGGCAAACTGGAAATTCTTGAGAAAGGAGGCACAGGACAGGCAAAGGGTATGCTTGATGTCGCAAAGGATGTAGGGATTACAAGACCCCTGATAGACGTGGCTGCAACCCCTCTTGGAGCCGGCGCTGGAGCTACGATCAGATCCGTTCTTGCTATCAAGGGAAGGCTTGGGCTTCCGGCTGGAGGAGGTTTCCATAACATGGCCTCGGCATGGGACTGGATGAAAAAGTACAAGAAAACAGACCCCGATGCAAAGACAGAGTCATGGCCTCCTGTGGACATAGGCACGAACCTCGTTGCGCAGATAATGGGCGCTAATTTCCTCCTGTACGGCCCCATAGAGAACGTCAAGAAAGTGTTCCCTGCTGTAGCAATGGTTGATATAATGATGGGAGAGACTGCAAAAGATCTTGGACTGAGCGTACTTGCAGAATCGCATCCCATAAAGAAATTGGTGTAAGGAAACACCAATTATTTTTTATTTTTGCCTCTATTATCGGTTATTTGTTGTACTATATAAATTAATTTTATAATTGCAATCTTATTTTTTTAAATTGAATAAAACAAATGCAAAATAAATTGACTTTTTATATTTAGTAATTCGAAAATAGGAGTAAAGATCAGGTGCCTATTAAAACGATGGGTCGAAGGAGACTGAGGGTACTAAAGGCGTTAGACACCTAATCTTACTACATTATTAATAATGGGTTTACTAGTATTTAATATTTACGCATATATTATATGGTATATATAATAATTAGTATTATCATCATCATAGACAGGTACTGCGCGTAATCTCGCCTGCTATATTCGCCCGCATCGTATTATTTACTTTTTCGATATCTTTTGACTCCCCAAGAGCCCACATAAGTTTTACAAGAGCCACTTCAGGCAGCATATCCTCACCTTCGATAGCACCTGCTTTTAAAATATCCCTGCCAGTATCATAAACGCGGTCACATACTCTCCCGTTGATACACTGTGAGGTCAAAATCACCGGTATCCCCGCATCTGTAGCAGTTTTAATAAGAGGTATCCATTCTGTAGAAACATGACCAAGACCAGTGCCTTCTAGCACGATCCCTTTATATCCTGAACCCACATGGAACAGGAGTGACTCATTGCTTGCTCCTGTGGCGTATTTTATCAGAGCGCATTTCGGCTCGATCCTGTCATGAAGAGCAAGTTTTTTCTCCCCCCGCTTCACATAGGAAGAAAGCATTTTTATCTCACGCGAAGGATATTCGATACGCCCGATTGGTTTTGAATTAATGGACTGGAAAGCATCCCTCCTTGAAGTATGCATTTTGCGTACCTTTGTTCCCCTGTGGATATGGCAGAACTCGTCGCTTGTCCCGCCGTGCATAACAACACAGACTTCGGCTATATCGCTTGTAGCAACTACTGCGGCGCATATCGCGTTCATCGCATTATCGCTGCTTGGCCTGTCGGCGCTTCTCTGCGAACCCACAAGTACTACAGGTACAGGTGTCTCAATCATAAAAGAAAGTGCTGTTGCCGTGTACATCATGGTATCTGTGCCATGAGTGATGATTATGCCCTCGGCGCCGTTTTTTATCTCCTCATAAACTGCGCGCGCAAGTTCAACCCAGTAGGACGGGCGCATGTTCTCGCTCAGGATGCTGTAGATCATACGGCAATTATAATTGGCTATTTCTTCAAGTTCGGGTATCGCCAAAAGGATGTCCTCAGCCGAGAATTGCGAAGTCACAGCACCTGTGCGGTAATCAATTTTGCTTGCGATCGTGCCGCCGGTTGAGAGTATGGATATCCTGGGCAGTTTTTCGTTTTTTCTTTTTTCAGCACTAACTGTATCTTTGAGTTTGTTTGTTTCATCTTTTTTTTCAAGAAGGGTTATAGTTGCAAATTCGTGTTTTATCCCGATATTGTATCCGTTTTTCAATTTCAGGACAATACTGTCTGTCTGTGAAGGCATGAGAGTCCCTTCATATGCTATACCCTTTATTTCCACCCGGACTTTATCATATTCTTCTGCTTGCATAATATCCCTGAATCTGCTTCTTCTAAGAACAGCGGATATTAAAAACTATCCTTGTTCTGCTGTAGTTATCGCCCTTTCCAGCCCTTCCATCGCAATACGGTTAAGCCTCTTTGCCCTTTCTTTAGTCTTAGCCTCTGAAAAAACCCTGACCTTAGGTTCTGTCCCGCTTGCCCTCACAAGGAACCATCCATCTGAGTAATCAACGCGCACGCCATCCATATCAGATGTCTTCTCGTAATCCTGCGGGATCTCTGCTTTTAACTTATCCAGTATCGTATCCGTATCAGTATCTGTCGGCATGGTCTTTGCATCCTTTATCTGATGATACCTGGGATATGAAGCAACAAGTTCTGATAAGCTCATACTCTCCTTAGATAATATTCCGGCCATTACACCTGCAAGCATCGGGCCCTCTCTGCTCCACTCAAGAAGAACAGAGCCATGCTCTTCAAGCCCGACCTGCGCGCCGCATAACACTTTTGCCTGCGCCAGGTACGGCTCGCCCACAGGGGTGTAGACAACTTCAGCACCCAGAGTAGAGGCGACATGCTCAATGATATCTGAGAACGCTACCGTAACTGCAATTTTCTTTTCCCTGTCTTTACATTGCTGCAGTACATGGTCAGCAATTATTGCAGCAGTAACATCCCCCTGGATGAATTTTCCCTCTTCGTCAATAAAAGCGGTCCTGTCACCATCGCCATCATGGGCCACGCCCATATCGGCATTTTCAGATCTTACCAGATTTTTGAGTTTTTCAAGGTTAGCATCCGTAGGCTCAGGATTTCTCTCCCTGAACATGCCATCGTATTTGCAATTGAACCTTATCACTTTGTGACCCAATCTTTCAAGTGTTTCCGGCGTCACGGTTGATGCAGAACCGCCCCCGCCGTCAACTACGATATTTATCGGCTTTACAGGGAAGAGTTCTGTGATATACCGGACTATATGATCACGGTATCTATCACTTGCACCGCGATCAACAATTTTTTTCCCTTTCCTGGCGCCTTCTTTCAAATCGCCAAAATAAATTTTCTCAAGAGCGAGGTCTTCTTCGGGTGAGAAACCCATCCCTCTTTTGCTCAGGCATTTGATACCGTTATATTCAGGCGGATTATGCGAAGCCGTGATCATAACTCCTGCATCTGCCTGTCTTCCAACTTCAAGCGACAAAGTATTGGGTGTGATAATTCCCAGTGTAAGTGCATTACACCCATTTTCTATTAAACCGTCTATTAGAGCTTCCTCAAGCATATCAGAAGAGATCCTCGGGTCTTTTCCAATTGCCACGGTTTTTCCTTCCCCAAGGTAGATTGCAAGCGATGCACCAACACGCTTTGCCTTTTCAGCCCCGATTCCTTCATTTACGACACTACGGAAACCAAAAGTACCAAAAAGTTTTTTCTGTTTCCTTATTTTTTTATAGCTGTCAATTTTACCCGCGAATTTTTCACAATGCATAACACTGGAATATATTGTAAATATATTAAAGATAACTGCGGATATTTTGGTACTTACTAAAACAATACCAAAACATTTAAAACGGTATAGAACCCTATTTAGCGAAGGTGATATCGAATGAATGGAAAGGATTCGAAGGTTCCAATATACATCGCGATCATAATTGCTCTTGTAATTGTAGCAGCCGGAGGGTACTACGTCATGGGAGGTTTTTCAAAGGTAACTACTGAAAATCCGACACCCACTGCCACTCCAGGAGAGGCAGAGACGGGGACGACTCCGATACCAGGCGAAACCGCAACAGCCGCCCCGGCAGCTACGCCAGCAGCGACAGCGCCGGTACAGGCAGCGACCATCAAATGCGAATTATGCCATAAGAATGCTCAGGACCTCAAGCCACATATCAACGGCGGAAAACTATGCATAAACTGCCACGGCAGCCAGGTACATAACATCCATATCGGTACAGGTACGGTAAATCTTGAATGTGCGACCTGCCACGGCCTGCCACCCAATATAAGGGTTCCAACAGTTGAGAAAGGAGAAAGTCCGGGTCATTATAGCGTTTGCGAACAATGCCATGCAGCACCGCCTAATTCCCTTCAGCCCAGTAATGGTGACTTGATAACGATACATCTGTCAAGAACCAAATACTGTACAAATTGCCATGGCACGGATATTGAAAAGATCCATGAAGCGGCGCTTACCAACGCAACCAAGTAATTAAAAGGGTGAAAACCCTTTTCTATTTTTTTCTTGACATCTTTTGAAGAGCTTGCAAAGGTCTGTACAAAGATCGAAAATACTTCGAGTTCTCTTGAAATAACCTCAGTTGTAGCAGGGTTCTTCAAGGAGGTGGATGATGAAGAACTTGATATTGTAACCCGTTTTATCATGGGGCGCGTATTCCCGGTATGGAGTGAAAAAGAACTGGGAATAGGACCAAACCTTCTATATTCTGCTATCGCCAGGGCATCCTGTCTTCCAATAAAACGCATCAAGGAATTTGTCAGGGATACGGGAGATGTGGGGCTGGCGGCTGAAAAAGCGCTATCCGGAAAAGTGCAGTCGAACTTTTTTACAGAAGAGGAACTTACGATAAGTGAAGTATATCTAAGATTCCGGAGGATTGCCCAGCTTACAGGGAAAGGCTCGCAGGATACAAAAGTAAAGGTTCTTCAATCTTTATTCGGGTCTGCAAAACCTGTAGAAATTGTTTATCTTGCGCGTTTATCGATCGAAGAATTACGCATAGGGGTTGGTGAAGGAATAGTGAGGGATGCAATCGCAGAGGCTTTTAATGTATCTTCCGGGCTGGTTGAACGGGGAATTATGATTACAAACGATTTCGGGCTTGTGGCATCCACAGGGAAAAAAGAAGGGGAAAAAGGTCTTAATGAGCTTGGGATCATTCTTGGAAGGCCTCTTAAAATGATGCTCTCCCAGGTCACCCCGGGTATAAAAGAGGCAATAGGGGAAATGAGGAGTGTGGCTGTGGAATGGAAATTCGACGGTGCGCGCGTCCAGATACATAAGAACGGGAAAGAAGTGACTATCTATTCACGCAGGCTTGAGAATGTCACATCCTCGTTACCTGATATCGTTAAATCCGTAAAGGCGAACGTGTTTGCTGAAAATGCCATTCTTGATGGGGAAGCCATTGCCCTGGGGAAAGATAAAAAGCCGATGGCATTTCAGGAGATACTCAGGCGTTTCAGGCGGAAATATGAGGTATCAGCCACAGCCATTGAGATCCCCTTGTTCCTTAACCTTTTCGATATATTGTATCTTAATAATGAGAGTCTTATCGATCATCCCCTATCCTGGCGGCGTAAAAAGCTTGAAGAAGTATGTGATAAAGGCATTATTGCAGTACAGGTCGTGACCGATGACATATCCATTGTTGAAAATATATATAAAGAAGCTCTTATGGCAGGCCATGAAGGAGTAATGCTAAAGAATCCCGGGTCATCTTATATCCCCGGAAAAAGAGGAAAAAACTGGCTTAAATTAAAGCCGATTATGGAAACGCTTGATCTCATCGTCATCGGGGGGGAATGGGGGGAAGGAAGAAGAGCAAATCTAATCGGTTCGTACTTACTGGCCTGCCGTGATCCGGACACCGATACTTTTCTTCCTATAGGAAGAGTCGCAACAGGCATAACTGATGAACAGCTTACAGAACTAACGAAAACATTCAAAGAACTTGTAATTTCAGAAGAAGGTATACATGTCGAGCTTGAACCCAGGATAGTATTTGAAGTTGCTTTTGAGGAAATACAAAAAAGCCCGAATTATGAATCCGGATATGCCCTGCGTTTTCCAAGGCTGGTCCATGTAAGAACCGATAAATCGCCGGGAGATGCGGATACTATTGAACGGGTAGAGTCATTATATATCGGACAGAAAGGAAGGCGGAACTCCAACGGAAACCTTTAAACGTAATCAAGTATAGTTTGTTTGGATTATTTCGAAGGACGTGATTATTAACTTAAATGTGGAAAATCGAAGATGCAATTGACCTGTATGGTATTGAACGCTGGGGTAATGGATACTTCTCTTTTAATAGAAATGGTAATTTGGTTGTCAAACCCACGAAAAAAGATGCTGAGATCGTTGATCTAAAGAATGTGGTCGATACCCTTTCCAACAAGAAAATCAAATTTCCGATATTATTCAGGTTCCCGCAAATACTTGAAGCTCAGATAAAGGAGTTGAACGGTGCATTTTCAGGTTCAATCTCCGAGTATAAATATAACAGCGTTTACCAGGGTGTATTCCCGATGAAAGTGAACCAGAGAAAAGAAGTCATCGAGGAGATCATCAAATCCGGGAAAAAATATAACATGGGGCTTGAGGTTGGCACAAAAGCGGAATTACTTGCAGCCCTTTCAATTGAACTAAGCCCTGATGCCCTTTTAATTTGTAATGGCTTTAAGGATGATGAATATCTCAAGATGGCATTGAATGCTATTAAATTAAAGAATAAAGTTGTCATTGTCATTGATGAGTTTAATGAAACAACACGGTTACTGGAACTTTCAAGACAGATGAATGTAAAACCCCTTATCGGCATAAGGGCAAAACTGTATTCAAAAGGTAGCGGGAAATGGGCGGAATCAGGGGGTGAGTCCTCAAAGTTCGGTCTTACAACTTCAGAAATGCTGGACTGTGTCAGGATTATAGCGGAGTATGAAATGCTTCCGCAGTTGCAGATGCTTCATTTCCATATTGGCTCCCAGATAACCGAGATAAGGAGAATACAAAAAGCAGTAAAAGAGGCTGCAAGGGTATATGCAAAGATAAGGAACAAGCATATAGATATCAGATATTTCAACATCGGCGGCGGTCTTGGGATAGATTATGACGGGAGCAAGACATCCTCAGAGGCGAGCGCCAATTACACCATCCAGGAATACGCGAACAACGTTGTGTACTCACTCAAGGAAGTTTGTGACGAGGAAAACGTCCCGCATCCTGTAATATTGTCTGAAAGCGGGCGCGCAATAGCTGCATATCATTCGGTGCTGGTCATAAATATTAAGGGAAACAAGAACGGCAACCATAAGGATCAGATCGAGATACTTGGAAATGAGCCCCATATAATAAAGGACCTGTATGACGGGCTAAAGGAGATAAACATCAAGAATTATGTAGAATACTATCACGACGCACTCCAGCATCGTGAGGAGCTTCTTTCCCTTTTCAATCTCGGCGAGCTTGAACTTGAAGATAAATCCAAGGGAGAACTCCTTTTCTGGCGCATATGTGAAAAAGCTTCTGCTTTTGCCAGGGAATCCGGGAATAAATCAGATGACTTCGACGACCTGAATAAACTCCTGTCAAAAAAGTATATCGGCAATTTTTCGATTTTCCAGTCAATCCCTGATTTCTGGGCAATAAAACAACTGTTTCCTGTAGTTCCCCTGAACAGGGCAAACGAAAAACCCACGGAATATGGAACTATTGTGGATATTACCTGCGATTCGGATGGCGAGATCGATAAGTTCGTGGATTTAAAGGATGTCAAGGAAATACTTGAACTCCACGACCTCAATAATAGCTCTTATTACCTGGCCATCCTGCTGCTTGGAGCATACCAGGATACCATAGGGGATTATCACAATTTATTCGGATCTGCGAACGAGGTCCATATTATTGTGGATGACAGGAGCGAATGGCACATAAAGCATAGCGTGGATGGGGACAGGAATTGCGACACACTTGGGTATGTCAAATATAATACAAGTGCGCTCCTGGCAGCGTTTGAATCCGAGATTACTCAGGCCCTGCGGGAAAACAGGTTATCCAAATCAGATGCAGAAGATATATTGAAAAATTATAAATCCGTTATGTACCAGTACACATACCTTGACATTTAACTTTTTTGGGATGTTATGCTGACCATCGGGCTTGTTAATACCTATGATAAAATAAAGGTACACGAAGCCCATTACAGGAGCATTGCAAGAGCGGCGCCCGTTGCATTTGCTTTCGGGTTCAATCTTGCGCTTTTTGATTACCCTTTCAGGATGAGTGCAGAAGAACTTGTGAGTTTCGTTAAAGATAAAACAACTATAGGGGGCTCTGGAAGGTATCTTGAGGAATTATTCGCATCAGGCAGGTTTTTTGTTTTTGACCTGCCTGAAAAAGGGTTCCAGCCCCAGTTCGGCTCGATAGTTGTGACAACATCACATCCTTCAAAAGAGAAACAAATTAATCCCAAAGACCTGGCGGAATTTGTCAGGAATAAGAAGTCTTTTCTTTTTCTTATAGGACTTGGGCACAAAGGCCTTCCCCAGGAATTATTTGATATGGCACATTATCATCTTGATATAACGTCAAAAGGTGTTCCTCTTGAAACATGCACAGCAATAGGGGCTGTCCCTGCTATTATTTACGGTTCAGCGATGCTTTTACAGCATAAAAAATCAGGGCAGGTTTTTTGATAAGACCTGCCTGATTTCTCCTTTTTGGGCTTTTTTGTGATTGTAAAATCCGGATGTTGACCGAATCTCAGTCTCTTCACCCTTTTATTTTACATATCACATCATTTAATACGTTATATATATTTATATTTTAAACGGCGTGATATATTATAACGCCATTGAAAAATTATAATGCCGTTAAAACTTTAACATCCTAAATTACATTTTTCTCAGGACAGTCGATAGCCGCTACTATGACGGGACATGCAGCAAGCGTTATAAGATCCTCGGCCAGGCTGTAATGAAGGAACCTGTATATCTTTTTATACCGGCAGTGTCCCATAACGATAAGATCGTAGCCGGCTGATATAGCAGCAATGGTTGCGGCAACATCTTCTTTGCTATTTGCCCTGTGCATGGAATAAGTAGCATTGATTCCTTTGCTGTTGCAGGTATTAGCGGCTTTCTCCAGCACCTCTGGCCCGGTCTTATCCGCATTCCCATCAAAATCCACGGCTATCAAATGTACAGTTCCGCCAAGCTGCGATGTAAGGTCGCATGCAACTTCGATAGCTCTTTCTGACCCTTTTGTTGCTTTCACCAAAACAAGTACCCTCTTGAACATAATACAATTTAGTCTTATTAATTCTATATATAACTTTCACAAGTAACCGCCGATGGAAAAATGTCTATTTGAATTTTTTCAATAACCTGCTGTAGAACCCGTTATCTGTGTACTTGCGCGCAAGACGCTCAACAATAAGCTCAGGCGTGCTGCGGGCAAGGTAATTATAACGCGGATTCCTGTCAACTATCAGGTTTAAGTTCTCATCAAGGCCTTTTGCCTCGATCCCGTCAATGCGTATTTCATAATCCGTATTCTTGAGTATTGATTCTGCCAGGTGGCTCACGAAAACGCCAAGCCCGTTATTATCGAGAAGTTCTTCAAGAATACCTGAGATTATCTTTGCAGATGCTCCTGGCTCTGTGATTGATTCCATTTCATCAGCAAGGACAATTTTTTTATTCTTATTTGCCACTGCGGAGAAGTCCCTGATAGTGCTCTCAAAAGCCCCGGCATCCATTGTGCCTTTTGACTTCCCGAAATAGAAGAATTCATCTACCAATCCGATTTCGCATTTTTTTGCAGGCACAGGGAAGCCCATGTGGGAAAGAATGATAACCTGTGCAAGGAGCTCAATAGTAGAGGTCTTTCCTCCTGAATTCACACCGCTTAAAAGGACAACGCGTGCATCTTTAAGCCTGCTCATCCCTGAATTAAACCCGCAAAGGCCGACAGTATAATTGATAGGGACAGGCGATTCAAGAAAAAGATTAGTGCCTCCTTCAAATCCTATGCCTGTTTTATTCTGGATGCCGGGCAGGCTGAGAGCGAATTTGCGGGCAAAGCACCCAATTGCATAATCCACATCAAAGTCAAGAACCCCGCGGACTATATCAGTCGCAGTTTCCTTTAATCCTGAAAGCTCTCTTGCGCTGTCTTTTAAGAGTAAAAGCTTCCTTGAGCTGATGGCCCGGAGCAGATGGTTTTTCAATCCTTCAACACGGCGGGAATCGACCTTTATGGGATGTGATATTTCATCTCCAAAGAAATTATTTGCAAGCTGGAACTCAACGGGATTCAACTTCAGCATCTCAGATATTTCACGGGTAGCATTGGCTGTTACAGTGTCATATTTTTCTTTTATCTCTTTCTCAAAAAGCCTATTGACGCTCCCGTCCATTGCGGTCAGCAGGTCAAAACCTTTGATAGTGACCGAGCTTTTTTCAATGAGAGTACCAAATTCATGATTCGCTTTTTTCTCTTCCCCTGAAATTACTTCATTCAGCCTGTCATATATAGACTGGCATCTATCTATCTCGCTGTCTATCCCGCTTCTTAATCCCGATACCGGAGATATTTTCGATAATCCCAGAGACAGGCGTTTCACATCTTCATCAGTTATCCTGCTGTAAAAATCCGCATTATGCAGCCTGATGATATTGAAAACTGAGATTGCGCTATTGATTGACTCAAGATTTTTTACAAATAAAGAAAGCTCCTTTTCAGGGGCCACCTGCCATGTTTCAATCCGTTTTATGTCGATTAGGTCAATATCGATATCTTCGGGAAAATCAAATCCTGCAAAGGCACTGCTTAGAAAAACATGAGAATAACCCTTTGATACATCAACGCCCTCCCTTGCATCTGTGACCAGTTGCACAGAAACCGGAAAATTCTTTGCAGCCTCAAATTCCTGAGGCGTGGACACAATAATTATCCGATCCCTTATTACAGGGATACTATAATTTGTTTTTATTGGCTTTATCCTGGATAAAGAAGAGGCGAGTTCTTTTTCCTCTAATTTTCCTGCAATTCCGATGGCCCATGCTATTTTTTCCTGCTGCCTGATGATTTTATCTTTCTTGTTGGAGGGATAAGGGAAATACAGGCGCATTTTATTTCTTGCATAATCCGTGTGGGCGCAATCGCAGACCATATCCAGGATGCGTTCATATATCCCATAAGCTTCTCCTGTCTTCAGGAAATCCCCGACACTAAAGCCTTCATTTGCTGATAATGCTTCCAGAACAATGGAAATTGCTGATTTTTCGGTGATCCCTTCAATTTCACCTATACCTGCGATATCCCCGTTTAATATCGCATCCATCGCTATTTTCTCAGAACCGAACCGTTCAATAAAACGGCGGGATGTTTTTTCTCCGATTCTTGGGATATCCTTCAAGCTCTTGATCATCAAAATCCTTTAGTATTACCAATTGCTTATTTGCTCAAAATATTAAAGTGTTTCCGGTTTAAAAATACTCATATGAAAATCGCAAAAGACACGTTATCATTCATACTTGAAGTGAGCAAATCCACTGCCCCGATGGAATTTGCAGGCATGCTCCAGGCAAAAGGTGACGTCATTACAGATGTTGTGATAGTCCCGGGCACAGAATCTGGTGAAGAAAGCGCTACGATGCAATTGTTCATGCTCCCGAATATACATACGATAGGAACTGTTCACAGCCATCCGTCGGGGAGCAGGAGGCCTTCAGGAGAGGACCTTGAGTTGTTCGAGCGGAAAGGGAAATACCATATCATTGTTGGAGCGCCTTTTGATACGTCAAGCTGGACGTGCTATAATTATAAAGGAGAGCCCGTGAAGCTCGATGTTGTAGATTATGAATTCAAAGAAAAAGAAGAAGGCTGGTAACTCACTTTTTCTTTCTGTTGGCTATCTCTTTCTTAAGCCATTGTCCAATGTCAGTCCCATGAACAAGGGTTTTAAGATCGTCTTTCAGGTTTGAGGGTTTGACTTTGATCAACCAGCCCTCGCCATAAGGGTCTTCTAAAAGGAGTCCCAGTTCATCTTCGATAGTTTCATTGACAGCACTGACAGAGCCGCCGACGGGCATCAGAAGTCCGCCTACCCATTTTGCGGATTCAAGCGAGCCAAAAGCCTCACCAGTCTCAAATTCATCGTCTTCCATGGGAAGGTCTATAAATTCGATTTTCCCTGCGGCCCTGGCCCCAAAAGCGTCCAGACCGACAGTCACAGTTCCGTCATCTTCTACCCTTGCCCATGTGTGGTCTTTCGTATAATACAGTTCGTCAGGAAGATTATATCCCTCGATTTCGACCATAACTTTTTTCCTCAATCCTTTGGTTAAGACATTACTGTATATAAAGTTAATCACTGGGAGATTCGAAAGATTTATATGTTGTTGATTCTTTTAAACATTCTAAACAGTTTGATTGAAATGTTCCAGTAAAAGAAGGACCAACAAACTAAAAAATAGAACAGGGAATGCTGGATTATGAGCATATATCATTAATAAAGGTGGCCTGAACGCAGGAAAGGAATTAGTATGAGAAATAAATTAAAAATTGTTTTTTTGCTGTTTATGATCCTGGCGGTATTTTCTGGATGCGTCGAGCCGCAAAGGCTGCCAGGTTCCAACGAGACACCAATCGCAACACCTGAACTTACGCCTGACCAAAAATTGCCTGCTTATAATGAGACTAAGCCTACGGAAATCAATGTTACATTCGAGACGTGGTCACGAGGATACGAGTCAAATCAATCTTATAGACAACCCTATTTTAGAATTATTACTAATTATAGCGAATGGAATGAATTCTTAGGTGAACAGGGTTATCCTGGAGCGCTTGAAGGTGAATTATTATATCCACTAAGTAGAAAAGCAAAGAATATAAAATCCGCTGATTTTGATAATTATTTCATTTTGGCTGCAATGATGGGTGTCCAAGCCAAGACGAGCCCTGAGATTGAAATAAGAAATATTACTAAATTTAACAATGTGATAAATGTCACCGTTCGAATGTATAAACCAAGCGCAGGTGGAATGACAGTAAGTGCGCCATATCATATTATTATAATTAAAAAAGAGTTTTTGCCAAAAGGAAATGCCACATTTGTTTTTATAGATACTGATGGCAAGGAACTTGGAAAAGTGGAGGTAAGAGAATAATACAAAGAGAAATAAAGATTTCAATGCTTTTGAAATTTTTCAACCTCATTGTAATTTTCATTACCGTTTGTAATATATACTCCTTCGCATATCTAAAAATTGAGTCTGTGAATTCGGTGGTTGGATAAAACTCAAACAGCCTTTTACAGCTACAAAAAACGTGGGGATTGATTATCTCAGGAGAGAGACATAACTCTTCGTGCCCAGGGCAGAGCTACAAATCAATCATTTAAGGAGGACTAAAATGAACATTATCAGGAAATCTGGAATAGGCGCGCTTCTTGCCGCCGTAGTGCTGATGGCGGTTATTTTTGCACCGTCTGCGAACGCAAAGGTGAATAAGACTAATTCTGAAAAAGCCCTGGACGCAAAAGTCTTCGATTAATTCTGAATTAGATATGAGTATTATTATAAAAACTGGAAAGGTTTATTTGCCTTCAAACCATTTAAAATTCTAAACAATTCGATTGAAATATTTTAGGGGACGCTGGACTATGAGCAGTATCATTAATAAACATGGCCTGAACACAGGCAGGAATGAATATGAGAACTAAATTAAATATTCTTTTATTGGTTTTTATATTTACGGCAATACCTCTTGGATGCATAGAACCCCAAAAATCACCTTCCACTAATGAGACTGGATCAAAGCCTGTTGCGCCTCCGGATATGGGAATCAGCTTCCAGGAAAAAAACCTTTCGATAGGTGAAAAAGTATCTGTGTTCTTTAACTTCACTCCCCATGAAAATGTAACAAGAGCAACAGCGCGTATTGATACCGAAGGCGCAATCGTTTTGGCAGGGCAAAACAATTTCTCATGGGAGAATCTTCCCGCAAACATGGAACAGCGGGGTGAGTCTGCTATTCAAATTACAAAGCCCGGGAGGGGTATACTCATATCAACAATAACAATCGAAAATGAAACTGAACAGACTTTATATGGGCGCTCGGCAATAAGATATATTTATATGTCTCAAAGGGAAGTAGTTGTCGGGCCAATAAGTTTTGAGACCAGACCTCTAAAAATAAATGGTACGTTCGAGACGTGGTTGAGAGGCTACCATTCCAATGAATCCTATAAGACTCATTTTAGGGTGATCATCAACTATAGCGTATGGAATACATTCTTATACGAGCAGGGATTTTTTGATTATTATTCTACACTAGAGGGTGAATTGTTTCCTAGCTGGGGCAATAAGCCAAAGACAATAGAACCTGCTGATTTTAACAATTATTTTATTATAGCCGCTATGATGGGTTTAAGAGGTGCATATGGGGATGAAATTGAAATAACAGATATTAGAAGAATTAACAACACAGTAATTGTCACTGTCCGAACTTATATGCCCAGCAGTAAAGGGATGATTACAAGTTCACCTTACCATATAATTATAGTCAAAAGAGAAATTCTGCCGAAAGAAAACTCCACATTTGTTTTTATAGATACTGAGGGCAAGGAGCTTGGGAATATAGAGGTAAGAGAATAAAGTGAAAAGAGTCAAAGATTTCAATGCTTTTGAAATTTTTCAATCCCATTGTAATTTTAATTACCGTTTGTAATATATACTCCTTACCTTATATAGAAGCCAAGCCTGCGAAGTTGGCGGTTGGATAAAGTTAAATTCAAACAGCTATTTTGCAGTCGCAAAAAATGTGGGGATTGATTGTCTCAGAAGAGTGGCATAACTCTTCGTGCCAAAGGCAGAGCCACAAATCAATCATTTAGGGAGGACTAAAATGAACATTATTAGAAGATCTGGAATAGGCGTGCTTATTGCCGCTTTAGTGCTGCTGGCGGTTATTTTTGCATCGCCAGTGGACGCAAAGGTGAACAAGACAAACTCTGAAAAAGCCCTTGATTATATATCGCAGAAGCATACTATACCAAAAGAACGGTTGATAATAGAGAGTGAGAAAGAGCCGAATTTTCCATTATCAAACCAGAAAATCTTGAGTGTGAAAATCCTGGATCCGAAAACCGTGGAATCATACATTGTTAATCTTGATGAGGCAGGCAACATAATAGACATTAAAGTAGCGAGGGAACTGGAACACGCCAAATACAGAGAAAAATATGGCAAGAAAGAAGTTGCATTGTATGATAAGCTGCAAAAGATGAAGCCAGATGAGACGGTGGAAGTTGGGATATGGCTGAGCCCAATAGCAGAAACGCCAAAGCCTGAACGGGAAATCAGCGAGAAAGAATATAATGACATGCTGGATTCAAAGAGAAAAGCCCATGCAGAAAAGGAGAAACCTGTTCTGGATAAACTTAAGACGAAGAATATAAACATGAGATACGCTTCCCAGTATGCACCCCTGATATATGCGTCAGTTCCTGCAAAGTTAATGGCCGATGTAGAAAATATACCAGAAGTTGAAGGAATATATCTGGCAAGGGAATTTCAGCCAATGCTGGATAAAGTAGCACAGACCGAAAGAGTGCAACCTTTATGGAATGCAGGAATTACTGGAAGCGGGGTCAAAGTGGCTGTGGTTGAACATGGGAAAATACAATTCCCGCATTCCTATCTTACACAAGGCAATGCTTACAATTCAAGCGCAAATTCATCTTCCCATGCGACTGAAGTAGCGGGAATAGTTGCAAGTAAGCATCCCATATATCAGGGAATATCCTACGGAGTACCAGGATTATTGAGTGCAAACGCTGGATTCGGGGATGGTGATGAAGCTAGGTTGATTGCGGCGTCAGAATGGGCAATTTCCCAAGGTGCAAATATACTGAGCAATAGCTGGGGGAACAATACATACCTTGTTTTTAGTGGAATTGATAAATACTTTGACCATGTCGTGTGGAGCGAATATAAAACAGTGACAGCAGTTGCAGGAAATAATATTGAAGGTGATAATGGCAATATTATGTCGCCCGGCTTAGCTTACAATGTAATTACTGTCGGTGGATTCGAAGATAAAGGTACTTCCGATTGGTCAGATGATACAATGTGGGGTATGGGCCAGAACCCTGGTTCACCCTGGAGGGATCCAATATCACCATACAGCGATAGAGAGAAACCAGAGGTTGTAGCTGTAGCTTCACATACATACTGGGATTCTCGAATTACAACTTTGGCTCCAGAGGGGATAACACAACAAAGAGGGACAAGCCTTGCATCACCCGCTGTTGCCGCAGAAGCAGCTTTGCTCATGCAGGCAAACAGCGGGTTAAGAAGCTGGCCTGAAACAGTAAAAGCTGTTATTATGGCATCTGCAGATCATAACATAGAGGGAGCACCCAATCTGAGCGAATATGATGGAGCAGGTGGAATAAATATATCCAAAGCATATGAGGTTGTGACTAATAACAATATGGCTGGAGATGTGGTGTTTGCCAGTGATTTCAGTTCCCCTAAAGACTACATATTCACAGTAACATCAGTAAATCAGAAGATCAGAGTGGCTATAGCCTGGGCTTCTCATCCCGACTCTAACCATCCGCCAACAAACGATACATTACAATCAAATTTGGACTTATATATTATGGATCCGAATAACAATGTTGTAAATAAATCAATAAGTGAAGATAACAACTACGAGATAGTTGAATTTACTCCAGCAACAACCGGAACCTTCAAAGCAAGGGTCGTTGCCCCAAGATTTGATGGATTATATGAATATCTCGGGTTTGCCAAAGCAACAATTGAAACAAATTCCTACCTCTCAGGCTGGGACTCCAGAAAGCAAAAAACCATCACCGGCACCTCAGCAGGCTCTCAGACCAACTACCAGATGAAGCTCACAGTCTTCAAGGGCTCCGGAACCGACACGCCGGGCACGGTCTATCTCGGAGGCAATGCCAGGGACGACTTCGGCGACCTGCGGTTCACGAAATCAGACGGTGTCACATTGCTGGATTACTGGATAGAGTCCTACACTCCAGGAGTAAGCGCCACGGTCTGGGTTGAAGTGGGTCCCATTCCCGCAAGCCCGAATACCGCCAGTATTTACGTGTATTATGGCAACCCTTATGCCACAAGTGCGAGCAGCGGGACAAGCACATTTGAGTTTTTTGATCATTTTGATTCAATATCGGGAACGTGGACATGCGGTCCGGCCAGTAATCAATATGGATCTGGCAGTTGTTCTGCATCTAACTCTGCGGCAACCGTTGTGGGAGGAACTAACACCTGGTGGTCTTTGTTTTCTGGCGGGGCGGCATCTTTGTCTCCTCCCCTGAGTGTTGAATTTTTTTCCAAAGATATAGTGGTTCATCCTGGAGGATTTATAATTGGAATGGCATCGAGTCAAAGTGTTATCTCACCAAGTTATTCTGTATTTTTTAATGGAGGTCCAGCAGCGTTAAATGGATTCGCATCCTCCAATAATGGTCTTATCAGTAGTGAAGGATCTTTAAACGATCTCCCCTTATTTTCGGTAGTAAGAATTGATGTCTATGATACAAAAATAGATTATTATATAAGCGGCTCCCTGGTTCACACAAAAACCACGGATGTCCCGACTGGTGGGATGAAAGTTTTCATGGCTGCCGCACAGCCAAGCAGCAGTATCAGCACTGACTGGGTATTCACCCGCAGGCTTGCGGTTCCTGAGCCTGCATGGGGGAATTAGCGCCTATCCGGAGAATCAACCAGTAATATATCTTTGAACCAACCACAGAAGCTCAGAGATAGTTTCAGAATCTCTGTGTTCTCTTGTGGTTTTAACTTTCCGAAGAGGTTCTTAATAGGATTTCTGTAAACTTCCAGTTTACAGCCATCAATGGTATCGTTTTTTACTTTTAATATCCCGGTGGTCACGTTTTTTTTCAATAACATATATTCTGGAAAGCACTATAATCAATTAGGCGCTGGGATTAAGAACAGGAGGTCGTCTTGAACAGACCAGATAGTACTTGCAGGAACTACGGGAATTGACGCCCGTCAAGGACTTTGGCAACAGGGGATGTCCGGAGTCCTTCAGGATTGTTCACATTATATTTATACCTGATGAGATGAATTAATGAAGTTTTATGAATATATTAAGACGAGGGCGTTTCTCGGCTGGACCTGACCGGGATATCATGTGTTTTACATCATCCATGGAAGCAGACAGGAGAATATTCGAGGCTGATATCGAAGTTGACAAAGCTCATGTGATCATGCTAAAGGAGCAGGATATCATCAATGCCGCGGATTGTTCGGCCATCCTTTCAGGACTTGATAAAATAAAAAAAGACGGTATATCGGCGCTTGATACCTCATATGAAGATGTCCATATTGCCCTTGAGGCCAGGCTGATAGAGATCGTGGGTGAGGACACGGGTGGACGTATGCACTCGGCCCGTTCGAGGAACGATGAAGTTGCCACGTGTATCCGCATTGCGCTTCGTGAGGAACTCCTGAATCTCATGGATGAAGTCCACGACCTTGTCTCAACCCTCATTGAACTGGCAGCGAAACATCATGAGACTATTATGCCGGGTTATACACATACCCAGCACGCCCAGCCTACCACGCTTGCCCATCATCTTCTTGCCCATTCAAACGCCTTTTTGCGGGATTTAGAAAGGCTAAAAAGGGCATACGAGAGAACAAACCAGAGTCCTCTCGGTGCTGCTGCTTTTGCCTCCACGGGTTTCCGGATAAACAGGAAAAGGACGGCAGAACTTCTCGGATTTGATTCGATTATAGAGAACTCGATGGATGCGGTCAGTACACGCGATTTCATGATCGAGAGCATCAGCAGTTTTGCCAACCTGATGACAAACCTCAGCAGGCTTGCGGAAGAACTCATCTTATGGAGTACGTCTGAATTTGGTTTTATCGAACTTGATGACAGTTATTCATCCACGTCGTCTATAATGCCGCAAAAGAAAAATCCCGACATCGCAGAGCTCATGCGCGCAAAGACCGGGACAATCCACGGCGCCCTTGTTTCCGTATTAACGATATGCAAGGCGCTTCCCTACAGCTACAACCGCGACCTCCAGGAAGCCACGCCCCACCTGTGGAGGGCATGTGATACTACACGTTCCTGCGCGCGGATGGCAGGAGGTATGACGAGGACGATGAAGGTAAATAGGGAGGATATGAGAAAAGCATCCGAAAAAGGATTTATATGCGCTACAGAGCTTGCCGATACTATTGTACGAAATACCGGCATTCCATTCAGGACTGCACATCACATAGTGGGTTCAATAGCAAAAAGCGGAGAAATCCCGACTATTCCGGTACTGGACGACCTCTCAATGGATATAATCCATAAGAAATTAAGCGAAAACGGCCTGTCTGAAAAAGACATCGGGGAAGCTCTTGATACGCTTGGGAACATCAGGAGGCGAAGTGTTCAGGGAGGGCCTGCTCCCAGGGAAACAAAACGACAGGTAAAAGCGATCAGGAAAAAACTCCTGGTTGCCGGAAATGATGCAGGCTTATTTCGCGAGAAGATCAATGTGGCATCCGTAAAGCTTGGTAAGGTGTGTAAGTATGATTGAGGAAAAGGTCGAAATCACATTACCTGGCATGGATAAAAAAGAGCAGATCTCCCAATCTAATAGCAAATGTGCCTTCTGCGTGGCTCTTCCGGTAGCTGGAGGAAGGCCTATAAAGTTGACAGGAGAAAGTCCCCACGAGTTTATGCCGTTGCTGAAGGATTCAGCAGTAGCCTGGTTGAACTTTCCTGTAAGGGATATAAAGAAAGATGCCGAGATTATCGCAATGTCCCTTGGTTTTAGCTCTACCCTTGTCCCGACCATTCTTTCAAGTTACCTGTCGGCATACGAGGATCGCGAAACAGAGATGGGGTTAATGCTTCCTGCTGTTGCTGTAAAGAAATTTGATGTTCTCATCAGCCCGATATTGATATTGATCAGGAAAGACCTTATCCTGACATTGCATGAAGAGAATGTAACACGGCTGATACGTTTTTCACGGTATGCTGACGCCTTCATGAGAAAAATAAAACCCAATCTCCTCCTGCAGGATAAATTATCGATAATTCTCACGCGTATCATCGACGAGAACAGTAACAGTAACTTTGAACATCTAAGAGAGCTTGAGGCGCAGGGGGATGAACTAAGCAAGAATCTCCTTGATCCCATGGCACCAAGGGGAATGATCGCACCAGAGATATACAATATGAAACATGCGCTTATAAGCTATATGGACACTCTGTGGGCTACTCTTGATGTGGTAAATTCACTGCGCCACGGGGATGCGGAGCTTATAACAGATAACCCAAAGTTGCTGGCCAGGATAGGGATATTGTCTGATGATATCAACAGGCATATTTCACTTAGCGAGCACATGTCTGATGTCCTGGCTTCAGGTCTTGAGGTTCTCCAGAGCATATACAACAACCAGCTCCAGGCATTAAACAACAGGCTCGCCCTTGTGGTGGGATGGCTTACTTTGCTTGGAACTGCGGTTCTTGTACCGAATACACTTGCAACGGTTTTTGGCAATGCTGCTTTTGAGATGGGGCCCCAGGATAGGGGATGGTTCTCGGTTCTGCTCATCGGTTCAACAATATTTTCAACATGGTTGGCTTACTGGTGGGTAAAAAAGAAGGGATTGCTTCCATCTAAAGTTGAATGATCATTTCTTTTTAAATTTATCTGAAAGGACAAGAATACCAGCCAGCAGTACGATTATTATTACCAGCACCACTATCATTGTTAAAGCGACACCTTTTGTGTCACTTCCTCCTTCTGGCGTCTCCTCTATACCAGGCGTTTGCGCTGCGGTCTTTGCGGGCTCCGTGGTTTTTATTGCCACAGGCGTTGTAACCGCTGGAACGACCGGAGAAGGTGTGACGGCGGCTGTAGTTGTAGTACTCACAATACCCACAATATCCCCAACTGTGATTCTCGAGACACCGGTGCTATCTATGGCATCATAAGCGAATTTCGTGCCATCCCTGCTGAATGTGGGGCTTCTTTGCCTGTAGTCTGAATCAACGAACAACCTCTTGCCAGTCCCGTCCTGGTTTATCGCAAAAATTTTCTCATTTGATGATGTCACATTTTCATAAGAAATGAAAGTTATCGTACCATCGGGTCCCCAGATAGGGTTATTCTTTTTTATTTCATCAAAGGTGAGTTGTCTTCTCGCCGTACCTTCGATATCAACTATGAAGAGCTCTTCGTTGTATCTGTCGTTATATGAAACATATACTATATTCTTCCCATCAGGGCTAAACGATGGACTCCACTGCTTGAAATTATCTTTGAACACCAGTCTTTTGCCTGTGCTATCCGCATTGACGATATATATCTTCGGGTCTGTTTTCTCATCAAGGGAAGTGTATGCCAGGGTCTTGCCATCAGAGCTCCATGACGGTGCAGCCCACTGGGGTGGCTTATCTCCCGCTGCGTTACCCTGCCTCGTGTTATCAAGAATGAGTTGCTGGTTTCCGGTGCCGTCAGGATTTACGACAAAAATCTTTTCCAGTCCGTCTTTTCCGAATGACATATAAGCGATCTTATCCTGGCCCCATGCAAGCCCCCATTTTTTAAGTGCGTCACCAATAAGCTTTTGCTTGCCTGTGCCATCCGCGTTGATCACAAATATCTGCTGGTTGCGTGCATCATCGTATGCAGCATATGCAATTTTTGTGCCGTCAGGACTGATTACAGGGTCCCACAGGTTCGTTTCATTAATGTCAAGTTTTTTCACGTTCTCAACTGAAACTGCACTCGCGCCAGTAACCATTGTCAATAATATAATAAAACAGACACCAAACCATAATTTACTCATAGAGCATGAGTTGTTGCAAAACATGATAAATGTTACGCAGTATTATGAGGTTGAGGAATAAGACCCATGATTTAAAGCTTTTATGTGCGTTTTCTTTGTTTATTTTAACACTACTTTATTGGTCATGCCGCAGCTTTTCCTTTCTATAAGCCCGCGTTTTTCCAGGTAATCTAAAAGTCTTGTGATTTTAGCTCTTGAAAAATCAGATACATTTATATCTTTTTGAAAGATTTCACCGTTTGAATTGTATATCATCTGGTATATTTATTTTTCATCGCCTGTTAGTGTTTCAAGGATATTTTTCCATTTTTCTTGCGTATCCTCAACCGAACTTGTTTTAACAAACTCTTTTGTTTCCATACAAGTTTGATATCGTTGCTCATGGCCAAAACTCAAATTGAGTAAATACATCAACGATGATCCTAAAAATATAGAGCCTATGCTGACTAACAAGATAGGAAGATGAATGCTAACACAATTTTCCAGTTAAGTTCAACTTTCAATTAACTCGCTCCTCCTGCTTTTGAGATATTCAAATACTTGATCCTGCGTGTGTATATAACCTCTACCCAACCTTTGCTTTCATTCTCCTGAGATTCCTCTTCTATACGTATACTGCACGGTTGAGACCCACAGAATCCAACCTCCAATAATAAATTACCCATATTTTTTAAATTGCCTGTATGGCTCGGAGCATCAATTATAACCACAGGTTCTTTTTGCCCTATACGGAATTCACGCTGAGCCTTTTCAAACTGCCCGTTAATCTCATCGACTATCGCACCTGTCTGCTCTTCATTTTGAATAACACTATAATTCAAAATTTTCAGTTTCACTCTATTGTCCCCCCTGTCTATTATCTCTAAAGCGTTATTGCTTATATTCAGGGAATAATTTTTGCCATATTCCCAGATTTCTCCGTAACTTTGGAAATCAATACTATACCTATTGAGGTCGGCAGCAAACACAGAATTTGCTTCTATATCGGTTAAATTATGGTTGGAGTAAACCTTTGCGCTATAAAATGTTTTCGTTCCGCTGAATCTCAAAACCGGGCTACTCGACGGGTTATAAGATGACGATTCGATAATAGTTAAGGGGAACAGATACCTTAGATCAATGCCTTCTTTTTCAAGTGCTTTTTCTGCACTGGTCGTTAAATTTTTGCCTTTTTCAGAATCTAAGGAAAGATGTTTCTCTATTGGGACAATCCGCAGATATTTATCCTTTATAAATTCCTGCACAACAGCTAAACCAATGCCAGCCAGAATTACAACAACAATAAGAACCAAAATTTTCCAGTTTACACGATTTTTCTTTGGTCGATTTACTTTATCCTCATACATATATTAATTCTCTGTTGAATTCATGGATGAAAGGACATATATAGTTATCCTGAAATCAATTTAAAATCGATTTCAACCTTCACCTCACAATCCAAATCGAGTGGCACAATCGCTAATTTCACTCAACTTTAAATTCTTTATTAGAGAAAAAAGCAATATCTCACAAAGCCGTTATCCCAAGAGCCTCATTCGTCTTCTTAATTGATTTCATCCCATCTTTTTCCAATCCGCACAGCGCCCTGATAGCATCCACGTTCTCAGGAACGACATCCGATTCCTGATGTATAGCCTGGAAGAAATAGAGCTCCCCTTTATCGATGGATATCGAATCCTTCCACACCACATTCTCCCACATATCGCCTCTTGGCCTTCCCATGTCTTTTGCCAGTTCCATCGCCTCTGCTGTTGATTTTATCCTGTCCCTGCTGCTCACAAGCCTTATGCGCGGCCTTTCTCCAAAAAGCTTTGTGATGTCATCTTCACTGCATTTGTTTTTCAATTCGGTATTCAGTGCATGAAGGTGCATGAGCGTGGTTGAGGTCTTCACTGCCATGGTCGTGATATCAATATGCGGAAGTATTGAATTCACATCAGGCCCGTGATGTGACGGGAGCTTGATAGGGTCGGGCACAAGGGCGTTTATGGGGCCTGTTTTTATATCGTTCGGGTCAGCAGCGCGCCTCATCAGGGTCACACGGGCTTTCTTTACACCGTATGCTGAATCAAGAGCATACAAAACCCTGACAAGCCCTGTCGTATTGCATGAAACCACCCTTGCAAAATCCCTGCCCAATGCGTCTTTATAATTTGCCTCTGAGTTGAATGAAAATCCTGCAAGTTCATGTTCCTCCCCTCCCTGCCAGATAGCCTTTACCCCGTGTTTTTCATAGAGTTTTTTATACTCTTCGCCTGTATCTCCGGGAGTTGCATCAATCACTATATCCGCTTCATCCAGCAATTCATCAAGCGTACCGCTGATTTCTAATTTTGATTTCCTGAAATCATCGATATTCTCTTTAGCTGCCGCATAAAGCTGATAACCTTTTTCCTTTGCAATGCGTGCTTCAAAGCTCGGTCTTGTTTTCACGACACCTGTGATTTCCATGTCTTCCTGGGCAGAAACTGCATCCGCCACACGCTTTCCTATAGTCCCATACCCGTTGATTGCAACTTTCGCTTTCATCTTTATCTAATCCCTGATTATTCAATCGTCTATTATAGCTTCCTGTTTTGTCAGATTAACATCAATTATTTTTCCATGAACGGTTTTTGCCTCACCGAGCATTCCCTGTAATTTCACAGAGCCGTCCTGTACGGTTATACGCACCACATCTTCCATTATGATCTTTCCTTTTAAGATTACCTTGAGTTCGCACATGACAGTTAAATTTGTTTTGATAATATTAATGTTTATCATATCCTGCAACCATACAGAAGTGGAGGCTTTGATATACCCGAGTTGAAAGGACTGGTAATCCCTGATTATACCATCATGGAGGAACATTCGATAGTTGTTGATGGAGATGTTCTGATAGGAAATTATGCAGAGCTTGGTTTTGGCCTTATCGGCAAGACCATTGTTGCAGGAGAGCATGTGAAAATCAACGGTAATATCCTATCAGAGAGCGATGTCAGGATAGATATGTGGTCTGAAATAACAGGAGAGGTCAGGGCAAAAGCGGATGCTTATCTTGGAGAATTCGTTAAGATCACAGGGAAACTGTTTGCTGAAAATCTTGATGTCGGGAATAACGTATCCATATCCGAGGGGTATGATACCAGGGGCTGGCTTGTGGTACGCCAGCCGCTTCCCATAGTCATGTTCCTCTTCTTCTATTTGCTTGCACTGCTTCGGATGGGGAACGAAGAAGAGGTCGAAAAGGCGCTTGATGAGCTGTTCTCTGATGATACACCCTCAAATAAGGTGATGTCAGTACCCAACAGGACAAAGATAGACCTTGATACCATGAAGACCACTTCAAGGGCGATAATCGGCAATCATTGCAGGCTGCTTGGGAACATCCGCGCCCGTTCGGTATCAATGGGGAACCATGTGACCCTGTTTGGCAGCGCGCGGACAACAGGCGTAATTACCGTAGGCGCGGGCTGCACCATACACGGGAATCTGGCATCAAAAGAGAAAGTGAAAATAGGCAGGAATTGCAGGGTTCTTGGAAAAATTACGGCCGATGATATAACACTGCATGAAACATCCAGGGTAGATGGGGCATTGGCCGCCACAAACGGTGTAACCATAGAGCGGGACGATCTTGAAGGGCTGGATGATACAGGGAAAAATCTGTTTTACGGATTTACCATGCTTGAAAATATCTGATCCCGATATATGCTATTTGAGGAGCAGTATCAGTATCGCAAGTACCATAAGGATGATCGCCAAAATCATGATAATTAGCGTATATTTTATATCAGAACCAAAAACGATAGGGATGGGGCCGATCAAAATCATTCCGCCGCCTTTTACCTTCCTATCCTTTTTATCCTCATAAGAGGTTCTTTCCTCCTCCTCACCGCTGTCTATAGAGCGCCTGCTGAGCAGTAAAAATGCGATCATCATGAGAAAACCGATGACCATCGCAATTACAGTCATTTCAGGAGAGGAGCCAAAAGCAATTGGTATAGGGCCTATCATAATAAGCCCGCCGAAATTTGCGTTCCCGGCATATGTTAACGTTAATATTGTCCCGGTGAGAACAAGCCCGATGAGTATTAGTAGTATTCCTGATCTGGTCATAAACTTCGCGTTTTAACAATATCGCCTTCGATATCCCCGATCTCACGGACAAAGGTTACAGATATCTCCTCTGCAATGCCTTTCGCGATGTCTTTCCACTCTTTTATCCCGAACTCCTCAAGCCCGGCAGTCCTGACTTCGGGAGGTGTCCCTTGAGTGGTAATGTTTATACCGCAGTGTATTTTCTCACTTGCGACCCCTGCGCTTGCTATGCTTACAGTTAGTTTCCTGTCCCCAACGAACAGGTCGTCACCATTCCTTGTAGTTTCTATCCCGTGGCTCAGGAGAACGTCCCTGATACACACAATCAGGAGACGCTGCATATAATAGGCAAGACGCATGCTGGCAGGAGAATCGAACCTTTCCACGATGATATGTATCAAATCGTCACCTTTTATGGTTTTTCCGGCTTTACTATCTTCAAGGTCTTTCATGTTCTCAAGCGTAACATCCATCGGACCGTGGAATATGACGATAGAATCACCTTTTATTCCCATGCTATAGGCCCAGAGAGGCGCTATCTGGGAGCCGTCGTATTTTATCGGGTCTGGAAGGATTCTGGAAATCATAATTTCTAATTTTCGATAAGTTTATCCAATGTCAGTATCATCCTTTGCTGAGTAAAGTAATTTACCTTTCAGAATTTCTTTTATAAATGGATTACCTTTTCTTTTCGTTTTTTCAAATTCCATTTTTGTATAGCATAAGGGTTCTATCGGTAGTTCTGTCATCTCAAGAATTCTACCCGGACGATTTAAAAATCGCTCCTTGAAATCTCCTATAATAGCAAGGTCTATATCGCTACCTTCATTAAAGTCATCATGTGCCACTGAGCCAAATAAATATACTTTTTTGATATCAATATGAGAAGTGAGTATATTAACAAACCCGTTTATTTCCTCAAAAAGTTCCTTACTTCTGCTAACATCGATTCTGCGTATTTTATGCATTTGTCTGCATCCTCTCTTGTATAATATTCGTAGGGCGAACCGGATGGAAATGCATCCGGATAACGCGGGGGAATGTAATGCTTATCAAGTAGAGCAGGCTCTTGAGTGCCTTTTCTGAGGCTTGCTGGGCATGAAAACAGGCGCTTTCATAGAAATCTTTTTCCATCAAGGCCATTGCAGCTCCCAGATCACGTTCGCCTTGTTTTAACCAGCGCATAGCTTCTTCTTTATTGCTCATATGATAGAAATACTAGATAGGATTTTTAGTCTTGCAAGCATCTATTATGTCTATACTAAATAAGTATAGTGGTGCGACATGACTCAAAAAGTACAATTAAAACGCGAGCTGGGGCTTCTTGAGGTGACACTTTCAGGAGTGGGCATCATTCTCGGTGCAGGTATATATGCCCTTCTTGGCAAAGCTTCAGGGCTCGCAGGAAATTCTGTCTGGCTCTCGTTTGCTCTTGCGTCTCTCATAGCGGTCTTTACAGGACTTAGCTATGCAGAACTCTCATCCATGTTCCCCAGGGCCAGCGCCGAATACGAATATACAAACCATGCATTTGGAAAAAAGCTGGCTTTCATTATCGGATGGCTGATAATCTTAAGCGGGGTGATAGGTGCATCTACCGTAGCCCTGGGATTTGGTGGATACTTTAATGCTTTCTTTAAGATCACGCCTGTCATTTCAGGCATTATACTGATAATAGCTCTCTCGGGCCTTCTTATATATGGAATAAAAGAAACAGCACGGTTTGCAATGATTGCAACCCTTATTGAAACTGCAGGTCTTGTTATAATAATATTTATAGGAGTCCCGCATCTTGGGAAAGTGGATTATTTTGAGATGCCACAGGGCCTGACCGGGGTATTCCAGGCTGCTGCGCTTGTATTTTTCGCATATACCGGTTTTGAGAGCATAGTCAAGCTCTCTGAAGAAACAAAAAATCCTGAAAAAACAATACCAAAAAGCCTGATAATTGCCATACTGATTAGTATTATTCTTTATATACTGGTGGCAATCTCTGCGGTCAGCGCAATTGGATGGGAAAAACTTGCAGCCTCAAATGCACCTTTTGCAGATATAGCCTTTGAGGCTTTTGGGAGCGAGGCATTTATACTCCTGACTGTGATCGCCCTCTTTGCCACGGCCAATACCGTACTCCTGATGCTCCTGGGAGCATCCAGAATTATGTACGGGATGGCGGATTCCTTTACCCTTCCGGGCATGCTTGCAAAAGTGCATCCTTCACGAAGGACACCCTGGATTGCTATAACCATAACAATGTTATCATCTCTTATTTTTGTGTTCTCAGGGGATATCGCGTTCGTGGCAAATGTGGACAATTTCACCCTGTTCGTCACGTTTTTTGTTATAAACGCCACACTGATATTGTTAAGATATAAGGAACCCCACATGATAAGACCGTTCAAAGTCCCTTTTTCAATAGGCAGGTTCCCGATGCTGCCTTTTTTCGGGCTTTTAGTCAATGTTTTCATGCTTTTACAGCTTGAGTGGAAAGTCCTTATCACGGGTATATTGCTTGTCGTGATAGGAGGGATTTTGTCCCTGGTTGAGATAAAGAAAAGCTGATTATCGGTCGGTCCTGCAAAACATTTATCATGAATGCAAATAACAGGTGAAGCCATGAAGCTCTTCGTCCCTTCCCCCGGACACATTAACAGCCTTAAGGAATTATTGACAGCAAAAGATAAGATATATTCCATATTCATGGCAGGCTCTCCGGATTATATCGGCACTGGCAGGAGCAACCTTGCATCCCCCCAGCTTGAGGAGATTGCAGCCCAGACCGAGTATGCCCATAAGAACGGCGTCAAGATGGAGCTTGTATTGAACTCAAGCTGCATGGGGGGACGCCAGCTCACGCCTGAAGGTTTCAGGGTGAACCACTGGTATATCGAGCAACTGAACAACATGGGAATTGACTCCATCGTGGTCGCTGACCCCTATCTTGTTGAGACCATAGCAAGGGATTTCGATATCGATGTCGTGGTCTCGGTGCTTGCTTTCGTGGATTCGCCGCAGAAGGCGGAGTTCTATGAAGACCTGGGAGCAAAGTCGATAGTTATCGATTCCAACGTCAACCGGCATTTTGATGTGCTCCATGCCATCAGGGATTCGGTGGACTGCGAATTAAAACTCCTCGTGAACGAGGGCTGTCTTTACCGCTGTCCTTTCAGGTACGCGCATTTTAACTTTTTCTCACATGCTTTCGGCCCTGAGCCAAGACCCAACGTGCTTGATGATTACTATTACTTCAAATGCCTGGAGTTAAGAATTAAAAATCCCGAACTGATAATCAAATCCCCCTGGATAAGACCCGAGGACATCAAATTGTATAAAGATATCACCGACGTTTACAAGATAGGCGGCAGGACGCATTTTGTGGAATGGATATTGAACTGCGTGAACGCATATTATAACGAGAGCTATGAAGGGAACCTCATGGACCTCCTGGATTGTCCCAAAGACTTAAAGGACCTGTTTTACATACCCAACAAAAGTCTTGACGGCGTCCTTGAGAAGCAGTGGAAGAACTGCAAGAAGGTGTGTAACAAATGCGGCTACTGCAGGGTCCTTACGAAGAAGACAGCGCAGGTATATACAAATGGGGGGATGGAGTTTGAGACACTTCAACCATACGAGGCATTTACGGTGAAAACATGATTTCATCTTAGATGGTTAAGTCCTTTATTTAAATTCCTTATCATTCTTTTCCCTATATTTATTTTTATAAATGCCAGGGTGCAAGATATATAATCTCATTGTCCTGACCTATAACTTCCCACGTTTCCTTATCTTTCTTTTTTTCATCAATAAATTTATATAAAAATACCTTTAAATCATCTTCAGAACCATAATTTGATTTTTGTATTCCTTTATATATCGGATAGTTATTTTTTACGTCATCTTTTTTGATAGCTTTGATATTTTTTAAATTAATATTTAATTTCCTCCATTCCTTCTCAGCGTACGCGTTAGCAGCCTCAATTAAAAAACCATTCCAGCTAATCTCAGCAGGTTTTATTTTTACCAAGAAATCATAATCTTCTTGGCTAAACGGTATATTCAAAGTCTTTATGCCTTTCATAATAAAATCTTACCCTTTAAGAGCATAACTAAGTTAGTTTGTTAGTAAATAAAGATAACGGTAAAACAGCTTATTCGATAATCTCATTACAGCGTTGCATTATCAGAATACACTTTCTGACTTCTCTATATACACGTATGATTCATACGTAAAATATATAAGCAATTAACACGTATAGAACATACGTGATATAAAAAGTGATTAGATATGGTCTCAGAAAAACAAAAATTGACCTTAAGCGTTGAAAAGGAACTTGTAGAGAAAGCTAAAAAATTAGGTGTAAATATTTCCGAGATTACCGAAACCGTTCTAAGACATATATCAGAGACGGAAACTAAAGAAGTTGTAACCAAGGGTGAAATAAAAGTTGCATATAAAAAACTATTTGATGCGATGCTTCCTGCTATGGAAAAATTCGGCGCTAACGTGGTCGTTGGTGACTTGGTGGAATTTGATGAAGAAGAAAATTATATCGGTTCTTCGTCCGTTGAACTTGTATGGGGCGGCGACCTTTGGATAGCAGAATTAGAACAAACACCAAAAATTGAAGATGTCTCTTTAAAATCTCCAAAAGAAATTCTATCTAATTTCATAGGATCTCTCGTCAAAGCTTCAGAAAGAAACAAAGAAGAACTAAAAGAACTTGAAATTTTTCGCAAGATTGTTGAGGCATTAACAGAGACGACTGTATTAGAAAGCACGGAGAAAAAATTGGCAGCATAATATGAGTCTCGATAATCCTTCTTTATTTTTCGTAGAAATGCATTCCTTGATAGCTGAAATGGAATTGGTTATTGTAGAATTGATAGCACTTGTGTTATTGATAAAACATTTTTGGCATGTTTTAATGCAGAGGTAGCAATATCGTCCATCTTAAAGATAATAGAAACGAAAGACAGTTAAGCCTTCTTCCCGTACACTTCCTTCAATTTTTGTATGTACTCCTCAATTTCTAATTGCCTATTCAACATTAGAATATCTGAACAGTCTTCTATATCCTCTCGTCCTTTTTTCTTTAAAGTATCACGCAAACCGTGGCAACTATAACGTTTTGTTCTGCAATTAAAATAAATAGGGAACACTTCATATTTTTAAATATCATTCATATTACATTCGTCCGCTGAACGACAAAATGAGTAACAGCCACCCTGTGTTTTATTTTTTACCATAATAACCACGTGATATATCTTTTACAATATATATTTTCTCGTGCCAACTATCTTTATATACATCCAAATTTAATAATATTTACGAATTTAGCGATAAGAACTTCATGATCCCTCGACGGGTCAATTAATATTTTTCTATGTTAATTAAACTTGCTCAGAAATTCTAGGGAAAATAAGGATCCATAGCTCAAGTTTGAAAAGGAAATGAGAAATCGGTTAAAAAACTGGTAAAATACAGATGCTAAAAACAACTCACTTATTTTTCTTTAATGGAAATAATATGTATACTACTACAAATATAACAAGAACACCAATATATTTTTCCCACTGAGATGTTTCTGGCGGCATAATCAATAAAACTAGAGTTAATCCCACAAGAAGTAACGTAAGATTAACAAGCCTTGCTGTATATATTTCAAGTGTCTTTGCTGATTTTTCGCTTGATTCACTAAATTTCTTAATTGTTTCATTTAATTGATTAAAGGCTCTATCGCTTGATTTGTTAAATTCTATAATAGAATCATCTAATTGTTCTATAGTTTTTTCCATCCTTACCTGATTCAATAATTCAAATCCTTTACTACTTAAATTACAAGGCATTTTTTCATTAAGATTATCCTTTTCAAAAACTCTTCTAGTAAGTATCCCAGAGTAATGTGGAGGATAATTTATTAATCCTGCATCTAATGCTTCGAGAATTGCGTCTGAAGAGATTTTTCTTTTGCGAAGTTCCTCTATCGTAAGAGGTTTTGGATAAGAGTTATCTAATTCATCTAATAATTCACCTAAATATTTGTGCATAGAACTGTGTTAATTTAGTTATTTATGGATATAATTTTCTGAAAAATTAAGTACACATGTTCAAATGCCGATTACCCACTCGGCTTAAACGCCTTGAACTTCTCGTATAGCTGCTTCACAAACCGCTCATCCATAAGCATATCTATGACTTCTTTTTCCGGTGTAACCATTGTTTTATTAACCCGTTCTTACTTAATATGCTTCTATTCATGAATATTATTTACCTCCGAAGATTTAAAGAGGCAAAGTAAGAAATATCCATAATAGCTTAAATATATTTAGTGATAACATGATCACATCAGAACTATTAAAAAACAGGGCAGCTTTTGAGGAAAAAGTAAGGAAACTGATAGGCAGGCCGATACTTCTAATTGAACTTGATATGTTCGCGCTGCCGTGCGGATGCGCCGGGATAACCGCGAATACAAGGGGGCTTGAGGTGGATGATATCGAAGTTTTCGAGCCTCAGATACTTCCTTTTCTTAAGGAGATGGCTGCAAATCTGGGAGTGAAACCTACTGTGACATTTGCACGGATTGTACCCGGCAGTTCAATAGTGGCATCGCTTAACTGGCGCACTCTTTGCACCCGGTGCTATCCGGAATTCGCGCGGGGTGAGGGGAAAACGCCGAGGCCGGATCTGTATATCTTGCAGTTTGAGAGAAAATAGGGAAGTCATTTCCCCTTCAGATACTCATCTATCGCCCGCGCCGCTTTCTTCCCTGCGCCCATAGCGCTTATCACTGTGGCAGAGCCTGTGACAGCATCGCCGCCTGCAAAGACTCCTCTTCTTGTGGTTGCGCCATCTTCTTCTGCAATTATCGTGCCGTGCTTTGTGATATCAAGTCCTTTTGTCGTTCGCGGCACAAGCGGATTTGGAGATGTCCCGACAGCGATTATAACTACATCTGCCTCTATCTTATGTTCAGTCCCGGGCGTGGGTACGGGCCTGCACCTGCCGGATTCATCGGGCTCGCACAGATGCATGTTGATACATTCTATATGCGTGACCCAGTTCTTCCCGTCACCTATGATCCTGACCGGGTTCGTAAGAAGCCTGAAAATAATACCTTCTTCCTTTGCATGCTCGATTTCCTCGGCGCGGGCAGGCATTTCCTCTTCGCTGCGCCTGTAAACAATGGTCACCTGGTCTGCACCAAGCCTGAGGGCGCATCTGGCCGAGTCCATCGCCACATTGCCTCCACCTATCACTACCACGCGTTTCCCTTTCTTTATCAGGGTATCATACTCAGGGAACCTGTAGGATTTCATGAGGTTCACGCGCGTTAAGAACTCGTTGGCAGAATAAACCCCGTTTAAGTTTTCACCGTCAATATTCAGGAAAACAGGTAAACCTGCACCCGTCCCAAGGAACACAGCATCGAACCTGGAAAATAATTCATCCACGGTTTCAATTTTTCCAACAACAGAGTTGAGCAGGATTGTAACGCCAAGCTTCTTTACATAATCAACCTCGGCTTTTACAATCTCCTTCGGAAGGCGGAATTCCGGGATACCGTATGTAAGAACGCCTCCTGCATCATGCAGCGCTTCAAAGATGGTTACAGAATACTGCATTCTCGCAAGGTCGGCCGCTGCTGTAAGACCTGCCGGTCCTGAACCTACGATTGCTACTTTCCTTCCTGTAAAATCGGGTATGCTGTGGACTTCCATCCCTTTACTGCGCTCATAATCAGCTACAAAGCGTTCAAGCTTGCCTATAGAAACAGCAGCCCCTTTTTTACCAAGTACACAGGATTTTTCACATTGCGTCTCCTGCGGGCATACGCGTCCGCACACGGCAGGGAGCGCGTTTATGGATTTTATCTCCTTTATCGCGCTGTCAAAATCTCCATTTGCTACATGCTTTATGAAGTCCGGTATCTTCACTTCAACCGGGCAGCCGTCCACACATTTGGGTTTTTTGCACTGGAGGCATCGTTTTGCCTCCTCTATAGCCTGTTCTTCAGTAAAGCCAAGTGCAACTTCATTAAAATTAGTGATACGCTCCTTTGGCTCCTGTTCTGCCATCTGCTGGCGTCTTAGCATAGACATCCCTGCCTTTCGCATTTATATTTTTCAACCGCAATCTTTTCTTCAGGCTGGTACATGGCCAGGCGGTTCATCAGCAGGGTGAAGTCCACGAAATGACCATCAAATTCCGGACCGTCCACACAGGCGAACTTTGTTTCGTTTCCCACAAGCACGCGGCATGCCCCGCACATACCTGTGCCGTCCACCATGATGGAATTCAGGCTCACTATGGTTTTGACATTGAAAGGCCGTGTAACGCCTGCCACAGCCCGCATCATTACAGGAGGGCCTATGGCAACAACCCTATCTACTTTGGTCCCGGATTCAAGGATGTTTTTGACAATATCAGTAACAAAACCGTGATGACCTTTTGTCCCGTCATCCGTAGTTATGTACAGTTCATCACTGACCTCTCTCATCCTCTTTTCCCATATGAGGAGGTTTGCGCTTCGCGCCCCGATAATGGATATAACTTTATTTCCTGCTTCTGCAAAAGTGCGTGCCTGAGGGAAAACCGGGGCAACTCCCACACCTCCCCCAACCAGTATTACGGTTTCATCTTTCGGGATATGCGCAGGATTACCCAGAGGCCCGATAAAATCCTGGATATCATCGTTCTCATCCAGGGATGATAAATGCATCGTGGTTTTACCGATGGCCTGGAAAACAATGGTTATTGTCCCTTTTTCCCTGTCAAAATCCGCAATGGTAAGCGGTACTCTTTCCCCTTTCTCATTAATTCTTAGCATCACGAACTGGCCGGGCTGTGCTTTCCTGGCTATACGCGGTGCTCTTATATCCATCCTGTATATCGTGGGAACAAGTTCCTCTTTCTTTAAAATCTTAAAAGACATGAATTTCGCCCCGCCTATTGAGACGCCTGAATATAAAGCTGTTGGTTGTTATGGGAATAAAGGCGAAAAATGTAAATATAGACACCGCGGAGTTCTCAAAATGCCGGGGCAATAATCTTTGCGAACTTGCGGTGAGGTTTCGCTATGCTACTCCAACCATCAACGGCCACTAACTTTAATCCTTAAGCCCCTCAGTCGTGACAGAGAATATTGCCTCGCCCTCGGGCAGGTTGGGAGAATCCACAAGTCTTGCTATCCTCTTCTCGCCTTTGGATTTCCGCAGGTACAGCCTGAATGTCGCTGTATGGCCCACGATATGGCCGCCTATGGGTTTTGTGGGGTCGCCGAAGAAAGCATCAGGTTTTGCCATTACCTGGTTTGTCACGAGGATGGCCGCATTGAACAGGTTGCCGAATTTCATCAGTTCATGCATATGCTTGTTGAGCTTTTGCTGCCTGTCTGCAAGGGTACCCCGGCCTACATACTCGGCCCTGAAATGCGCTGTGAGAGAGTCAACTATAAGGAGCCGTACAGGCTTATCCGTATCTTTTAACTTATTGGCAAGGTCGTTGGCAGTATCTACGAGCAGTATTTGGTGATTTGAATTGTATGCTTTTGCCACATGGATGTTTTTCAGGAATTCCTCAGGGTCGTAATCAACTCCTTTTCTTGCCGATAGGCCCATCACCATCTGCGTAATTCTCTCAGGCCTGAAGGTGTTTTCCGTATCTATGATTATCACCGACCCTTCAAGACCTCCTTCGCTGACCGGCAGTTGCGCGTTTACAGCCATCTGGTGGCCAACCTGCGTCTTTCCTGAGCCGAACTCACCGTAAAACTCGGTTATTGCCTGTGTCTCTATCCCCCCGCCCATCAGGTCGTTAAATGCTTTTGTGCCAAAACTGAGCTTTCCCACAAGTTTCCTGCGCTCAAGCACCATATCGCCTGTCTCAAAACCCCCCACGTCGGCAGCCTGGCGCGCCGCATTGATGATTTTCTGCGCAGTTGACTCACCGATCTCCGCGATGCTGGCAAGTTCTGACGATGATGATACGGCGATGGCCTCGATGGAACCATAACCTGCTTCTTTCAACTTCTCTGCTGTTGCGGGGCCGACGCCCGGCAAATCTTCCAATCCTTTTCTTTCTGCCATATTTTTTCTCCAGTGCACGTTTTATTGCTGTTTGGTGCACAATTTTCATAGTATTTCAGGCGTTACGATGTTTTAAACCTTCGCAGAGCGGGGTGAAAGTAATATTTTTTCCTTTTTCTATGACAGTACGGGCGATTTGCTCTGGAGTAAATCTCACCGCAAAGCGCGCAAAGTTCGCAAAGATATTGCCGCTACGCTTTGCGTTCTGGTATGAAAAACAGCACTATATAAACAACGAACTGGCACGAACTGAAACGAACTCATGCCATCAGAGTTCGTTTCAGTTCGTATTAGTTTGTTGCTAATGTTTATTTTGTCGCTCTTTTTCGTGGTTATCTGTGAACGAAGTTCATGGCCGACTTTGCAGTGTCTATGTTTAGCCTTTTTCCCTAACAGGTAGCTGGACATGAAGCTTAATATCTTATCTGGCCACCAGCACAGTACACTTGGCTTTCTTCACCACGGCCAGTGCAACGCTTCCGAGTTCAGGATTAATTTCAGATTCTCCCTTGCCTCCAAGGACTATCGTATGTACTTTATACTTCTCGGCAGCATCCAGTATCGCGCGCGCAATCGTATCCGCCATCGCGCCCATCTGCGGCATCCGTTGCATGCTTACCCCGACAAGTATCTTATTCACTTCAACACCCATAGCTGCGCCTGTCTCCACGACGCGGTTCAGCACCTCTTCCCCATGAGCAACCCGTTCCTCGCGTTCAGAGTCCTTCCTTCCAACTGCGATATAGATGGCCGCCATCCTGATATTATACGACCGTGTGATCTTCATCGCGGCAATCTCAGCTTTCCTCGCGTATTCGGAGTCGTCCGTGGCAACCAGGATCTCGTACTTTGTCATGTCTTAAGCCTCTTTTTTTCTTATTTTCTGATCAAGCTTATCAACAGCCACCATAAGCCCGAATATCACTGCCTGGGGTCTTGGCGGGCATCCGGGAATATACACATCAACAGGGATAAATTTGTCTACTCCCCCGCCGCTTGCATATGTATCGCCGAATATCCCGCCGTTGCAGGCGCATGACCCCATTGCTGCAACCAGCTTTGGACAGGGCGTGGCGTTATATGTTTTAAGGAGCGCAAGTTCCATGTTCCTTGTCACAGGGCCTGTAACAAGAAGCATATCCGCATGGCGCGGGGAGGCCACGATGTGAAGGCCGAACCGCTCGATATCGTATATCGGATTGGATAAGGCTGTTACCTCGACCTCGCAGGCGTTGCACGAACCCGCATCCACCTCGCGTATATGCAGTGAGCGGCCAAAGATATTTTTTATCTTTTCGTTAAGGCGCTGCCCCATTATCTCAAGTTCGTCCTCCACTGTCATATCTTCCTCCGGATTATAGTAATAAGGTCATTCTTTGTTTTTGATGCAAGCTCATATTCCTGAGTTAGCCTGATAGCGTCGCCGGGGCACACTTCCTCGCACCTGCCGCAGAATATGCATCCGCAGTAGGACAATGTAAGGGTCTTTCCATCGTTGTCTTCATTTAGCCATATAACGCCCGGCGGGCAGGCTTTTACGCACTCGCCGCAATATGTGCATTTATCGGGAAAAAGCTCAGGCTTTCCCCGGAATCCCTCAGGCGCGGTCTCTGGCCTGTCGGGATATTGCGTTGTTACGGTACCGGTTTTCAGGGTTTTTCGAAGGATTTCAAACATTTTTCCACCTACATATCATTGCCGGAGTATGATAAGCTCAACGACTTGTTGATTATCGGGAAGTCTGGAACTATATTATCAAGGACTGCATACTCTATCGCAAGCCAGTTGCAGAACGACGGGTCACGCACCTTGCATCGCTCTATCATGTTTTTCGATGTTTTGACCCAGTAAAGTGTTTCACCCCGCGGGGCCTCTGCATATCCCAGGGCATACCCGTCCGGTATTTCCCTGATATTTACTTTTATATCGCCATCCGAAATCCGTGAGAATGCCTGCTCTATCAAGCTGATAGATTCATAAACTTCATCTGAGCGAACCCTTGTCCTGGCATTCACATCACCGCTCTTAAGTACAGGCACATCGAATGCAAGTTCGCCGTATGCTGCATATGGATGGTCGCGCCTTGTATCCCTGACGATACCTGACGCCCGTCCTGCAGGACCGACAACATGAAGACCTTTCGCAATGTCATTGTACAGGCGTCCTGTGGTTTCAATCCTGTCAGCAACCGAAGGAGAGGCAAAGAGAAGCTCCATCAATTCACTGAAATCAAGATTGAGCGAGGAAAGTTTTTCCAGAATGATTTCTTCACTGCCGCCGATGTCGCGCCTGACTCCTCCTATCGTGTTCATCCCGCGAAGCAGCCTGCTTCCGGTAACTGATTCATTCAATTGCATTACTTCTTCCTTGAGCCTGTTGGCATGCGCCGCACCGAAAGCATATGCCACGTCGGTTGCGATCCCGGCTATATCCCCAAGGTGGTTGTACAGCCGTTCAAGTTCAAGCAATATCGTCCTGGTATATTTTGCACGCTTCGGGATTTTGGCTCCTGCTATTTTCTCAATTGCCTGGCAGAATGCCACGGCATGGGCAACGGAATTGTCGCCTGATACCCTCTCAGCAAGAAATACCGCTTTATCAATGGATATATTCTCAAACAATTTTTCTACGCCTTTATGGGTATAGGAATGCCTTATCTCAAGATTGAGTATGGGCTCGCCCGCAACGCTGAACCTGAAATGCCCTGGCTCTATCACGCCTGCATGCACGGGGCCCACGGGAATCTCGTACACACCTTCGCCTTCAACCCTGCGGTAAACATATTCACCTTTCACGCGTGGTGGTTTTGTCCTGATATCGAAATCCTTCCGCAGGGGATACGAATCCGGAGGCCAGTCCTCAAAATTGATGAGGCGTCTCGGGTCAGGATGTCCTTTTGGCACCAGGCCGAACATATCCTGGATTTCCCGCTCATACCAGTTAGCTGATGGTATCTTGTGCGTAATTGAGCCAAATACCGGGGATTTTTCATCAATATTTATTTTTATAATAATGAAAGCATCTTCCTTGTCCAGCGAAAAGACATAATGGATCTTAAAGCAGCCATCAGTTCTTCTCTCATCTGTTGCGAAAATCGATACAATGGGAGCATCAAAGTGATGGTATAGATAGTCGCAGACCTTTACTGCCGATTCTCTTTTTACTGTGAGATAAGTCTCATTGTGTGAAACATTTTCATCAAGAATCACGCTTCCGAATTCTTTTCGTATAGAGTCTGTATATTCGCTTTTCATTATCTCATCTCACGATCTCCACTACTTTCATTATCATTTCATAAAAAGGAGGGGGGATATAGACACCCAGAACAAAAACGAACACCATCAGTATTCCCATCGCCAGAAGCATCAACCTGCCGACATCTCCTTTTTCTATTCCCTGTTTCGGGGTACCGAATGCCATCTTGCTGACATTATTGAAAAAGCCGGCAAATATCATAATTATAAAAAGGAGAAATAATACGGTTGCAATGTAATGCCCCTGAGAGAAACCCGCCGCAAGTATGGTAAATTCGCTTATGAATATGGAAAACGGGGGGGACCCTGTTATCGCAAGTGTTCCGATAACGAACATGGCGCCCGTTACAGGCATTGATTTTACAAGCCCGCTTACATTGAATATTTCTTTTGTCTCATGTTTTTGCAGGATATTACCTGCGCCGAAGAACATCAGGGATTTTGTCATCGCATGGTTGAACATGTGAAGTATCGCACCGAACACACCGAAAACTCCGCCGAAACCGATACCAAGGGCTATTATTCCCATGTGCTCCACGCTTGAGTAGGCAAGCATGCGTTTATAGTCTTCCTGCAGGAGTATGAAGGGCACGGCTATCCCCAGCGACAGAAGCCCGAATATGATAAGAAGGTTGCTTGTAAAGTCAATGCCTGTTGATTTTGTGGCAATGGTATAAAAACGGATAATACCGTACATCGCACAGTTAAGAAGCACCCCTGAAAGAAGGGCGCTTACAGGTGTCGGGGCTTCACTGTGGGCATCCGGTAACCACGTATGCATCGGGGCAAGGCCAGCCTTTGTGCCATAACCTATTAGGATGAATATGAATGCAAGCTTCATTATGGTGGGGTCGAACCGGTCGGCGACCGCGATGAGGGATGTCCAGTTGAGTGCATCCCCTGTCTCTCCAAGTATATTCACAGCGGCATAGTACGTGAGTATCGTGCCAAAAAGGGCAAACGTGATGCCTACTGTACATATTATCATATATTTCCAGGCCGCCTCGACCGAGGATTTCTTGGAATAAAGGATCATGAGCAGCGCTGAAACAAGGGTAGTCATCTCAATGGCTATCCAGAGGCCAAGGTTGTTCGTAACACCTACAAGGAGCATTGTGAACATGAAACCGTGGAAAAGGACATAATACAGCCTCAATCTCTTTAAGTCCATGGCGCCGTGATCCAGTTCGTGCCCCATGTAGCCGATGGAATACAGGGACGCCACGAAGCCTACTATAGAAACGATGAGCACGATGAATGCGCTGAAAGCGTCCGCGAACAGGGCATTCTGCCATGTGATGATAATGTCATATTTATATACCTGCCATACAAGGAGCAGGCCCAGGAGAAGTGTGGCTATCGAGCCTGCCAGGCTTGCGGTTTCTACCTGTTTTCGTGTTTTTGAAAAGAAGCATACCATACCTGTCAGGACAGGGGCTAAGAGAAGATATTCTATCATGGCTGTCATCCTATCAATGTTTTTAGCATGTCGGTATCAATGGTCTCAAACGTCCTGTTGATTCTGAAAATCAGGATTCCCATTATAAGAACGCCTATCAGCACATCAAAGAATATCCCGAGTTCGACAAGCAGGGGCATGCCGTATGTGAGGGATATGGCGCCCAGGAAAAGCCCGTTTTCCATTATCAGGATGCCAAGCATCTGCATTATGGCTTTTTTGCGGCTTATCATTATGAAAAGACCGATGGAAACAAGAGACATGGAGGCCGAAAGGGCAAAACTTGAAAGCTCTGTTATAAGGTTTATGGAACGGATAAGATAATATGAAATGACGACCAGGATGCCGCCGATTATCAGGGAAGGCGATATGTTCACATAAAGATCGATTTCCCTTTTTACCTTGATCTCGCGAATTATATATATGAAAATATATGGTATCAATGCCGCTTTTATTGCAAGTGTCAGGAAAGCGACAATGTAAATATCGGTTTTCCCTGTCGAAAAAGCTACGATGCCTGCAACGCACGCAAGCAAAAATGACTGCATCCCGAAGGCTCTCACGCATGAATAAAGGCGCGTTGAGCCAAGGATCATGAAAGTCGAAACAAGTATAAGTGCAATCAATAATTGCATAATACCTGACCCGAAGACGATCTCCTCCATAACTTATACACCTCTTACTATAATGAATGAAACAATCGCAAGGAACGAGAGCATAAGGGACACTGAGAGAAGGTCTGGCAGCCTGAACAATCTCCATTTTGCGGTCGAGGTCTCAACAATTGCCATTCCCGCACCCAGGATTATGATTTTAATTAGAAAAACGGCCAGTGCGACAGCTATCCCGGCAGCGCTTATTTCCGATGCTATGCCCCACGGGAAAAAGATGTTGGCAAGCAGTGAAAAAACGAGCAACTGTTTCATCATCGCCCCGAGTTCGACTATTGCCAGTTGTTTCCCCGAGTATTCAAGTATCATGGCTTCATGTATCATTGTGAGTTCAAGATGCGTAGCCGGATTATCTACCGGGATCCTTCCTGTTTCGGCTATCGCAATAATGAAAAGGGCGACAAAAGCAAGGATATGGTAGGGGGAAACGGCAGAAAGACCCATCGATGAAACCGCCTGTGAGATGAAGCTTAGGTTCGTTGAGCCCACATTGAGCGCTATGGCAAATATCGAAAGCATAAGCGCTGGCTCGACCATTGATGCCACGAACATCTCGCGGCTTCCGCCCATCCCGCCAAAAGAGCTTCCTGCATCAAGTGAGGCCAGGGCTGTAAAGAATCTTGCCAGGGCGAGGAGATAAACCACGGCGATCAGGTCCCCCGCAAATCCAAAAGGCATGTCAGAAATATAAATCGGTATCAATAGGCCGGCAGTCAGGACAGCCGCAAACGAGATTACAGGCGCGGCATGGAAAATCCATGATACGTTTTCGGACACGACAGAATCCTTCCGCATAAGTTTTGCAATATCATAATAAGGCTGGAATATGCCCGGTCCTTTTCGTATCTGGAAGAAGGCTTTTATCTTTTTGATTATGCCGCTTAATAGCGGTGCAAGTACGATGATGATAATTACCTGGAAAATCACGATACCAAGTGATGAAAGTGTGAACATTTTCATTTACCTCCCAATATAACGAACATGAAAAGAATGACCAGTGTCCCGAAGATATAAGCAAGGTATGCATGGATGCTGCCTGTCTGGATGAACTTGATCATCCTTGATTTTGAAAGAATGTATCCTGTTACGGGTATATACAGGTGATTTTCGAAAACCTGCCCTATCCTTGATTCGAACTTGAAGGATTGCTTTATGAGCGGGGAGACAGAATATGTGGCGCGAAGTTCTCTCACCGGGCGGTACAGGTTCTTGAACCATATCTGTACAGGTTTTGAGAGAGCAGTGCCTGTATATTCGTTCCTTGCAGTGGAGACTGGCTGGCCGCAACCCCATGTTTCATAGACTGTCCCCTGTTTTTTCCCGCTCAGGAACAAGATCACAAGCGGTATGGACAAAAGGATCAGCATGAAAACAAGTAAAGAAGGAGTGGACATGGATATCTGGCTGGCGGGCATGATTATTGTTCCGAAATAATCTGATGAAATGGATTTGTCGATTGCGCTCTCACCTGTGAACGTTCCTGTAATCCTGTCAAGAAAAGGTATGACATATACAGGCAATATTCCAAGCAATATCGATAATACTGCAAAAATCCCCATTCCAAGAAGCATTGGCCCGTTTGCATCCTTTGCGTGTTCTGCATGCTCGCTTCTCGGGAGCGCCAGGAACCCTATCCCGAAAGCTTTCAGGAAACAGAAAGCAGCAAGCGCCCCTGTGAGAGCAAGGACAGCCGCGCTGGCAGGCAGGACTATCCTTACAAGCGAATCGCCTGAACTGAAACTTAAAAGCAGCGACTGGAACGTGAGCCATTCACTCACAAAGCCGCTAAACGGCGGTAAAGCTGAAATCGAGAGGACACCCGTGAGGAACAGGATTGCCATCATCGGCATCTTTTTTATAAGGCCGCCCAGTTTTTCAATGTTCTTAGTGTGTGTGGAAAATATAATAGAGCCTGCCCCCATGAATAACAGCCCCTTGAATACGGAATGATTGAAAAGATGATACAGCGCCGCAATGGCCGCTATGGCTGAAAGTGCGGGGCTGCCGTTTGCATAAAAGATCATCGATGCTCCTAATCCTAAGAGGATTATCCCGATGTTCTCTATGCTGCTGAATGCAAGCATCCGCTTTATATCGGGTTCTACAATTGCATACATTATTCCAAGTATTGCCGAGATAGCGCCTGCTGCAAGCACGAGGAATCCCCACCAGAGGACCCCGGCACCGAGGAAATCGAAGAAAACACGGATGAGCATGTAAATCGCGGTCTTTATCATGACGCCTGACATGAGTGCCGATACGTTGCTTGGGGCGGCAGGATGGGCATAGGGGAGCCAGATATGAAGAGGTACGATACCTGCCTTTGCCCCGAAACCGATAAGGGCGAACAGGAAAGCAAGGTCCTTGTATAAGGGGGGCATCGTTGAACCTGAAGCCCTGAAACCCTCAAACCCAAAACCGCCACTTCCGCCTGCAAGGATAAGGAATGACAGGAGTATGAATCCTGTCCCTATATGTGTCATGACTATGTAAATAAATCCGGCTTTCCTTGTTTCCGGTTTCTCGTGCTCGTAGACCACAAGGAAATAGGAAATCACGGACATTAATTCCCATACTATCAGGAACATGATGGCATTGTTCGCCGAGACCACAAGGATCATCGAAAGAATAAAAATATTATACAGGAAACCCAGGTAACCGATGTTCTTTTTTCCGAAATACTCGCGCATATACCCGACGGAATAGATGGAAACTGCAAAGACAGAAACAGATATCACAAGAATGAAGAACGCCGAGAGCCTGTCCACTGAGAAACCGAAATTAAAGAACAGTGAGCCGGGGAGCGCCAGGTCAAAAGTTTCGCCAAAAATAACGGACAGGGAAAAAATGATCCCGAAAATGGATGCTATTGCCGCACTTATGAAAGATGCAGAGGTCGAGAGCCTGTCTTTCTTATTAAAGATTATAGATAATGCAGCACCGATCAAAATAAAGAAGAAAAACCCATAGAATGAATATGTATATATCATAATCCCGCCTAGCGACCCTGACCTATCGCCTTTCGTTTTTAGCTACAAACATAGATGACATATTTATTTAGTACCAGCTTTTTATTTTTTAATTGATGGACGACAGAGCCTCATATTAGCTGCGTTTTTATATTTAAGGTTAACCTGAAAAAAATGAAGCTGTATATATTGATTATTAATGTAAGTTTGCCAGGCCTGCGGTTGTTTGTGATACTGTTAAAAGCCGGTTGATGGGTTGGGCTATATCCAGAGACTGTTACGAACTCATGCCATCAGAGTTCGTTTCAGTTCGTGCCAGTTAGTTGTTTATATGGTGCTGTTTTTCATGCCAGCTCACAAAAAACGCAAGGCGTAGCGACAATAATCTCTATGAACTTTGCATTGTTAGTCCTATTATAATTACGGCATTTTCTAAATAATACAAAAAAAACCTATCCATGATAATACGTTGGCTCTTCTTTTTTTTTCGCAGCCTGCTGGAAGTTGATAACAGGCACAGGCATAGAAGGCGGAAGCCCCAGAGCTTTTGAGAGCATCAATGCCAGCGGGGCAAGGTTTGCTACCATTGTGTTTGCAAGTTCGTTCTGGATTTCTCCAGGCGCTTTCCCGGCATCCCATTTTTCTTTTAGTTCTTTAAGGTCCTCCTCGCTGTAATAGTCTGACAGGCCTTCAAACCTTATGTGGCCGATATTCGGGCTAAGATAATTTATAGCGAAAGTGTACTCGACCCTGAGCACGGATTTTTCCCCAAAAGGCGTATGCTCGACTACTATTGAAGGATTTTTAAGGTTTACATCGTAGTTTATGTTGATATTCTTGTATTTCCTGATATCTTCTGCACTGGAATAGGTCTTGGATTCCACACTGTTAAGCTGGAAGTTCAATATCATGTTTCTCTGAATTCAATACACATCCTGATGATATTAAATTATTGGTGAAAGGCCTTTTTTCTTTGAAATTTCCATTTTGTCAACTTCAGCTAACGATTCACGAATTTTTCCAGATATATATTTAGTTCTTCTTGCAGTAATATACTGATATAAAATCATCCTTATGAAGAATATCAAATTTAAATCCTGATTTTGTCGATATGTAACAAATGAGTATCTTAAACCAAAATGACAATTATAATGCTGAAATTGAAGTGCTCCACCCTGGAGTGTAGCCCAATCCCGCTTCCCCCAATAGGAAACGGCGTGCCCGATGCCTATGAGGCCGGGCAGCGCTGCGAAGTGTGGCGCTTTATGGCTGTCCGGAATCTTAATAAGATTTTTCAATCATTTCAATCACTGCCAAGGACGCAAAGAACGCAAGGCATAGACGCAATTTCTTTGCGTCCTTCGCGTTCTTTGCGGTGAGATTACTCCCCGATGCGCCATTAACGTTAATACTTAATACTGATGCGCCGGAATACCCATAAATTCCATTCGCTCTCAAAAACGTATCTGTCGCCCACCTTTCTCGAATGTGGGGCGCCAAAATCCCACATAATTGTTATATAAGCTAAACACAGTCGCGGATATTATTCAACTTAATAAATTCACAAAAGCTTAATAATAAATACCCGCATAAGATGAAATCATGGACATTGCCATCCCTGATGATGTAGCAGCAGTAGTAAAAGATTCGATCCTTAGGGAAATAATACTTTTGGAGTCCAAAATTTATCTGGTAAAAATCGAAATAAAACAGTTCGAAGAGAAATATCATTTGGCATCTCCTGAATTCCTGAAAAAGTTTGAAGAAGGAAACCTTGGGGACTCGCAGGATTATTTTGAATGGTGGGGGCTGATAAAAGGTCAGAAGACGCTGGAAGAGTGACTTAAAAAGGCAAAAGCGGTGATTACCTATTGGTAGTCGCAGTTTATTTTAAGACAATCGAGCAATTGTTGGGTGATTCCAAACTCATTCTGGACAAAACCGTTGATTTTAAAGAATTCAGCAGCGATGAGGGAATGGTAAGCGGACGGCTGTTATTTTTAGGCGGGTATGTACTTACTTTTATGGAGTATATTCAGACCGGAAAGGAACGGCCAAAATATAGATTCAATTTCTCGGATGGGAAAGTCAATATTCATTTTTAGATATGATAATGCTACCCACCATAAAGAAATATCCACTTTTCCGCATCATAAACACGTTGGTATTGAAGTCAAACCTTCCAGAGAGATGGGTCTTGCTGAAGTAGTATCTGAAATTGAGAGTACGATATTAACAAAAATTTGACAGTTTATGGCTATTCTTAATTGATCAAGGTTGGAATAAACTTCAACAAGGCTATCTTTGTATCTGTATTTATAAAATAGACAGCAGAATGGGAAAAAAATCCAAAGAAAAGTTTAAATTAATTTTCTTTGGACACCGGTTTTATTTCCTTATCTGGCCAAGACGGCCTAACAGGTCGCTGAATTTGCTCTTCAACGCTTCAACGCTCAGCATATTTTTTGAGGTCAATATATAAATTATCCCGCCTGCGATAGCTGTAACTATTACCACTATCCCTCCAATGAGAAGCAGGCTCAGAGGTTCTTCCTTGACTTCTAATAATTGCGTCTGGCCGAGTATTTCTACTGTATAATTACCTGGTTTGACTTCTTCAGGCATCCATCCTTTCAGGTTACCGGTGAAATTAATCTCTTTCGTGGCGCCCCTGTCAAGAGACAAAGAAGTGTTCTTCACTGCAGTCCCGTTAATGATAAGGTCCACAGGGAGTGTGTCTCCCTTTGTACCTGAATTGGTGATATTAGCTTTTACCACTATCGTCTGGCCGGGTGTGGCAACACTCGGGGTGATATTGATATCAAGGGCCTTGAACTCGGAATACGGCACGATCAGCTCAATATCCCTGCTGACCGTAATGTAACCGCTCTTTGACGCTGTTATTGTGTGGGTTCCGCTCACCTGCGGCGTATATGTCAGCACCCCGTTACTATCGGTCGTGCCGATAGCATCGTTGTCAAAGCTCACACTCGCCCCGCTCATCGCTGAATTATTGTATGTGACTTTTATAGTGAGCGGATCAAACTGCGGGGATTTTGCAGGAATATCCAGGCTCAGCCTGAGGTCGATATATTTTTCGACCTCGATGGGCTTGACCTGTTTCTGGTATCCCAGTTTGGTCGCTGTTATGTTGTACTTACCCTGTAATGTTTTCGGTAGAGTGTATTTAAGAGTCCCATTCTTGTCAGTATTCCCGATATCAGAATCAAGGGATATAGATGCGTTATCAACAGGATTACCCCCGGCCTTAACCGTTATCGTGATGTTATCTCCTGCCATGACTTTTGCCGGGGCATCTATTACAAGCTGGTTTGCTATCATTTCCTGGGTAACGTCCACTGCAAAGTAAAACCTGAGAGAATCGTTATCAGCAACCCGCAGCTTGATATTGCCCATTAGATCCTCATTCTTATTCCTGTCAAGGCCGAGATTGCCATCGTTGGCCATCTCAATCGAATTCCCGTTTATGCCTGTAACTTCCATCTTCCCGAATTTATCCCCGCTCTTGACAGTTGTGGCTGTCTCTGATATCTGGAACAAGCCTTTCAGGAAGGCGGCCTGCACTTCTTTGCCAGAGAATACGCTATCAAACCTTGCCATGATCAGGGGAAGGTCTGAGACTGACCCTACCTTCTTTGTATAAATATAGGTCTCTCCTGCTGAAAGCGGGGTCGAATCAATCTCATTCCCGTCTTTCAACAGGGATATGAGCATTGTCCTTGCGCTCATGTCGATATCTGTTGCCTTAAGGACATATCCTTCCTGGAGCGTAAGAGTGCTTCCTACTGATATGGTTTTCTTGGAATCGTCATCGATAAGGACCTTGTGGAGCTGGCCGGATGCTATCACGCTCTTTCCTGCAAAAGTTGTTTCAGGTCTCGGCTTGGGGGGTACGGTGTTTCCTGTATAACCTGCGAAGTATTTGTCTGCCATGAAGCCTATGACCTGGAATTTTCCAAAGCCTGAGTAGACAAAGCTTACTTCCTGCGGCGTGGTCGTATAGACCAGTTTGCCGTCATTGATTTTCCTTCCGCTTATTGTTTCGGCGACCCGCATGCTTTCATTTCCTACACCATCATCCAGGTCATAGTAGAATCCTATGCTTGTCTGGTCTATGTTCATCCCGAAGTTGTATGGTGTCCAGACAGTAATGTTGTTGGGGTCTGCCTCTTTGAAAATGCTGCTGCGTACTTCATATGGTCCTGTTTTTTCAACTGAAAGGGCAAAGCGGACTACACTGCTGTTATCTGCCACTAATATTTTTACATCCCCCATCAGGTCTTCTTTCCTTCCAGTGCTCAGGCTTATATCTTCGCTGTTGCTCATCTCTATCCTGGTCCCGCTTACAGTTCCGACCTCCATCCTGCCGAATTTATCCCCGCTCTTGACAGTTGTGGCCGTCTCTGATATCTGGAATATGCCTTTCAGGAAAGCAGCCTGCACTTCCCTGCCTGAGAACACGCTGTCAAACCTTGCCATGATCAGGGGAAGGTCTGAAACTGACCCAACCTTCTTTGTATAAACGTAAGTCTCTCCTGCTGAAAGCGGGGTCGAATCAATCTCATTCCCGTCCTTTAACAAGGATATGAGCATTGTCCTTGCGCTCATGTCGATATCTGTTGCCTTAAGGACATAGCCTTCCTGGAGTGTAAGAGTGCTTCCTACTGATATGGTTTTCTTGGAATCGTCATCGATAAGAACCTTGTGGAGCTGGCCGGATGCTATCACGCTCTTTCCTGCAAAGGTTACATCAGGTTTTGGATTAGGCGGCTTGGTATTCTCTGTATAACCTGCGAAGTATTTGTCTGCCATGAAGCCTATGACCTGGAATTTTCCAAAGCCTGAGTAGATAAAGCTTACTTCCTGCGGCGTGGTCGAATATACGAGATTGTTTTTGTTGATGTTCCTGTCATTATAGTTGTCAAGGGTTATCGTTATGTTCTCTGTGCCAATGTTGTCCTTAATATCGTAATAGAATCCTGAGAAGCTCATGGGATTCCATGAATATGTAAGTGAGAAATCGTTCGGCCTGCTGCCGTCCCAGATACGGTTGCCTGTGAAGAAGGTGTTGGAACGGACATTTATTAACCACTCTTTTGTGCTGCTGCCATTGGTATTACTTGCATTCGCAGTGATCTTGAAATTACCAACGGTATTGCCAGCAAAGGTATAATTTGCTTCAATATTAGGATCGACGATTTTAGTAGCTCCGCTAATAAGACTATCATTCAAGTACCAGTTTACTGTAACATTTTGACTTGCTTTTATCCACAAAAGTTGGGATTGACCCTGAATAATGTTGATGGCGGTTGTATTTGGAGTTGGGGAGTAGTCAGTACCTATTGTTGGTGATGGGTATCTTGTAGTGAAATTCTGGATTGAGGAATTGGAGGAATAAGTCTGGTTGGATCCATTATATGCGAAAACACTGAAATAATATTTTGTGCTGCTATCCAGAGGAGATAGCTGCACTGTTCTTGAACCTGTCCCGTTGCCCGTAAAACCAAGTTCCAATGATTCGGTTTTACCATATTTGATTCCGGTCAGGGCGCCGCTCTGATTCACTGAAAAAGTAATATTTACACTCGAAGATGCTGGAGTATCTACACTAGCAGATGTCACATTAGGTGCTGTTGGATCAAAGGTTGTAAAGCTTTGAATTGTAGAATTCCTGAATAAGCTCTGGTTTGAACTGTTGTATAAAAAGACACTATATTGATACACTGTACCTTTAGTTAGACCTGTAATCTGTATAGCTCTGGAAGCTGAATTGTTGTTCCAGACCTCCCCAAGACCCAATGAGGAATCTGTACCGTAACGGACCTTGGCAAGGGCACTGCTTTGATTGACAGAGAAATTAACGTAGGCACTTGTGTCGGTAATACCACCGTGCGTTGAGTTAACAGTGAAATCCGGCGTTGTGTTGCCGGATGATCCGGTTGCAGCACTTACTGTCCACCACCACGTATTGAATGCTGTCCCATTTGTTGAGTTACTTACTGTTACGGTAACATTATATGTTCCAACACCTGCCGTATTGTTTGAATAACTCACAAGGGTTCCAGCAGTTACATCTGCAGTTTGCTGGACTTGCGAACTATTTATATACCATGTGAAAGTTGCACTTTGGTTAGATGATAAATTAAAAACTTGAGTTGCACCTTGGTAAGATGTTATACTACCTGGAGGTTTAGGCAAATCTATACTTGGCACTGCCGCCATAGCAATCAAAACAGCGCTAAAAATCAATGCTAAAAAAGCGATTCCTTTAATATAATTCTTAATTACCATATATATCCCCTTCTGATCATATTTTTTCACTATTATCCTCGTCTCTGACCCATTATTTCATGCTGCAAAAAAGCAATATGATAGGGCTGTCATCACTAAGAACTCATTATATAAATAATTTCTGTGACAAAAGCCAACTTTTGACAGTTTAATCAGGAAATATGATTTAAAACCTTCCTGACAAACTCTTTGATTTCATCGAGGTGACATGATGATAAAAACCCTTTTTACATCTATTTTGCGTGAACAAGCAGGTTCCAGAACAGCCAAAAAAGCTGACCTTATCTTAACTTCCCCCAAGCACCATTTCCAGCAGCTCAAACCTCTTCACCGCCAGCTCCTTTCCGGCAATGCGCCGTATTATGGCCCTGCCGCTATCAAAAACTATTATCTTCTCAACAGGGGGGTTTGAAAGTACGAGCATCTCGTTTCCAGGCGTCACCTGCACGCCCTCGAAGTGTTTTTTAAGTTCTTCAACAGCCTCAGGAGTTATCCGGATATTGCCAAGTTCTGCCTCGCCGCTGAACAAATCCTCGGTATCTTTTGTGAAGCACGGCTCAAGAGTAATGATCTTCATTTAAGGATGTCCCCGATTTTATCCATTATCTTCACTGCTATTTCGTATTTTGTCCCGCTGATACGCTCGATACTGCTATCTATAATATAAACCTCGTTCTCATCTGTGCCCATCCCGCCAGAGGATACATCGTTCGCAACGACCATGCTGAGCCCAGAAGCTTGCATGGATTCCCGCGCGCGCTTTACCAGTTCGTCCCCTGAAACCCCGGTTTCTGCCTTGAAGCCGATAATCTTAAGCCCCGGGTATTTCAGGCGCGCCTCCCTGATAAGCTTTGGCGCAGGCTTCAACGTGAGAGTGACCTCTTTTTCAGATTTTATCTTCTCCTTTGAAGGCGAAGTTGTGAAATCCGATATTGCCGCTGCGCTGATAAGGAGGTCGCATCCCTTACCCAGTTCATCAAGTACAACATTCGTCATATCCTTAGCACTCTCAGCCTCGAATTCGCATATTCCCTGGATACCGATGCATCCCCTGTGGACAAGGGTGACATCCGCTCCCCTCCTGAAGGCTTCAAGCGCCAGCTCCACACCAGTCTTTCCGGATGCGCGGTTGGTTATTATCCTGATAGGGTCTATCGCTTCAGCCGTTGCTCCGCCGGTTATTAAGATGCGCTTACCCGCAAGCATCTTTTTCCCGAGTGCTCTCTCGACCCTGAGCACGGTCTCTTCCTTCCCTGCTATCTTTGCTGCGCCTTCCTCCATTACAGGGCTGATGAATTCCACGCCGAGTCCTGAGAGTTTCCCGATGTTCTCGATAACGATAGGATGATCATACATAGATTCGTGCATTGCAGGAACGATCATTATCGGGATACCGGAACCAAAAGCCGTTGTTGCAAAAGTCGTGACAGTCGTGTCGTCGATGCCGTGCGCAAGCTTTCCTATCGTATTTGCGGTGCATGGCGCAATCAAAAGAAGAGATGCCTTGCCACCGATACCGCAAAATTCCACATGCTCGACATCGCCTGTGATTTCTGTAATCACGCGGTTCCCTGTAGCATAGCGCATCGCTTCAGGGTGGATTATCTTTTGCGCCTCCCCTGTCATCACTGCATATACTGTAGCTTCATGCCTCCTGAGTTCACGCGCAAGTTCAATGCACTTTACTGCTGCGATGCTGCCTGTGATGCCAAGGACTATGGTCTTTTCTTTGAGTGATTTCGATGATATGGTGATTCCGGAATCCATCGCTATAAGTACAGCCTAAAAAGATAAGAACGTTTTGATTAAATCACTGTAGCTTTTTATTATGTAATCATCAATCATAATGCAACGCCCTTTTTCAAGGCGTTCCTTACAATTTTCCTGTCTGTTATTATGAGAATGTCGTAATCACTGAAGCGGGTAAAGTCCTTTCTGGCTCTTGAACCAAAAAGAATAATTTTTTGTGCAGATGCTCCGATATTTTTTAATGTTTTTAATATCACAGCACCTCATCCATGCTCCCGCTCCTGAAACCCATGAGGTCAAGAGTGACGTAGGAAAATCCCAGCCTCCTTAATTCTGAAACTACAGCCTCGCGCATTTTGAGGAAGCGCGGCATCTCAGCAGGCATTATCTCAATCCGCGCTATTCCGGCATGGTCGCGAACGCGCACGACCGGAAAACCTGCCTTCTTAAGGAAATCCTCAGCCTCGCCCACCCTTTTTAGCGCATCAAGCGTTATCCTCTGCCCATAGGGAAAACGCGAAGAAAGACATGCCATGGAGGGCTTATCCGCCGCCGAAAGCTTTAGCTTGCGCGCTATTTCACGTATCTCTTCTTTTACAACTTTAAATTCCACAAACGGGTTATATATTCCCTCTTCGGTGACAGCCCTGTATCCTGGCCTGTGTTTTTGCAGGTCTGATAAATTAGTCCCTTCAACAATGGTATTAATACCTTCTTTCTCCGCGATTTTTTTTAACTCCTTTATCAAACCTTTCTTGCAGTAATAGCACCTGTCCGCTGGATTTTCTGAAAAGCCGGGTTCATCAAGTTCATCATAAGATATTACAATGTGCCTTATCCCTATCTCCCCTGCAACCTCTTTTGCACATTCAAGTTCACCTTTTGCCAGTGTGGGTGAGTCTGCTGTAACAGCAACGGAATTATCGCCCAGTGCCTTATAAGCAAGAGCTGCAAGCACAGAGCTATCCACCCCGCCTGAGAAGGCTACAAGAACGCTGCCTTTACATGAGAGAGCCAGAGTGATGGAATTCATTTTTTCTAAAGCTGACATCCGGGGTTCCAATGGCGCACAAAGATGTAAGGGTTTCTGTGCCCAAGGCAAAAACAAAAATAGGAGTAGATGAATATCTCAAACCCCGGAGAAACCAGAATGGACAAGATGACACCTGCAATGCGCCAGTATTATGAGGCAAAAGAGAAGCACAAAGATGCACTTATTTTCTTCAGGATGGGTGACTTCTACGAGTCCTTCGGGGAAGATGCGAAAATAATCGCAAAAGAGCTTGAGATAACCCTTACATCGCGTGGCAGGGATAAAGAAGGCGATGACATGCCACTTGCAGGCATCCCGTATCATGCAGTGGATTCGTACCTTCCCCGCCTTATTAAAAAAGGCTATAAAGTCGCAATATGCGAGCAGCTTGAAGACCCAAAGACCGCAAAAGGCGTGGTGAAAAGGGGAGTCGTGAGGGTAATTACACCTGGCACGGTTATCGATCAATCCCTTGTTACCGACCAGTCCAACAATTACCTGATGTCTGTTTCAGGGCAGGATATGCAATTCGGAATATCCTTCCTTGACGTGAGCACAGGCGAATTCATGGCGACCCAGTTCGCTGATAACCAGGATTTTGACAGGATAACCAGTGAAGCCGCACGGATGAGACCTGCCGAATGCATACTCCCACCGCAGCTTTTTGAGAATAAAGCTCTCACTGAACGCCTCAGGAACACCGGCATCGCGGTCAATAAATTCGAGGCGGAAGCCTTTGACACTAAAGCAGCACGCGACCTCCTTACAGGGCATTTTGGGATCGTGACGCTTGAAGGCATGGGATGCGAGGGACTCCCGCACGCAGTATCAGCAGCGGGCGCTGCGCTGCTTTATGCAAAGAACACCCAGATGAGGGACCTGGGGCATATCCAGGCCCTGCGGACATATTTTGAGAGCGAGTTCATGATACTTGATTCCATCACCCTGCGTAACCTTGAAATCGTGCAGGGGATAAGAGGTGAAGCCTCCGGCTCTTTATTATCTGTCCTTGACCATACAAAGACCCCTATGGGAGGAAGGCTGCTTAGGAAAATGGTGCTTGCTCCCCTCATCCCGGTCGCTAAAATCGCAGAAAGACTGGACGCCGTAGATGAAATCACAAAAAAAACGCTCCTCCGTTTTGATCTAAGGTCGCTCCTCTCAAGGATAAAGGACATAGAACGTCTCACAGGACGTATCGCCTATGGCAACTCAAACGCCCGCGACCTTATCGCACTTAAGGTTTCCCTTGCAACTATTCCTGAAATCATAAAATCCCTCAAAGAAAATGAGGTCAAAAGCGCTCTTTTATCAGGTATGATCCAGAAGATTTCGGATTTTACAGAAATAGTGGCTCTGCTTGAGCGTGCAATCGTGGATGACCCACCCATAAGTATCCGCGATGGCGGGATGATAAAAGAGGGATATGATAAGAATCTGGATGAGCTAAATAAAATGTCTCTCCACGGGAGGGACTGGATTGCGGAAATGCAACAGCATGAACGCGAGCGAACGGGCATAAAATCCTTAAAGATTGGCTACAATTCCGTGTTCGGGTATTATATCGAAGTCACAAAAGCCAACCTTTCGCAGGTCCCGCCTGATTATATACGCAAACAAACAACGGCAAACGGGGAACGTTTCTATACTCCTTCACTCAAGGAAAAGGAAGTCATGATACTTTCTGCGGATGAAAAAAAGAAATCGCTTGAATTTGAACTCTTTAATGATATTAACTCACGGATCGCGGCAAGGTCAAAGGAGTTGCAGGCAACGGGCCATGCTATCGGAGAACTGGATGTGATCGCAAACCTTGCAGAAATATCTGTAAATAATAAATATATCAGGCCTGAGGTAAATGATGGCTGCAACATTATTGTCCGTGACGGGCGGCATCCGGTCGTTGAGAATTCGGTTCCCGGAGGATTTGTCCCCAACGATACCCATATTGACTGCCAGGAAAACCAGTTCCTGCTCCTGACAGGCCCGAACATGGCAGGGAAGTCCACATACATGAGGCAGACTGCGCTAATCGTCATAATGGCCCAGATTGGCAGTTTCGTGCCAGCCTCCTATGCCACGGTAGGGATCGTGGACAGGGTATTTACGCGGGTGGGAGCTTTTGATGACCTTGCCAGCGGCCAGAGTACTTTCATGATAGAAATGGTGGAACTTGCCAACATCCTGAACAACGCGACACCCAGAAGCCTGATCCTGCTTGATGAAATAGGAAGGGGAACAAGCACATACGACGGGTACAGTATCGCCCGCGCGGTAGTGGAATTCATCCATAATAAGGACAGGGTGGGAGTGCGTTCGCTTTTTGCCACGCACTATCACCAGCTTACAGCTATCAGCAAGGCCATGAGGCGTGTGAAGAACTATCACATAGCAGTAAAAGAGGAAGGTAACGACCTGGTGTTCCTGCGCAAGATAATTCCGGGCGCAACAGACAGGAGTTACGGCATCCATGTTGCAAGGCTCGCAGGCGTGCCAGTGAAAGTAACAGCAAGAGCAAGGGAAATATTAAAAGAGGTGGAAAGTGAAAGCGGCATTGCGGGAAAAGGCAGGGGGGATACGAAATACACGCAGCTAATCCTTTTTGATTCGGATAACAGCGTGAAGGAATCACCTGTTGTCGAGGAGCTAAAACGCCTCAATGTGGACTCTATGACCCCGCTGGATGCACTCAATACACTGGCAGCGCTTAAGAAAAAAGCGGCAGGCGGTTGAGAATACTTAAATAATACAAAGGCTAAATTGCGGTCGTGGATAAGCGAAAAAGCAGTATCGGATTCACCAGGCAAAAAACGTATTTTGCGATACTTGATATCCTGGTTGCAGTACAGGCAGATAAAAAGTATCCCGATGTTCTTCTTGGCGGGCTTTTTAAGGAGGGGAATTTTTCATCTCCGGAAAAAGCCAGGATTGTAGAGTTCGTATATGGGATACTGCGCCACCGCGGGAAGATCGATTACGTTATCGCAAATGCATCAAACGCCAGGATATCAGAGCTTGATATAAATATTACCAGTATAATCAGGATATGCACTTACCAGGCGTTATTTACTGATTCAACACCTGCCGGTATCTTAAGCAATGCCACAGCCCTTTGCCCGAACGGAAATAAGTTCGCTGGTTTTGTAAAAAGGACAGTTGAGGCAGTGCTGAGAAATAAAGGCAACGTGATTTTCCCTGATAAAGAAAAATCCCGGGTTGATTATATCAGTGTGTATCATTCACACCCATCCTGGATAGTAAAAAAATGGCTCGCGGAATTCCAGGAACCCGGGGAGGTCGAAGAACTCTGCCGTGCCAATAATCTTGACCCGCCTTTAACAATAAGGTCAAATCCCCTGAAAACAGACCCCTTCGACCTTCAGAATTCACTCAAAGACGAAGGCTATCCCTCATCAACAACAGCTTTTTCACCATTCGGGCTCGTTGTCAATAAAAAAGAGAATATCTTTAAAACAGAGGCGTTCAGGAATGGGCTCTTTGAAGTACAGGATGAAGGGAGCCAGCTTATTACCCTCCTCGCGGGGGCAAAGCCTGGAGAATTCGTTATTGATGCATGCGCAGGGAACGGGGGAAAATCGCTTTTTCTTGCAGGATTAATGAAAAACCACGGAACTATTGTCGCTTTCGAGACACATGCATCAAAGCTTGCAAATTTAAGAAGGCGGGCAGGGAGGGCCGGAGCAACAAATATCCAGACAGCAGGCGTAGATGAGTTGCAACAATACAATGGTAAAGCCGATTGCGTATTCATTGATGCTCCATGCTCAGGGATGGGAGTATTCAGGAGGAATCCCGATTCAAAATGGCGATTGGCAGCGGATGATATAAAGGAGCTTGCAGCAAAGCAGAAAGAAATCCTTATGGAATACAGCAGGCTGGTAAAACCCGGAGGGAGGCTTGTCTATGCAACCTGCACGATAAGCAGGGAAGAAAATGAAGATATTGTGCGGGAATTCCTTATTGAAAATAGAGGTTTTTCCCAGGTACCGGTCTCAGGAATCAACACTGATCTATTTGGCAAATTCACGATAAGGGATGGATTTTTCAGGTCGTTGCCCCATATCCATAATACAGATGGATTTTTCGCTGCTGTGATGAGGTGTATCGGAAGCGATTAAAAAATATGTTCCACGATAAGATGAAATTCTCAAGCTTCGGAATGACTATCAACTCCCATGAAATAATTAATGTAATAACCCAGCATGGCGCTCCGGTATTCCATACGTCCGAAATGCATATCAAACCTTTCCTCTGCCGCAAGAGCGCATGCAACCTGGCAGATATTATAGCGTTATTTAAAAAATCCGAGAGATTCTATATTGTGGGTATTGAGATCAAGGAATGGGACGCCCCGGTTTATTCAAAACTTGCCATAGATTACCTGGAAACATACAGGCATACATGCGAATATTTTTACCTTGCTGCCAGGCGCTTCTCAAAGAAGACCTTTGAATTAAAAGAAATTGGTCTTATTGACCTGACCCACATGGAAGTAATAAAGAACCCGGATTATCTGTTCCCTGATCCTGGTTTCAGGGCGAATATGATGAAAAGGATCAAGAAACAGTTCAACATCCCTTCAGGCATTGTGGATGACCCGTACCAGAGAACGCTTCTGGAGTTTAACATCAGTAAACCATCTCGCCTTTAATGAACGCCTCTGATCTTGCATCATCAGGCGCTGCAAAAATCTTTTCTTTATCATTTACTTCGATCAGCACCCCGTCCAGGAGGATACCCACCCTGTCTGCGATGCGTCTTACCTGGGGAATGTTATGTGTTGCAATGATTATGGTTGTTCCCAATTCATCTCTCACGCGCCTGATGATATCTTCTATCTTTGCCACGTTGGCAGGATCAAGGCTTGCTGTCGGCTCATCAAGTAGAAGTATCTCAGGGTCGTATACTATCGCCCTTGCAAACGCCATGCGCTGCGCCTCGCCGCCTGATAGCGTGCAGGCTTTTTGTTTTTCCATGCCTGACAGGCCAACTATGCTTAATGCAACGCCGACTTTTTTTTCTATTGCCTTTTTGTCAACACCGCGCACTTTCAGTCCATAAGCCACATTATCAAAAACCGATGTATTAAATATCGCAGGTGTCTGGAAAAGAAGCGACATCCTGCGCCTGATGTCATTTATTTCCCTAATATCCATACCGTCGAATTTCATGCTTCCACATGTGGGTTTTTCAAAAAAATTCAATATTCGAAGGAGCGTTGTCTTTCCCGAGCCGCTTGGGCCGATAATAGCCAGTATCTCGCCCCTCCGGATTGTCAGGTCAATGTTTTCTAAGACCACTTTTTCCCCGAATGCCATGCTGAGATCTTTTATCCTGAATAACTCATCCATTTCAATCCCTCTTCTGGAAAAAGTTAGCCAGGATATTCACTGTAAGGACAAGGGAAATAAGGATTATCCCCAATGCAATGGCAGTTGATATTTCAGCTTTGCTCGTTTCTGAAGTGATCGCTGTCGTAAGAGTCCGGGTTTCGGAAAGTCCTTCACCTATACCTCCTATGCTGCCCGTGCGGGCGATGTTGCCTCCTACGATAAGAATGGCCCCCACCTCTGCAAGTGCCCTTCCAAGTCCCGCAAGAATGGCTGTGATTATACCGAATCTTGCTTCTTTTATAGTCGTGATAACCGCATCTTTCTGGTCCCCGCCAAGTGTATATACGGTCTCTATTAAAGGCTTGGGGACAGCTTTTATTGCTGCAAGGGAAACGCCTGTGATAATTGGGGTGATGAGTATATACTGGGCAACTATCATCGCTTCCTGGGTAAATATCATACGCAGGAACCCCAGGGGCCCTGCGGGTACAAGCATTATCCAGAGAAAAAGCCCCACAAAAACCGGGGGTAGCCCCATGCCTGTATTTATCAGGGCGATAAGCGCCTGCTTTCCCCTGAAGTGCAAAAAGGCGAGAATAAATGCAAGAGGTATAGCTGTGAGGGTCGCAAGGATAGTGGCAGTACCCGATACTTTTATCGAGACGCCTGTTATGCTCAGGATATAAGGGTTTAAGCTGATAATAAGTTCAAATGCTCTTATGATTCCCTGGAATAGAAAATCAGTGGTGCTCATTTCCTGTCACTTCTTTTTATGTCCATAGTCACCTCAACTGACGAGAGATACCTTCACCTTTTCTGACCTCGCTCCTTCGTTATATATGTAGCAATTCTTTAAAGGATGCTGGTTTTTGTTTTGGCTTTTCGGAAGGCAGTTAGTTGGATTTTTGGTTTTGTTGAATTAAACATAATGAATTATATTTAAGTTTTCCGAAAAAGAGAGACAGCTTTAATTCATGTTTATAGTTATTTTGTTACTTTAGGATATTATCCGTTTTTAACTCAAATGTCGCTTTTATCCCATTGACAACCACATTATATATTCCTGCTTTTAATCCATAGACATCAAGCGAAATCATTTCCTGGAAAGGCACAATAGCTTGAGTGCAAAATGCATCCGCAGGCCGGACAGTTCTAATGGTGACCAAGAATGTGTCCCCCTCTTTTCCCTTCACGATTTCATCGATTTTAGTGCAGCCATCGGGCAGATAACCGCTGGCATTGACCTTTATCTGGACAGGAAATGATTCAAGAACAATTATTTCAATACTCTCAACAGTGGCATTGCCGTAAATAAATTTGCCAGTTTTGTTGTCCCTGTAATCGGGAGGTTTTGGACTATCGACCGATAGGGTACTTATGGCGATTCCCATAATAATGCCCCCTGCGATTATTGCAGTCAGGATGAGTAGATTTTTATTCATCTGATTTCTCCAGGCCTTTGCAGAGCAGCTTAGATTATCCTGATTAGGTCTGACCTTGGCACATATATAATTAACCGCGGCTCAAGCTTCACCTTGAAGAAAATGAATATAAAAAGCAAAAGAAACTGGAATGAACATGCGTTTGCCTTGAAGAGATAGATAATGTTGCACTCTAACCACGGAAAAGATTATAGAACTACTGATATTTTATAGTATATAGAGATTATTGTGATAAAATATATATATTCATGGGTGGAATTCTGGTTTGGTGATCGAAATGGAGAAAATAAAAAAAATATTATCAGGCATACAGGATTACTCCTTCAAAGAGGAGTCTCAGGACATGAGCGGGGAAGATAGAGAGCTGTATCTGTTCCTGCGCGGCGGATTTGACGCCAAATAGGAAATACGGCTTGCATCAACAACCAAACTGGTTACATCAGGATAAAATGAGTGGCAGAGAGAAAATGCAAAGCACTGACAAAATAGAAATTTTCCTGATAGTTTTGCTTTTTTTAATTGCATTCTGGATGGTGTTCAGGTGATAGACCATACAAAATTTTTCAAAAAAGTTACCGGCTCTATTGTTACCATAGTCCTGTATGTACTGCTGCTTGTGCTTATCGCAGGGATGCTGCGGATTTTACTGGACATCCCGTTTATTGCAATAGATTCTATGGAGGGTGGATTTAATAAAATAGTCACCAATGTTCTCACGCTTTTTATCGTGATAGAGTTCTTCAAGACCTTTACAGACTATTCCAGACACGAAAGGATCAAGCTCACTGACATAACCGATGTCACGATTTTAATAGCCATGCGTGAGGTCACGGTCGGGCTTTATTCCAGGTCATTCGGGTTTGAAACGATTTTCGCTCTCTCGGCATTGCTGCTGGTGCTTGGGGTGATAAGGGTTCTGGCTGTCAGGTACTCACCGGAAAATCCTATTGATTTTCATTAATGTATATAGATTATTGAGATAAAATATATGACATTTGGCATCAGGCTATAATATATGAATACAAAAACAGGCATAAACTCTCCCCAGATCAAGGATTTTGGAGGAGCAATTGATCCCTGTGAAGTTGAAATCATTGAACTTGGTCTTGACAGGCTGGATTTTCTGGACGAAAAAATAGAGAAAGAACTATTGTCAAAAGCCGCCTATCTTGCCTCATGTTTTGGCGTTGGATTCACTATTCATGCCCCACATATTGATTCAAGGATAGAGGGAATAAAGGTGGATTTTTCAAGTAATTATGAAAAAAATGTTACTGTTATGGAAAAAGTCATCAGGATCGCCGCAGAAATAAACGCAGAATACATAGTTGTTCATCCGGGCAGCCAGAATGGGGGACGAAAATGCCTTAGTTCGAATATACTTAACCTGATTCGTACATGTGACCTTGCCAAAGATTATGGCGTCACCCTGCTTTTAGAGAACCTGTTTGACAGGGCTGGAGCAAATAAAGTTGGTGTGTTCCCCGGAGAAATATTCCATATAATTGAAATGGTGGGTTCTGACCATTTAAAGATAAATCTGGATATTGGTCACGCTTTTATCGCCTCCAATGCTTATGGGTTTTCCCTGGAAGATTATTTTGAATTAGGCGGGTACATACGCCAGATGCATCTTCATGACAATTTTGGTATTCTGGAATCCGAAGAAGCGATGTTTGGGGATCGCCACCTTCCCCTGGGATTTGGGAAAATAAACTTCAGGGAAGTATTCAAAAACATATTAAAGACCGGCACAAGGAATTTGATACTGGAAATAAAAAACTCAACAACAGAATGTACACTTGAAAGCCTGGCGCAAATCAGGGAGTTTTGCAGTTTAAGGTCCGGTTTCGCGCCCCCTGCAATAACGTATTCTATTGAACCGACTATCGCATGCGTTTAATGAGGTTTGAATTTTACATCATCAGATATCTCTCATCTCCGGATATCTCTTGAATCATAATTTACTGATTTTCTATAGTCTATATAGATTCTTGGGAGAAGCTATATATTATTCGATGCTAAAATCATTACCGGTGATAAAATAAAATGAATCGCTTAAAATTAATACTAATTTTGATTCTGGCAGGCGTGCTGTTAGCCGGATGCGTAATCAAGCCTACCGAAGTACAGACAACGGCACAGCCAATAGTGCCAGCCGTGCAGCCCACGAAAGCCCCTGAAACCGTGACCTTAAACGGTGCAGGAGCAACATTCCCATATCCCCTCATATCCAAATGGAGTTCGGAATATAACAAGATGAAGCCGAATGTCCAGATCAATTACCAGAGCGTGGGAAGCGGCGCGGGAATAAAACAGATAACTGCAAGAACTGTGGATTTCGGCGCAAGCGATGCGCCCCTCACTGAGCAGGAATATGCAAACATTTCCAGTATCCTGCAAATACCCGAATCCATAGGTGCGGTAGTCGTGGCTTATAACCTCCCGGGGGTACAGAGCGGAGTAAAGCTGAGCGGCGACGTGATCGCGGATATTTTCATGGGGAAGATCACAAAATGGAACGACCCCAGGATAGTTTCACTTAACCCCGATATCCAGTTCCCGGAAAAAGAAATTATCGTTGCCCACAGGAGCGACGGGAGCGGCACGACCTTCGTATTCACGGATTATCTCTCAGCGGCCAGCCCTGACTGGAAATCAAAGGTTGGAAAAGGTAAGTCCGTTAACTGGCCTGCAGGTCTTGGCGGGAAAGGCAACGAGGGAGTTTCCGGTTTATTAAGCCAGAATCCCTATGCAATAGGATACATCGAGCTTGCCTATGCCAAACTCCAGAACATCTCCTATGCGTATGTCAGGAACAAGGCAGGGAAATTCATAGAACCCACACTTGAATCAACTGCAAGCGCCGCTGCCGGAGCAGTGCCGACATTGCCAGCAGGCGATGCGAGCTGGTCACAGGTGAGTATCGTGGATGCCCCGGGAGACAATTCATACCCCATAGGCAGTTTTACATATTTCCTTGTTTACAAAGACCAGATAGACCAGGCAAAAGGCAAAATACTGGCTGAATTCCTCTGGTGGGCGGTGCACGATGGCCAGAAATATTCCACTGACCTCCTGTACGTGCCGCTGCCGGCTGAGGTCATAAGTCTTAATGAAAAAACCATAAAACTTATGAACTACAACGGACAACCGCTCATTCAGGATAAATGATGGATTCATCAAAATTTTCTTTTTCCCGTATCGGTCGGAGTAAACTCTCCGGCGATCTTATTTTTGAGGTTGTTGTCGGCTTCTTTGCCCTTGGCATAATAGTCCTTGCATTTTTATTGTTCCGTGAGCTTTTTGTCGGGTCTTCACTTTCAAGGGATACTTTTGGAACGGGTTTCCTTGCAACATCGACCTGGGACCCTGTGAATGAAGTATTCGGCGCGCTTCCTTTTATCTTCGGGACTCTTGTTTCATCATTCCTTGCCCTTATCATAGCCGTCCCTTTCAGCATCGGGATAGCGGTATATCTCTCGGAACTTGCTCCTGAAAAGCTCAAGTACCCCCTGTCTTTCACAATCGAACTGCTCGCCGCCGTTCCAAGTGTGATCATAGGTCTCTGGGGCATATTCATCCTCGCCCCGTTCATCCGTGACTACCTTGCGCCGCCTCTTTCAACGTACCTGGGTTTCCTGCCGCTTTTCCAGGGACCGATGTACGGCCTGTCCATGCTCACAGGCGGCGTGATACTTGCAATAATGATTATCCCGATAACCTCATCGATATCCAGGGAAGTCATAATGACAGTGCCCACTCACCAGAGGGAAGCTGCTCTTGCCCTTGGCGCTACAGGCTGGGAGACAACGCGTATCGCGGTGCTGCCCTACGCAAGGTCGGGAATATTCGGGGCAGTGATTCTCGGCTTTGGCAGGGCCATCGGTGAAACGATGGCGGTAACCATGGTGATCGGGAACAGCCCGCGCATCTCGGAGTCGCTTTTTTCACCCTCGTACACCATGGCGTCTGTCATTGCAAACGAGTTCGTTGAGGCTACGTCAAATCTTTACATCTCATCCCTGGTTGAAATAGGACTTTTGCTCCTCTTGATATCAGTCATCATCAATATAATAGCCAGGGTTCTTGTATGGAGGCTCCTTAAAGTGGAAGGAGGCGGCAGGGTATGAGATGGAATAAAAGAAAATTAACAGACAGGATAATGTCTTTCCTTGCGGCATCATGCGTTGTTATTGCTGTAGTTCCTCTCCTGAGCATACTTTATACAGTTACTGTTAACGGATTATCTTCCATAAATATCGATTTTCTAACAAAGCTCCCCCGCCCAGTAGGAGAAGCAGGGGGCGGGCTCGGGAACGCTATAGAGGGGACATTCATCGTTGTGGGGATAGCCTGTATAATAGGGCTTCCCGCAGGCATTCTCTCAGGCGTGTATCTTTCTGAATACGGGGATAACAGGTTCGGGCGGTTCGTAAGTTTTGTGGCCGATGTCCTGGCCGGCACCCCGTCGATAGTGGCCGGGATATTCGGTTACGCATTCATCGTCCTTTATTTCGGGAGCTTTTCAGCCATCGCTGGCGGGGTGGCGCTGTCGGTGCTGATGGTCCCCATAGTGACAAGAACCACTGAAGAATCACTCAAACTTGTTCCGGGCTCCATTAGAGAGGCTTCCCTGGCTCTTGGCATACCGGGATGGAAGACAACGCTGTATATCATTATAAGTACCGCCAGGGGCGGCATAATCACGGGCGCATTGCTTTCGATCGCAAGGATTTCGGGGGAGACCGCCCCCCTCCTTTTCACTTCCTTTGGCAATATGTTCTGGGCAGGCGGGATAGACAAACCCGTATCCACCCTTCCTGTGCAGATCTATACCTATGCGATAACGCCCTTCCCCGACTGGCACGCCAAAGCATGGGGAGGCGCGCTTGTCCTGATCATCCTGATCCTGATTTTAAATATAGGCGTGAGATTGTTTACAAAGAAAAAATACGGAATGTAGAAAGGAGAAGTAGCATGCAAAATAAAATAACCGTAGAGGCCCTGAACGCCTGGTTCGGGGCAAAACATGTGCTGAAAAATATTAATCTGTGTTTCCAGGAAAACAGGATAACAGCGATCATAGGACCTTCAGGATGCGGGAAATCCACATTTATCCGGTGCCTCAACAGGATGCATGAAGTCGTCCCCCATGCAAAAATTTCAGGAACAGTGCTGGTTGACGGCAGGGATATTTACGAAAACGGTACAGACCCTGTGGACATAAGACGGTGTATCGGCATGGTATTCCAGAAACCCAACCCTTTTCCAACAATGTCCATTTACGATAATGTCGCTGCCGGATTGAAACTCAACGGCGTGAAGGACAAAAGAATACTTGATAAGGCAGTTGAGGAAAGCTTGAAAAAGGCGGCGTTATGGGATGAAGTAAAGAACGATCTTAACAAATCAGGCGTGAGTTTGTCAGGGGGCCAGCAGCAGCGCCTGTGCATAGCCAGGGCGCTTGCAGTGGAGCCCAGGATCATATTGTTCGACGAGCCATGCTCAGCCCTTGACCCCATATCGACAAGCAAGATAGAGGACCTGATGATAGATCTAAAGGAGAAATATACCCTCGTCATCGTAACTCATAACATGCAGCAGGCAGCCCGGGTGTCCGATTTTACCGCATTCTTTTTAATGGGTGAGATGATAGAGTTCGGGGATACAAAACAAATATTTAAAAACCCAAAAGAAAAAAGTACCGAAGATTACATTACAGGGAGGTTTGGATAATGGCCAGGGAACAGTATCACAAGGAATTAATCAAGTTAAAAGAGAACACGTTGAAAATGGGAGAACTTGCAAAAATAGCTGTCAGGGATTCCGTGATCTCGTTAAAAGAACAAAATGTAGCTCTTGCTGAAAAAGTAATCGGGATGGATAAAGATATAGATTCGCTGGATCATAGTGTCGAGGATTCCTGCCTAGCCCTTCTTGCCCTCCAGCAGCCCATGGCAAGAGACCTGAGAATGATATCTTCCGTACTGCGGATCATTATCGATCTTGAGAGGATAGGAGACCTTGCACTTGAAATCGCAGTGATAACAAAATTAACTGCGAATGAGCCTCATATCAAGCCTCTCGTGGATATCCCCAGGATGTCAGAAATATGCCAGGAAATGATCCATAATGCGATGATAGCATTTGAAACATCAGATGTCGAGCTTGCACGAAAGACGGCAAAGCGGGATGATGAGGTTGATGCCCTGTTTGACCAGGTGAGGCGAGAGCTCATAACTTTCATGATAGAAGACCCCAGGAAAATAACCAACGCCTCCCACCTTACTTTCGTGGCAAGGTATCTTGAACGGATAGGCGACCATGCAAACAACCTTTGTGAAAGCGTGGTTTTTATGGTGACAGGTGAAAGGGTGGAGTTAAACTGAGCCGTTGCAATAATAAAAAGGGCTAAAGCAGCCCCAGCCCGTCAAGTTCCTCAACGATTTTCTCAACAGCAGCTTCGGCATCCTCGGGTCTCTTTCCCCCGGTTACCACAAGTTTCCCGGACCCGAATAACAGCATGACGACTTTTGGGTTCGATAAACGATATACAAGCCCGGGGAACTGCTCGGGCTCATATTCGATATTCTCAAGCCCAAGACCAATAGCTATTGCATTGAGGTTTAGCACTGTTCCGAGATCGGCAGAGGCAACAATGTTCTGGATAGTGATTTCAGGCTTCTTTGGTATATCAATGCCTATAGCCTTCAGTTTTTCAAAAACCTTCGTCAGCCCGTTGCTCACGTCCTCGATGCTTTTTGCTCCTGTGCAAACGATCTTGCCGCTTCCGAAAATAAGCGCTGCCGTTTTTGGGGAAGCTGTCCTGTAAACAACCCCGGGGAAGCGCTCCTTGTTATAATCGGCACCATCAAGGATACGGATAACCTCATTAAGGTCAAGTTTTGCTCCAATACCGGTTGATGCTACAACGTTTTCGATCTTTATTGTTTTTTTCGATTCTTCAGATTTTGTCATGCTCTCACTCTTTATATAGGGTATTTAAAGCTTTATATATGTTGGGGTAGAAAATCCCGCAATCATTAATAATACCCTTCAAGGGTACTGTTATAGCGTGATTCTAAAGCCTCCGTAATCTTTAAGAATCATTAAACAGATTATTTAATGGGGGTATTAAAATGACAATAACACCAAGAGGTGAATCATTTCTTCCAGACTTTTCTATAAATGAGTTGA
>VEPN01000039.1 GCA_012026835.1 Candidatus Methanoperedens sp. | reverse complement strand
TGGGAAAATAAGAGTGAATTAAAACGGCAACTGATTACGGCATTTGAAGAGGGTATCATTATGGTTCCAATCTACGATTACTTGAGAACTTGACTATAGATGTTAATTTGCTCGTAAGCAACCCATCTTCAAAAAGCATAATAATAGAAGATGTAATCATTAATGTGCAAGTAAATGGTAGCTGGTTGCCAAAACCCAGAGATATATGGTTGCCAAGAACTTCAGGGGGTGTTTTTTACGAAACCATAATTCCTGCTGGAGACCAGATTATTTTATCAACTAGAGGGAATGGATTTTGGATGGTTCCTATTGGCGAACATAAAGTAAGAGTTATAGTTCTTTATCATGATGGTAAATCGTCTAAAAGGCTTTATGGATATTTCAATTTAAGTATTGATGAAACTGGGAGACCGTATAAATCATATCAAAAAGGAGAGGAATATAATAAGATAAAATTAGCAGATAAGCCTGAATACCTGTATATAGCAGAGTATTCATGAAGGTAATATTTGTTACCTTTCTTACGCTTCTTGGACTGGCAGGAGTTATACCTGAGATAGACTATTGAATCTCTGCTTTTTGTGCTGGATTATTGAGAGGCATAAATCATCCAGCTAAGCATATACAGCCAAGCTATTATTGTAAATATGAATGATACCTTCAAATAGGATACTTTTTTATTATTTTTGATTTCCATATCTTCTGCCGCTGCTATATAGTCCAGCAGAAAATTATCCATCGCTTCTTTCTCCTCCATGTGGGCATATTGATAGAAATCATCATATTTTTTATGTGGGATTTTGTATTCTCTTAGCTTGAAAACAAGTAGACCAGATAACAAAGCAACTATTAGAAGAAAGTAAAGTGGAATTATTAACACAATATTTTTCAGTCCGAACACTGGCACAATCGTTAATATGACTCCAATAACTCCTATCAGAATTCCCGCCTTGCTTTCTAAGTTCTGTCGCCTCCCTACTTCGAGGTCGAAAAGATGTCTAATTTCCTCTAAGGTTATTGAAATTGCAGGGAAAGATATTTTATTTTGAGTCTCTTTATTTTTAATAGGGGTTTCCGCAGCGGTCACAAATTCCCCCACCACTACCTTGAGACCCATAAGATTTTATACTGTCAATTTTCTTAGTTTCAGCTTTATCTCTACAATTCGGGCACAATCCCATTGAATCAACTCCGTTTTTGATAAATCTATATCTTACTATTTGATTGCCCTATATAACTTTTATTGCATGAAATCCTGTCTTGATATTGATTGAATCCACCAAGAGAGCAGAGCCAGGTCAAGGTTGGTAAGGCGTTCTCCCTGGCAGTCGCAATACATCCTGAAGGCTGGCTGGAAGGCAGTGTCGGGTTTATTTTAATCCACTTTGTGAATTCATGGATTTACAGTGAATTTGCATTTCTGATTACTTTTACACCGCTTATAAAATATATAAATAAAAAACATTGGAAGATGCAAGATTTTACAGATGCCTTGTATAATTACGCCAAGAATTCTCTGCTTTGTGTCCAAGCCTAACAGCAAATCTCCCTGGCTTCATCCACCAGTTCCCTGATTTTGCGTTCTTTTAATCCGGTTTTCCTCGCTATGTTCCTGAAATCCTCATGAAGCAGGTCTTTTACCAGTATGTATCCTGCTCTTGAAAATCTTTTAATGATATCAGGCCCGGCAGACTGTAAAATCGTTATGGGGTACAGGTTTTTTTCAGCAATCATTTTCTCAAGGCTTTTATCTTTGGGATGTCTCCAGCAAAGAAGCCTGATATTCATGCATCCGGCATATTTCTGTGCCTCATTCGAGGCTTTCGTGTTGCATGAAAGCCATGCACCGTCAAAAGAATTGTCCCCGTTATTCAGATCCAGCAGCCGCGCATATGTATAGAGCGCTTCTTTCAAATCGATATATGTACCCGGATAATTATGGAATTTGCACTCGATAATAAAGCGTTTACCATTGTTATCAGTTGCTATTACATCTATTTCATGTTCAACACATTTGCCCCTGAGCCTTGTGCGCAGCATGGTTTTAAACCCGTTTTCTTTCAGTATCTCAGCGATAAAGGTCTCAAAAGGAAATCCTGCAGGCCCAAGGCGCTTGATAGCATCCTTGAGATCATAACACGATGCTCTTGCAGGCGAATGCTCTCTCAAGAGCTCCATGACCCGCCTGTAAATTGCGGCAGTACTCATGCCTTCGAACACTTCTTTTTCTACCTGCTTTATGATCTCATCAGAAATCGTCCTGTCCACATTCGCTCTCGCAAGGGAACTTCTGATCTTTCCGGGATTGAATTCCTCTTTTTTGCCGCTGGCTTTAATGACGTACATAAACACGCAACCTGGCCATTACAATAACCAATAAAGTAAATTTTTCCACGAAAATTCACTTACTTTAATTTGCGAAACAGAATTTACATGATACCTTTCTTTGTCATTTTGATGATGAGTCCTATACATTCCCCATCCATGCATTAGCAGTCCAAGAAAAATTATCCAGAGTGTATATTGCTGAATAAAATTCACAAGAAGTGCACCTAAACCAAAACCAAGAATGCCAGCACCAACCGTCGAAGCCAGTTCCTTTAGATTTGTTGTTGTCAGGTTTTTTGATATACTCTTCATCAGATTCCTCTATAGAACTTGAATCATTTTCTTTGCATCTTCACTTTTAATAAATCCTATATACATCGCAGCAATCCCGAGCAATTCAAGAATATACAGTGCCCAATCTATGCCGAATCTGGATAATCCTCCTCCTGCTGCCACAAAGAGAGCCCCTATTGCTATGAACAGGTTATATCTCCTCCGTGCCAGATACCATGAATATAATGCACCGCCAATTAACGCTATTGAACCTGGGATTGTAAGGAATGGAGACATAATCCTGACATGAGCAGGCATGGCGCTGCCTCCGACTGTTCTCTCTTTCAGTTTTTCAGTATCTATCTGTCCATTCAAGGTCAGGATTATTAAAACCGTAATAACTACCGCAAAATAAAGGGTTAAATATTTTCCAGCGCGCCTGTTAAAAAGATAAACAGTCCCAAGCCCCAGAATTGCAACGAGGGAAGCAATCAGGACATAATAAGCACGGTACATTGGTATATTCCATCCATACACTTCAGAAATGAACTCAAAGAAGGTCGTGACTGAAAAAATAAGAAGCCCGGTTCCCCAGATGAACTGATAAATTTTTTTTCTTCTTGAATACTGGCGGAATACGGAAACGGTGAAAAATAAGCTTACAAAGGTGGTTATCAAAGGTGCTAAAGATTGTATTGTAGCATTTAAATCCGGAGTCATTTCTATAGTCTCAATAATTATTACTTGTATCATGTAAAAAATAGGGTCTACTCCTTAAATGGTTTGTGCTTTAAAAACATATATATAAATAACCGTAAAGTATTTAAGTTTACATTGCGTGTAAAGTTGTTAATATGGTAGAACTGGATAATCTCGATATTAAAATATTAACACATCTCCACAACGACAGCAGGAAATCGTTCCAGGAGATAGCTAAAAACTGCCTGACAAGCGTTCCCACAGTCAAAAGTCGTGTGGACAGGCTGATAGAACTCGGTGTTATCAGGAAATTTACATTAGATATCGATAACAGCAAGCTCGGCGTATCCGAAGCTATACTCATTGTGAACGCAAAGCCCGTCGCGGTGAACAGGATAGTACAGGAACTCCTGGGCCTGGAAGAGGTAAAAGAACTGTACGTTACATCTGATTCTGATGCCGCCATAGTATCCAGGATTGCAGGCGACCTGCAACATATACTTTCAATACAGGACAGGATTAACCTCACAGATATCAACAACATCCGCGTTATTTCGGTTAAAAATCTTTTTAGAAAGGATTCAACTATACCTATTGCTTCCTCAAGCATAACCCTGACCTGTGCTTATTGTGATAAAAAGGTGGCAGGGAATGCGGTCAGAAAGAAATTTGACGAGAAAGACTATTTCTTCTGCTGCAATACATGCCAGGGAGAGTTTGAAAAGAAATACGAGAAATTGAGCACTAAAGCCTGATTATGGATTTTAAAAAACCCGAGTTTATTCTTGTCCTATTTATTATTTTTATCATAGCATCCTATGTTGAGCTTACCTTCGGAGGCTTTGGGGGGTCAGGCTACTTAGCCCTTATTTTCTTCATCATATCGATATTCCTGCTTTCAAAGCTTAAAGGTACAGGGCAGACCAGGTTGAAAGCATCAAAAAAACTCATACTGCTCGGTAGCGCTATAATAATAGTCGATATTTTATATAACCTGAAAACAGGCTCTGACATCGAGACCCTGGATACAATGCTCCTTTTTCTTGGGATATCCATGATTTCACTTAGCATGAAAAGCAAAGGCGTAAGCAGCCTGGGTGAGTTCGGCGTTTATTTCTCTTCCATTGCTCTTGCGCTGTTCTTATTACTGTATGCCATACCATCCCGCCTGGGTTCGAATATATATGACTACTATGGCTATTATGCGGTAACAACACCGGCTTTCTTAATATTGCAACCCCTCGGTCTTTCCCTGCACCTGGATACCCTGACCACCTTTCATGCATACGGGATCGAGGACATTTATTATAAAATAGATTTGGGATGTTTTGGATTTTATTCAATGATTCTTATAGTAAGTACTGTGATTGCATACAGGATCACCTCACCGGGAAGAAATTCCCACAGCCTTGCTAAGATAACTGTGATACTTGTCTTAGCTTCCTATTTTGCGAATCTCCTCAGGGTTATGGGTCTGGTATTTATAGGGTACTACTACGGCCTTGAGACCATGCAGATATTCCACACTTTCCTGGGCTGGGTACTTTTTGCAGCCATAGTCCTGCCAATAACGTATGTTTATTTGAAGTAGTTAGATAGATAAATTAAAGAAGGATGAAAAACGAAAAACGTAAACTTTTGATATTTATAATAGTCTTTATACTTTTGAATATTAATCTGCATGGAACTGCTTCTCTCCAAAAACAGGTCAATTCCAATTCTCTCCAGTGGTTCCCATCTTTAGCTGCTGATAATGACACCGTATATGTTGCCTGGGCCGATGAAAGGAACGGCAATTATACGCGGATAATGAATAACCAGCCTCATAAATCCGGGGATATATACCTTTCAAAAGGAAATTTTCAAGATGGTTGGGTTTTTGATGAGGATGTCAGGATTAACGAGATCAAAGGAACTACGGGACACGGCTCTCCCTCGATAGCGGTTGATAACGATAACTTTTATGTTGTATGGGAAGATGACAGGTTCGGGTTTGAAGAACTGTATTTTACGTCATCCCCGAAAAATAACATCAAGTTCAGCAAGGATTCCCAGGTTGCACAAGGGCAGACAAGCCGGGTATTGCCTTCGATTTCAGTCCTGAACAGGACAGTATATGTTGCGATGATGAATAAGAACAACTGGGATATCGAGTTCGCAGAAGGGTATCCTGTCAACGGTATTTACAGGTTCGATGAACCTGTGAGGGTCAATGACGATCCTGCTGGCAACTGGCATTATGCCCCTTCTATCGCAGTCGATGATGAAAAGAATGTGTGTATTGCGTGGCTGGATGCAAGAAATAGTAATTATGATATTTATTTTTCACATGGGATAAAAGATAACGGGATATGGCGATTTAGCAAGAACATCGTAATAAACGATGATTCCGCGAATGCATCCCAGTACACCCCTTCAGTTGCGTTTGAGAATGGAACTGTATACGTTACATGGTATGATGACCGGGATAAAAATTTTGACATCTACATTTCAGCAGGCAAATTAGAGAATGATAAATGGAAGTTTAGGAAGAACATCAGGGTAAATGATGAAGCAGATGGAGACCAGATGCATCCCGCCGTTGCGGCCGGGGACGGCGGGATCTTCATCGCCTGGGAAGATGGCAGGGATGGAGGCCCGGATATTTATTTTTCAAAAGGAATAATGAAGGATGTTGCTCCTGAATTTGGCAAGAATGTTAAAGTAAACGATATCAAGGGCAAACATTATGATCCCCAGATAGCTCTTTCCGGGGCTGGCGTGTACGTTGTGTGGCAGGCAGAAAATATCCCGTATAACGACCTCGCATCTAAGTACGGCGAATATGGAACCGACAGGGGAGATATATATTTTTCACAGGGAAAATACAATAACGGGACATGGGAGTTCGGCGAAAACATAAAAGTAAATGATGATTTAATATACTCTTTTGCAGAACCTGATATTGTATTCCTGGGTTCAGTGACTGGTGTTGTCGTTTTATCGATAATGCTCGTTGGCTTTCTTAAGAGGAAAAATGAAAAACGAAAGTAACAAAGAAAATCCTGCTGTGAAAGACCTTCTGGAGTCTAATGAGATAAAATCCTTTTTCAGGAATCCCAAAACCCGCTTCCTCTTCCAGCTTCCGACAGTTATATTCTTGGTTATCATTGTATTCTCAGGCTTTTTCGGAACCCAGAACAGCAACAAGAGCCTTACAACCATTTCAATATGGGTCATCTGGTGGTCGCTTCTTATAATAAGCCTGGCTCTTCTTGGAAGGGCCTGGTGCTTTATGTGTCCTTTCGGGGCAGCAGGGGACTGGGTGCAGCGCCGCATGCTTTATAAAAGGATTGACAATACATTCAGTTTAAACAGGAGGTGGCCTGTTAAATTCAGGAACCTGTCTGTAGCTGCAATATTTTTTCTTGCAATCACATGGATGGATTTCCAGTTCAATCTTGTAAACAGCCCGCTTTATACTGCATACTTTATTTTTATTCTACTCGGCCTGGTGGTAATCGTATCGATCGTCTTCGAGCGCCGTACTTTTTGCAGGTATGTGTGCCCGATAACGGGATTAATAGGCTTATATTCGATGTTTGCTCCTTTTGAACTGAGGGCAAAGGAAAAAGAAACCTGTAAGGCCTGCAAACAAAAATACTGCATATCGGGAAATAAAGATGGGTATCCCTGTCCGATATTTGAGTACCCTGGCACAATGGAAAAAAACAATCACTGTATTCTTTGTATGGAATGCGTGAAAACCTGTCATGAACCCGCCAGGAAAGAAATATCGGGTTTACCAGACAGAAATAATATTTCCCTTAATCTTCGTTCTTTTGCCGGAGATTTTTATACAATAACAAAAACCCGGATGGATGAAGGAATCTTCATTCTGGTGCTTCTTGGAGTTACAATATTCCAGACATTTGTCATGATAAGGCCGTGGGCTGGTTTTACGCGGGATCTTATGATTTATACTGGTGCAGGCTACGATTCTATCAGGTTTATCTTGTTTATCACAGCAATTATTCTTCCTGTCCTGATATATTCGATTGCTATCGGCATTTCAAAATTGTTCAATCGGAAAACAGCTTTCAGGGACCTGTTCGCAGGTTATGCTTACTCTATTATCCCTTTGGGACTGATGATGCATCTTTCCCATAACATCCGCCATTTATTGGAAGAGGGCACGGGGATAATTCCTGTTCTTTCTGATCCTTTTGGCTATGGGTGGGATTTATTCGGGACTTCGGGGTATATGCCTGCCCCGCTTCTTGGCAGTAACAACATCCTCCTTGTCCAGTGGTTGCTGATGTTTATCGGGTTGGGATTTTCAGTATCGGTCGGCAGGAATATTTCAAGGCGGATGTTCCGGGGGAACGGCTCTGCATATTTCCCTGTACTGATATTTGTTTTTATTTTTTTCGTGTTTAACCTCTGGGTGCTCGGGCAGCCGATAATGCATAAACACTAAGAATGAACGCTCCACAAAAATCACAGGGCAAAACTTATTTATAGTAACACATGAACATATATACATATGTTAGATGGAGATTTGACCACCGCGAAAAAGTATTTTTTCAGCGCATTAAGCGATGAGACCAGACTTTCGATACTCTATGCATTAAAAGAAAATGGCGGCATGTGTGTAAATGATATCTGCAAGGCAACAGGGAAAGACCAGAGCCTGATCTCACATCATATGTCATGCTTACGAAATTGCGGGCTTGTCAACACAGAGAAGAATGGAAAATTTGTGGTTTATTCGATAAAGAACGAGCTTATCTCAAAGATTCTGGATCTCTCGGACAGGCATGTTAAGGAAATGTTTGAAGGCATACTTTCTTGCGAGGTTGTTAAAAACAAAAAAAGGGGTTAAAAATGGTTGCTTTAATCGAAATACAGAATCTGAATATCAATGTTAATGGTAAGCAGATACTCAAGAACATAAATTTGGACATAAACGAAGGCGATAGCATTGGTATTATCGGGAAAAGCGGTGCAGGAAAGAGCACCCTCTTGCACTTGCTCCGCGGCTTTGAGGAATTTGAAGATATTAAGGGTAAGATAATCTTCAATATTTCCATCTGTCCAAAATGCAACAGGATAAGTCCTCCAGGCAGCGCCGCCTGCTCAAAATGCGGAATAAAAAATGAACTGCAAAGAATCGACTATCTAAATTCAAATGGCATGCACAGGAAAATCATGGATAGGACTGCTATCATGATGCAACGAACTTTTGGATTATATGGCGGTGCTGGCTCGGTGCTTGAGGAAATCAAAATCGAAGAAAAACCGGATAGGGAAAAGACTCCGGCAGACAGGAATAACGACCTGGTAAGGTATTTTAAAAGAGCGCAGCAATGTGCGGAGCAGGATATTTTGTACGATGTTGACTTTTATGTATCAAAGGCAAAAGAGACTGCTGCAAAACTCGACAAGGATATCAGCAGCGAGCTTGACACTCTCAGGCCAGCATATGAAAAGGGTATCTCTGAAATTCTCAAAGAAGCGGAAAAATATGCATCAGAAGGGCAAATCTATGGAATGCATGTGGATATAGAAAATGCGATAAATTATGCAACAAAAGCAGGTATCGATATATCAGGGGAGCTTTCGAAATTTATGCCTGCATATGAAAAAGGTCTGGAAGATGCTCTCCATGAAGCAGAAAAGCATGAAGCTAAAGGTTTCCTTGGTATGTCGTACCAGTATATTCATAGGGCAGGCAATTATGCCGAAAAGCTTGGAAAAAACATTGACGAAATATTAAAATCCCTGCCGTGGTATGAAAGATGGACGCTGACAGATATACACATGAAATTGAGGTGAAAAAAATGTGCATGGTCGGAGATGTGCCTGAATTTAATATGGAAAATATAGAAATGGACTTAAAAGAATACGTCTGCCTGGATTGCGAAAACAAATTCAAAGGACTTGGAAAAAACGTTATCTGTCCTGCCTGCAAATCCAGCAACATTGAAATGGTGAGCGCAGAGAAATGAAGAACTGCTGTGAAATCAGCGATACTGCTGTATATTATCAGGGAGAAACAAAGTCAGGCGAGAAATGGACTCCGGGCTTTATCGAATACGTTGATAAAGGTAAATGCACAGGCTGCGGGATGTGCGTTAAGGTTTGCTCCCGTGGGGTCTACGAGATTCAGGAGTTAAATGGCAGAAATGTCTCAGTCGTTGTAAACGCTGGTAACTGCGTTGGAGACGGGAGCTGCCACATGGTCTGCAAGCCGAAAGCGATGGTATGCGTACCAAGAAGAATACAATAACATAAAATCAGTATATGGAAAAATTTGACTTAATAATCCTTGGAAGCGGCTCTGCTGCTTTCGGGGCTGTGATAAAAGCAGTGGAATTGGGAGCAGCAAAAGTGGCGATGATAGAGAAGGGAACAATCGGCGGCACCTGCGTTAATGTAGGTTGTGTGCCGAGCAAACACCTGCTCAGGGTCGGAGAAATTAACTATTACAGGAATCATGGTCACACTGGACTTGATATTACCTCTTCTCTTGACTTTGCTGGCACAATAAACGAGAAAAGAGAGATTGTAGAAGGGTTGAGGAAAGGCAGGTACATCGATGTGATAGATGCTTTGGAGGTAACTCTGGTAAGGGGGCAGGCTGTTTTTGTTTCCAAAAACGAAGTAAAAGTGAACAATAAGATTCTACATGCCGATAAGTTCATTATAGCCACCGGCTCCTCTTCGCATATCCCCCCTATAGAGGGCATAGACGGTGTGGATTACCTGACCAATGTGGAGGCTATGGAGCTATCTGAACTTCCTGAATCAATGATAGTGCTGGGCGGAAGAGCTCTTGGTCTGGAATTTGCCCAGATGTTTGCTCATTTTGGAACAAAAGTAACAGTGCTGCAGAGAAGTCCAAGGATAATACCTGAAGAAGAAAGCATTATCTCAGATTATCTCAAAGCCTATCTTGAGGATGAAGGCATAAATATTCAGACTGGAGCCGGCGTGAGAAGTGTCAGGAAAGAGAATGGTAATATCATAGTAACTGCGCTTTTTGGAGAAGAAAAAAGAGAATTTAAGGCTGCAAAACTATTGATGGCAACAGGCAGGACCCCCAATACAAGGGATCTGGGTCTTGAAAAAGCAGGTGTTCAGGTTAACGATAATGGCGCAGTAATCGTAGATGAGGAATTGAGAACCACGTCACCTGATATCTGGGCGGCAGGCGATGTTATCGGGGAACCCATGCTTGAAACCGTAGCAGGCAAAGAAGGCTCGATCGCTGCCGGGAATGCCATAGCAGGTAAAGGTAAAAAGATGGACTTGCGGGCAGTGCCTCATGCAGTATTCACAATGCCCCAGGTGGCAAGCGTCGGTCTGACAGAAAAGAAGGCAGAGGAAACAGGGATAAACTGCAAATGCAGTACCATCCCGATGGAACTTTTGCCAAGAGCCGTACTGGCAAAGGACACACGGGGGCTTGTTAAAATGGTAGTTGATGCAAACACCGGGCGTGTACTTGGAGTACACATATTGGCTTCACTTGCAGCGGATATGATTCATGAAGGGGTGCTTGCCGTAAAATATGGCATGAATATTGACGATATTATAGATACTGTCCATGTTTTTCCGACTATGACAGAAGCAGTAAAACTGGTTGCACAATCATTTAGGAAGGATATCAGCAAGATGAGCTGCTGTGCTGAATGAGGCATCTTCTATCTTTTTTATATCACAGTTTCAGATTTTCAACAGTGGTTCCTGCCCCGGCTAAACCCCGAATGCCATCGCCAGCAAATTCCTTACCCCCATAGAAAACCCAAGAACTATCAGCGTCAATGTCAGCATGTATTTCTCATCCTGATCTTTAGCTGTCTTTGAATCTTTTTCAAGCAGCAGGATTATCAATACAACTAAAATCAAAGATAAAGGTATCAACACGATCCCTGTTCCAAAAATAGAAGCAAGGAAGGAACTGAACGGATGTTTGTTCGTATATCCCAGCATATCCACGCCTATATATGTTGTGAACGAATCAAGTAAGAAGGAAAAAATAGCAAACGAATACATCCTGCTTCGAAGATAGGTCATCCTGATAGCAGGGGATACTCGCCTCATGATTTCAGTTACCCCTATAGACGGGACCAGACTATATACCAGGATATAAAGATTCCAATCATATAAACTATTAAAAATAAGGATAACAATGCCAGCCAGCGATAATACAACCCCGGCGATCGCATATACACGGAGATAATTTTCTATTTTCCGGATTTTCTCAAGGTATCTCGTGAAGAGAAGAATACTGAAACATACCGCAAATATCACGAAGTAAATGAGAGGCGTAATAAAAAAATATTTGACAGGCGGGCTTAGAATATTTGCATCTTCGATCACCCTGAATACCGAACCCATGAAAACATACGGAATAGTAGCGATGACAAAATCTTCGTCTATCCTAATTCTCAATTTATTCAATAGTTTCAGGACAGCATAAACACCTGCAAATAAAATAATGACATAGGTGATCATGTCAATATGGTTGTAACTTGTATCGTTGACAATACCTTCTATATAATTTCTTTTTATGAAATCTATCAGGTCCGTATAATCACCCGCCGCAGAATCCATAGACAAATTCAATATTGTCTCCATCATGTAATTCGGTTTCAAACATATTTTTGGGTGCCAGGCCGTTTATAAAGACCATGCAACCATTCAACTGCCGGCCTGCCAGTATAGTTTTATAATTGGTATCAATGCCCTTATCTTTTCCGGCATCTATTATTCTTGCATCTATGATCCGCAGCAGTTCTCCAAGTCCTGTTCCGTCTGCAATTTCAAAAACACCTGTTTCACCGACAAGTTCCTGCTGCGTGAAGTCATAATTTACTTTGATTTTCATTATTGCCTCATGGACAGCCTGCGAAATTCCATTTTCATCATCTTCACGATACCATCTATCATATCTGCAACCTCAGGAAGCATTTTAAGGACCATGTATGATATCAACATTAAAGCAAGTATCGAGCCCGCCTTGGTGATAATATGCTCTGAGATATGAAAACTCTCATCAGGCGTGCCAAACCAGCTAAGCCCGTATGCTGAGGCCGTAAAAGAAACTCGCAGGAGATTCAGGATATAAATAACAGGCACGGAGATCATAAACGCCCTGAGTTTTTGCACAGCAGGCGCGCCTGTGGCTGAAATGATACCCATGAACAGGGCTATGCTTTCAATGGCTGTACATGCAAGTATTATTTCAACAAGCATACCGTTAACAGCAAGCTGGTTCCAAGCTACCTGTACAACAGGGAACCCGAAAGTTTCGGTGACCCATGTTGCCTGATTTGTAACGACTGATATTATTGCTGTATTCAGGGGCTCTACCTCTGCAAAAAGGAAATAAATCAGACCACCGACTGAAGCAGCCCTTGATAGCGATATAAGAATCTCTCCCTGACCTCCTTCTTTTCCATTCCTTGCCTGGAAGGTTTTTCCAGCAATGAAAACAGACATTATGGCAGCGATAATAACTAAAAACGCATTAAAATAATCCTGTATCCGGATATACGCTTCAGGCTGCAAAAACCAGTAGACCGACAGGAAAATCCATCCCAGCCCCCCGAAAATGAATCTTGAATTATAAGTTCTGGGGAGCACTGATGCTGTTGCCAGCAGGCCGAGGGATATCCAGAGTGCTGCAATCACGGTACAGCCTGCCCTTTTTTTATTATGGAAGGAAAGAACATGGGCGTTCGGCTCTCATACTCCTGATATCTTTCACCAAATGTCTCTCTTGCCTCTCCTTCTTCTCTTTTCGCAAGCCTGTAGTACATTATAATAAGAACAGGCCACATGGCAACAGTGATTATGGTTGGCCACTGGATAAGCAGCCCCGCAGTTATTATTATAAGCCCGAGGTACTGGGGATGCCTGATATACCTGTAAATGCCTCCGGTTACAAGCCCCCCGCGGGAAGCATGTATCATGCTCCAGCCCCTTGACATCAGGAATAGTCCGAAGAATATGACAGCGCTGCTCGTAACCATCACAAACGCCCATGCATATTCCATGCTCATTACACCTGCTTTAGAAAGGAGCACTCCGAGCAGGTGACCCTGTGCATGCCCGAAAGAAAGTTCCATCCCGAACAGGGAGGAGAGCACATAGATAGTCAGAGGAAAGCCGTACATTTCAGAGAACAGGGCGATTATGAACGCCTCATATATTCCCAGTGTCCGCCAGTTCTGCTTTTTAAGAGGGGTAAGAAAGCTGAGCGCAAATACTGAAAATATCCCGATGCTAAGAAGCGTAGCTCCCCATTTGCCGTAAGCATATCCCACCAGATCATGATGGTCTCCACCTTCGATATTCTCTGGTTTTTCATAACCAAGAAGAACAGAGAGGCCTGAAAGGAGAACTAAAACCATGAGCAGGATGAATCCGGCTGAAATAAGATCTCTGAATGAAATTCTCATAATGTTAAATCCGTTTGATAGATTCTTTTACGAAGTTAAGCCTGTAAGCTTCGTCCGGGTTATCTACCTGTATCCAGAACAACATTTTATCTTTGGCATAAAAGTAATGGTACAGCCCGACTTCCGGTTTTCCGCTCACAAAGTAAACCGTGATACCTTCTATATTCATAGGCGTGGAATCACTGAACATGCCTGTTTTTCCAACCCTGCTGTCCATAGACTCAAGAAGGGATGCGGCCTCTTCCCTGGTTTTCGATTCGGATACCCAGAATTTGGCTTTGCTGGCAGGTGTACTCCTGTAGTTAGCTATATAGGCAGCCTCGATTTTTACATCTGGATTATTGCCATGCAGTCCATTTACCTCATTCATGGCTGCATCCCCGTCCCTGTAGAGAGCTATTGTCATATCGCCCAGTTTTTCAGGAAAAATACCGTAGGGGTTCTGCGTTTCCAGATACAGGAATGCGGTAACAGCTATAACAGCGATTATAAATATTGCAAGGTATAATTCAGGTCTGTTTTTTTTCATAGTTTCACCTATATGTCGGTTACTGCCTGTTTCACGATTGATATCTGATAGTCTGTATCAGGTGAATCAAAAATTATCCAGTAAACTCTTCCCATATTATAATTCATTTTAAAATAATAGTAATTATTTGCATTGTACGCATTCATTATAAAAACCTCAGGTTTCACAAATTCCATGATATCCAGTTTTACGGGTTTGGTGAAGTTTCCATTCATCATACCTGCATCATCATGGCTTGTATGAGATTCTGTCTGTCCCACATCACCTGAGTATTCATGCTCTTCATGCCCTGTCGAACCCCCAAGCATCGAGTTCATGGAATTGAAGGCATCGTTTGCAACATTATGGTCAGGAGCCTCAGCGACCCACATACGCATAATGCCTTTATTGCTTTTATACACTGCAGAATAAGCTTTAGCCAGTGGTATGTCTTTTAATCCGTACATGCTCGAAATCTGCTGTGCTGCCACCTCGCCGGTTTCGTACCTGGTCAGGGTCATGTCACCAATTTTCTCTGTGAAGATACTTTTTTTTGCAGCCGGCAGGTTCAGATAAAATACTACAAGCACAACAGCAACAATAATTATGATATAAACTTTTTTCATATTTCACCTTAGACTGTAATTTTTCCAGCCCGGGCAATAATCGACCTGTCTTTCAGTATCGCTCGTGCAATATATGCGCTTCCGGCCACGTTTGCAAGAAGCCCGATTATGATTATGGCGTCTTTATACTGGATAAGGAATGAAGAAGCTGCAAGGATTAAACCTACAGTGGGCAACAGGTCACTTACATGATGCAGACAGCATGCTACCATCGTCAGCGATGAAGTGGCTGACCCTGCCATGCCCATTTTTTCTGAGCCGCTTACACCATGCCCTGATATGAGATTCCTGTGGTATCTGAAAAGCCCCATCTGTACCCCGACTGCCAAGGGAATGAGATATACGAATATCCCGTTTGTCAGGAATACCTGGTATCCTTTCCCAATTGAACCTTCTGCCAGGGAGGCGATAGAGATGTTGAAAAGTACTACCAGTATCCCGATACCTGCCCCGAAAACAAACGGATTTCTCAAAAGGCTCCTGATACCATGGATTAATTGCATATGTTTACCACTTAAAGACTCTCTCGTTTACTCCTGCAACATCCTTTATCACAAGCTCAAACCTCTTGCTATCGATCTTAGGGAATCGAAGCATTCCGCTTGCATGATGCCCGCCTTCGCCCTCATAAGACAGGGGTTGATATGTTTTGCCGCTGGAATCCCGAAGATATGAGTTTTTCTTAAAATCATCGTCGTAGTCTTTATGGGCCGTGACTTTGATTTCAAAGGCCGTGGCATCTGTAATATCAGGAAGATATGTTGCGGATATTTGAATGTCTGCTTCTGAATTTTCTCTTGGCTCCAATAGGTCAGCAGGTGGGCTGTCACCTCCTGATATGCATCCACCGATAACGACTGCGGCCAATATGGATAGCGCTATTATGATCCTTGAAATTCTCATATTACCAGAACTTCCACCATGGTTTTTTATCACCCATACCCACGGGTCCGCTTTTGATATATTTTTCAGGCTCTGAATCAAACGCTTTCTTGCATCCGGGAGCGCAGAAATAATAAGTCTTTCCTTTATATTCTGATTTGTACTGTGCTGTGTTCTCATCAACCTGCATTCCACAGATAGGGTCTATTTGCATAATTTGTCCTCCATTTATAATTGTAGCTTAAGATATATGTACTTTACGTTAGGTGTAAAGTAGTTCTTTTTTATAGGGTCTATGCCATAATTCACAATATTTTTCATAGTCTTCTTTTCTTAATAGGCCTGTGGTTAAAATCCTGAAAGAAATCAATACCGATTCCTTTCTTTTTATAAATTTAAGACGTTTTTTCAATACACATATTATGATTTGTAAACCAAAAACAGTATAAAGAATAAATCACTAACATAATTTCATGCCAATCGATCCTGTATGCTGGATGCATGTTGACAGGGAATCAAAGATAAGAACAGAGTATTCGGGCCGGAAGTATTATTTTTGCTCTTCAAAATGCAAGGCTGAGTTCGAGAAGAACCCTTCAAAGTATCTTGGCGTGAAAAGCGCTATGAAAATGCCGAAATAGGTTTTCATAAGGTGATCAATTACGAAAGATAAAGACAGGGAGATGATGTTTGTATTTATTTTCATGCTGATATTTTTTGCTGCGCTGGGGCTTGCGTCCCTATGGTTGAATTACAAAACCAGTTAAACTGCAACTCTGTTCAGTTTAAGTAATATCCAAAATAATGTACTCGCAACAATTAATATCTCGATTAAAGTGTTCTGTGTCTTTCTATAGACATTTAAACATTTCAAAGGGCGCAAACTACGCAAAAAACAATTTATAATCTTTGCACTCTTTGCGTTCTCTGCGGTGAGCTCTTTAAAATTGGAGCGATTAATATATATAAGTAATATGAAACACCACAATTTCGACTTGCAATAGCACAATGTATGATATATTACCCGAATCAGGCAGAGTTCGGGGTTAAAGTTTTAGCTTGCATATATCTGAGGGTATAGGTAGGAGTGACCGGCGGTGGGGAAAAAAAGTAGGAGTGGTTATATAATCTTTTCCGGTCACTAATTGCTAATTAGGTATTACTTTTTTATGCGGTTTGCGGTTTATGAAATGTAAATCAGAGAATTGTTTGCTTGAAGATTTTAAACATTTATCATCTTTTTAAATTTGACGGATTCTTTGCAGGTTCTGTGAAGTTATCGGTTGTTAATATTATAATTTTAAGTATATCATACGTAGCTACCTTCCATAAAGTAACGTATCCTCTTAACCGAAGACTACACATAACCTTCGTAATGGACTGGACTGAACCCCATTTTGTATACAACCAGTTAAGAAACTCTCTCATTTAAGACTTCCTCTAACTTTTCAAATTCTTCAGGAGTGACATACCCGATAGATGAATGAATCCGCTTTTTATTATATACTACTTCCAAAAATTTCTTGATATTCTTATGGGCTTCATCATACGTTTCATATTCCCAGAGATAGACTTCCTCGTATTTCAGAGTCTTAATAAAACTCTCCGCAAATGCGTTATCATATGGATTTCCCTTTCGACTCATGCTGATATTTATACCGTTTTCTTTGAGTCTATCGACATACTCCCATGAGGCGTATTGAACTCCCTGGTCAGAATGATGAATGAGGTTCGAAATACCCATTTCCTTGCGATCTGCTAAAGCCATATTAAGAGCTGTCAGTGCGAGTTTTGTATCAATATCCCTGCCCAATTTCCATCCAATGCACTTCCTGCTGAAAACATCTATTATGACCGCGAGATTTCAGAATCAGTTGTCCTTGGAACAAATTGCTTTTTTATACACAGCAGATTATCTATTTTCATAAGTTCATAAACCACTTATGATTTGCTTCAAATCCACGTCGATGCAACTCGATTGTTATTCGTCTGTATCCATATCTGGGAAAATCTATTGCAATCGCCTGTATCTCGTTTTTGAGCTTCATCTCTTCAGGATCTGAGTACTGTGTGTGATTCTGTCTTGAACATTTGTTGTATCCGCTTCCGCTGATTCCGAGAGCTGAACATCCTCTGTTTATGCTTATTTGATCAGTCTCTTTATGAATGTTCTGGATTTTCATATAGATCAGGTCCCTTCTCTTTGTTTTCGATGCTCTTGCAGCTTGGTCTCTAAGCTGCTCAACACTTTTTTTAGAAATGCATTTTCAGCATATAGCTGACCTATGAGACGTTCTGATTCTGCTAATTTTGCATCCGGTTTATTGATATTACCATTGCCGCTGAATGCTATCCCGGGATTTTCTTTGTATTCCCGTTTCCATTTTGATAGCATTGAGGGATGAATGCCATTTTCCCGGCATACCTGTGCTGCACTTTTTCCATTCTCAAGTTCACGAAGAATCAATAGTTTGGATTCTCGTGTAAATTTTTTCCTTGTTTTCATATTTATATCCTTTCCTGTAGATGTTTATTAAGAATGTTTCTTAACTACCTGTCCACTTTTTGGGGTGCAGTCCAACAGTATACCGAAAAGTACTGCTTCTTTGGGTTTTCTCTCTTTGAATAAGTTGAACGATACTTTTTTCTTCGAGTATGTTAAAAATATTAGATAGGCTGAGCATTGGTTTTATTCACTCAAAACAAACTGATTACTTGGCCTGATATAAACTTTAAGTTAACAGCATCCAAAAAGGAGAGAAAAAAAATTAAAAAAGTTTCCGGTCATTACCGGAAGCCGGTCTTGTCACTGTTGTGAAAGATACCAGAGAACGATCGCTACTATTATGATGATTATTGCAATCCACAGATAGGCGCCGCTGCCTTTTTCCTCTTCTTTCACGACCTCAGGTTTTGGCGTAATCCTGACGACCGGTTTTGGCCTTGGCTTTTCAACCTGTGGCTTTTCAACCACTGGTTCCGGAGCAGGTGCAGGTTCTTCAACAGGTCTCTCCTCCACCCTTTCTTCAGCCTTTACTCTCTGGGGTTCGGCCCCGGATACGAAGGGGCTCTCAACACCTGTCAATACGGCCATAACACGGACTGCGCCTGTGAGGTTGTTATCCACTTTTGCGCCCCAGATGATTCTCTTTGTGTTCGGGACTTTATCCATTATGAGTTCGCCTGCCACAGCCACTTCTTCAAGTGTCAGGTCTTCGCCTCCTACGATATGTACCAGGACGCCATAGCTTGAGGAGATATCCGTGACATCAAGAAGCGGTGTGCTTATAGCCTGTGCAACTGCTTTCTCAACCCTGTCACTGCCATCGCTTTCGCCGATACCTATAGATGATATCCCGCCGCGTTCCATTACTGCGCGAAGGTCAGCATAGTCCAGGTTAACAAGGCTTGGCTGGGTTATCGTGTCGGTCAGGTTCTTTACGAACGCTCCAACAAGCGCGTTCGCGACATTAAGGGCTTCTTTTAACGGGAGATTGCCTGCAACTTCCCTTAATTTTGTGTTATCGATGATCACTACTGAATCGCATGAGGAGGCAAGCAGGTTTATCGCTTCCCTGGCTTTCTCCCTCCTTGCCATTTCTATTGTGAACGGGATTGTTACGCATCCGATTGTAAGGGCTCCCATCTCGCGTGTGAGCTCTGCAACCACCGGCATGGCGCCTGTTCCTGTTCCTCCGCCCAATCCGGCCACGAGGAACACAAGATTCGCGCCCTCAAGCTCGGTTTTTAATTCATCAATATTTTCTCTTGTTGCCTGGGACCCCATTTCAGGGAATCCTCCGCAGCCATGACCTTTGCAGAGTTTTTCACCAAGCAGGACCACTTTATCTGCTTTTTGTATGTAAAGATGATTCACATCGGTGTTGGCAGCAATTATCCTGCCGCCAGACATCCCTTTCTCAGCGATCCATGTCGTTATGTTGCAACCAGCACCACCCAGCCCGACTACAGCAACAGATGGTTTTGCAGTTTTTGCAAATTCTTTCAGATCTGTGACCATATATATGAAGCCTCCTTCGAAATTGCGGCTCATTATTTTAATTGCTGTTTTAGTATATAACTTTATACTCCCATTCCGAATTTCTTCATCATTTTTTGCAGGTTGAATTTGCCGCCTTTTAAACCTTTTATCGTTTTTTGCATCGTTTTATGGTATTTCAGAAGTTCACGTACCTCGTCATATTTGGTCCCTGACCCCCGCGAAATCCGTATGATCCTTGAACTGTTTATGTGTTTCGGGTCTTCAAGTTCCTTATCTGTCATCGAGTCCATTATAACTTTGTATTTGCCCAGTTTTTCCTGTGTAACGCTGTACATGTCATCGCTGACGTTCATTCCGAGTTTTCCCATAGGAAGCATCTGCATAACCTGCTTGAGAGGCCCAAGCTTGTTCATGGCTTCCAGTTGCTTGTACATATCTTTCAATGTGAATTTCCCGCTGAGCATGGCCTCCATGTCTATATCATCTTCTTTCAGGGATTCTTCGGCCTTCTCTACAAGGGACTTGATATCCCCCATGCCAAGGAGACGGGAGATGAACCTGTCGGCCTCGAACTTCTCAAGATCATCCGGGGTCTCGCCCACCCCGATGAAGGCTATCGCAGAATCAGTTTCCGAGACCGCAGAAAGAGCGCCGCCTCCTTTTGCCGTACCGTCAAGTTTTGTTATGACAACCCCGGTTATGCCTATGGAATTATTGAAAGCCCTTGCCTGCTCGCTTGCCTGCTGGCCCATCGCAGCATCGATAACAAGAAGCTTGTGATCTGGTTTTGCGATCTTGTGGATATCCTCCATTTCCTTTATCAGGTCTTTCTCAAGGGCATGCCTTCCCGCGGTGTCTATTATCTTTACATCGTATTTTTCAATGGCCGCAAGTCCCCGCTGTGTAATTGCGACCGCATCCTTCACATCCTTTTCTCCGTAGAAGAAGATCCCGTTCCTGTCACACAGGGTTTTTAACTGGTCATATGCCCCTGGCCTGAATGTATCTGCGCAGATGACCGCAGTCTTTAATCCTTTCCTCTGGAAATAACGCGCCAGCTTTGCAGTCGTGGTTGTCTTGCCGCTCCCCTGGAGCCCTATCATCATTATTGTCTGGGCCGCAAGCCTGACATTTGCACTTTTCCCGAGGATGCCGATAAGTTCCTGATACACCACCCTCAGAATATGTTCCCTCGGATTCATGCCGACAGGAGGCTCTTCCTTGAGCGAGCGCTGCTTTATCTTCTGTGATAACGCCATCACGAGTTTGACGTTCACATCAGCCTGCAACATGGCGCGCTGGATATCCTTTACTGCTTCGTCCACTACCTTCTCATCAATCCTGCCAGCTCCTACAAGTTTCTTTAGTGCCCCCTGGAGGGAATCGCCCAGTTTATCAAGTACCATAAAGCTTTCTGTTTTTGGTTTGATGTAAGTTAAAGTTTATGGTCTATTTTTTGCAGTTCATCTTTGCGGTTCATGACGATATTATTCAAAACAATATCGAAAACTATATATACGATTATAAGTATTACCATGATGAGGGTTTATTATGACCAAGAAACATGATGATAAAGGTGAAACGCTCGATGAGAACAGGGATATTTTCAAAACCTGGGCAGACAGTTATGTCGGAGTTTCGAAAATGTGGGACGAATCCTATCTGAAACTATACAAGCCCTGGATTGAGTTTATGGACGTATCCCAGAAGATGGCCGATCTTTCGGTAAATGCAGTCCCGAAAAAATACAAGGAATTTTACGATGAATGGATGAAAACCTACCAAAATTCATTTGGGAGATTTTATCCAGTTTCAACACCTGCTCCCAAGGAAGCTCTTGAAGCGTTCTTAAAAAGTGCCGATGAGTCAAAGAAGATTTATAAGTCGTGGATGAATGAGTTCGAAGAGAATTCACGCAAGACAACAGAGGCGCTTACCAGCGGGGCAGATCCTGCAAAATATAAAGAGATCCATGATATGTGGTTGAAGACTTACGAAAAAATATCAGAGCAGCTACTCGATCTGCCTGCCATCAGATACCATAAAGAGACTTTCGAAAATTACACTGGCATTCCGGATTTCTACACAGAAAGTTTTTTGAAAATGTCAAAACTCTGGAAGGATTCATACACCAGGCTCTATGACCCATGGGTAGAAGCCATGCAGAAGCTTTCCGGGAATGTAGCCAAGATATCAAAAGGTGAAGGAACCCCTGAGACCTATAAGGAATTTTATAACATATGGATGCAAACATACCAGGAGACATATGGCAAACTGTTTGACAGTCATTCAATGAAACCCTCAAAGGAAACATTCGAGAATTTCATAGAGAGCACCAATATATGCCTTAATCTTTATAAATCCTGGATAGCAGCACTTGAAAAAATATCAGACAAGATGAAAGATAATTCAAAACTGACCACGGACCCTGAGGCTTATAAAGAATTTTTTAATCTCTGGGTAAAGATGCATGAGAGGGCTTTCGATGATTTCTTTGAAGGAATGCCTATGATAAGCCCGCTGAAAGAGATCATGGACCCTGTAAGGAATGCAAGTAAAATATATTCAAATACATCGATCAAGATGTCAAAATTGTGTATGGACTCGTACTTGCGTTCCGGGAACCCTTTTAAGGTATAACTATGGATAACACAAGGTTTGCATTTACGCCTGATTTTTTTAATATGTATTTGAAAACCTGTGATGCTTCCTGGGGAAAGCTGGCAGAATTGCCTGCCATGGGGCCGGCGCGCGAAAGATCTGAAAAAATGATGAGAGGTTTCTCACTATTTTTTAACCTTTATGAAACATGGATGGATTCAGTCGCCGATTTCCAGAAGCTTTCCATGGAAGCCATGAGCAGGATGCAGGAAAGAACCGCTGACATGGAGAGTGAAATCAGTCCTGAACAGGCCAAAGAAATTTATAACATATGGATTGAAACCTACAGCGATACTTTCAAGGAATTCCTGAGATCCGGTCACTTTGCATCGGATTCCGGGAAATTCATGTCAAGTTTCATAGAAGCCCAGAAATACAACCAGGAAATGCTTGAAGAGAGCTTTCTTAAACCCATGAATCTTCCTACAAAGACCGAAATTGATGAACTGAATAAAGAATTGTATTCTCTTAATAAAAAGGTAAAAGAGTTAACCTGTAAAGTCAACGAACTCTCAGGAAACATGTGAGTATTTTTATGATCCAGGAAAGCATTATGAGTGAGCTTGATCTTTTACAGAAAAATTATGTAAGATTTACTAAAGGGGCGCAGATATTTGCAGAGCCTCCGGATTTTTCTGTCGGGACGACCCCTCACAGGGTAGTATACAGTGAAGATAAAATGAAGCTGTTCCACTACGAACCGACTGCAGAAAAGACATGCCCCGTGCCGATCCTTATAATATACGCGCTTGTGAACCGCTATTATATCCTGGATCTCCAGCCCGACAAGAGTGTAATAAAGAACCTGCTTGATCAGGGTTTTGATGTATATGCTATTGACTGGGGATATCCCGCTGGCACTGACAGGTATCTCACTATTGACGATTATGTGAACGGTTATATTAACAACGCTGTGGATTATATCAGGAAAAAGTCGGGTCTTGATAATATCACACTTATGGGCGTATGCCAGGGCGGGACTTTTTCAATGATGTACACTGCACTTCATCCCGAAAAGGTGAAAAATCTCATTACTTTTGTGGCCCCGCTGGATTTTGATACAGATAAGTCACTCCTGAATACATGGGCAAGAAAACTTGATGTTGATAAGATTGTCGATTACTATGGAATAGTTCCGGGAGATTTCCTGAATATGGGATTCCTGCTGCTTGACCCTTTCAGGCTCCTGATAGATAAGTACGTGGGATTCCTCGAGAGGATGGACGATAAAAGAACAGTTGAGAATTTTCTTCGTATGGAAAAATGGATATTTGACAGTCCCGGCCAGGCAGGTGAGACTTTCAGGCAATTCATGAAGGACTGTTACCAGAAAAACCTCCTTGTCAAGAACAGGATGATAATCGGCGGAAAGAGGATCGACCTCTCAAAGATTTCCATGCCACTCCTGAATGTCATGGCACAGTTCGATCATCTTGTCCCCAACGATGCAAGTCATCCTATCACTGATGCCGTATCGAGCACGGATAAGGAGACACTGGTTTTCCCGACAGGGCACATAGGCATGTTCGTGGGTTCAAAATCCCAGAATGAGGTCTGTCCTAAAATTGCAGGCTGGCTAAGGCCCCGTTCCAGTATTGGAGAAACAGGGAATTCAAATCATATAAAGCAAAAAGAAATTAAAAAAATTAATCGGAAATCAAAGGAGACTAACAAATGAGAGTTGAAAACAAGGTCGTAATTATCACAGGAGCAGCAAGCGGTATCGGAAGACAGACTGCATTAACATTTTCCCAGGAAGGGGCTAAAGTCGTGGTGGCGGACCTGAATGAGACCGGGGGGAGGGCGATTGTAGAGGAGATCGAGAGAGCCGGAGGTGAAGCGTTTTTCGCAAGGCTTGATGTTTCAAATAGGGAACAATCAAAACAGGTCGTAAAAGACACACTTGAAAGATTCGGCAAAATCGACGTACTGATAAACAATGCAGGCATCAACCAGGATGCTCTGGTATCAAAGATGACAGAGGAGCAGTGGGACAAGGTAATTACAATAGACCTTAAAGGTCCTTTTAACTGCATACAGGCCGTGGTCGATGCAATGACTGAACACGGAACAGGCGAAATCATAAACGTATCTTCTATTGTCGGCTTGTACGGCAATATCGGCCAGACCAACTATGCCGCAGCAAAAGCAGGTTTGATAGGAATGACAAAGACCCTTGCAAAGGAACTCGGAAAAAAAGGGATAAGGGTCAATGCAGTGGCTCCCGGATTCATAGCGACCCCGATGACGGCAGGGGTACCTGATAAAATCCTTGAGATGATGAAAGAGAAAACCCCCCTGAGAAGACTTGGCCAACCCGACGATATTGCAAATGCACTTTTATACCTGGCCTCGGATGAAGCAAATTTCGTAAATGGCGCAGTACTCAGCGTGGATGGAGGCCTGTTGATATAATTAAGGAGACAAAATGAGAAATGTCGTTATTGCATCAGCCTCCCGTACAGCTATCGGGAAATTCGGAGGAAGCCTCAAGGATTTCACTCCCGGGCAGCTTGGTTCCATAGTATTGAAAGATGCGCTGAAGCGGGCAGATGTGGATACCGGCGAAGTAGATGAGGTCGTCCTGGGAAATGTCCTTTCAGCAGGTCACGGGCAGAATGTTGCGAGGCAGGCCGCAATTGCCGCAGGTATCCCTGTTGAGATTTCATCTTATTGTGTGAACAAAGTTTGCGGTTCGGGATTAAAATCAATTATTCTTGGAGCGCAGGCCATTATGCTGGGCGATGCCGATATCGTCCTGGCAGGTGGTATGGAGTGCATGTCCCAGGCCCCTTACGCCCTCAGGAAAGCCCGCTGGGGAGCAAAGATGGGAAATGATGAACTCGTGGACCTGATGGTGCATGACGGGCTGTGGGATATTTTCAATAATTATCATATGGGAGTTACTGCTGAAAATGTTGCGCAGAAATTCGGGATTACAAGGGAAGAACAGGATGAGTTCTCGGCACGGAGCCAGAACAGGGCCGAAGCTGCCATAAAGGCCGGGAATTTCAAGGATGAGATAGTTCCGGTACCTGTACCGCAACCAAAAGGCGAACCTGTTCTTTTCGATACTGATGAATTCCCCAGATTCGGGACAACGAAGGAGACGCTGTCAAAACTAAAACCGGCGTTCAAAAAGGACGGAACTGTGACCGCGGGCAATGCCTCGGGCATTAATGACGGGGCTGCCTGCGTCCTTTTGATGTCAGAAGAAAAAGCAAAGGATAAAGGGATTGAATCCCTGGCAACCGTGAAGAGTTACGGCCTGTCAGGTGTGGCGCCGGAAATAATGGGTACAGGACCAATCAATGCAACTAAAAAAGCCCTGTTGCGCGCCGGTATTACTACAGGCGATCTTGACTTTATCGAAGCCAACGAGGCCTTTGCCGCCCAGAGCATCGCGGTCAATAAGTCACTGGGCCTGAATCCTGACAGGGTTAATGTTAATGGAGGCGCCATAGCACTCGGTCATCCGATAGGTGCAAGCGGCGCAAGAATCCTGGTAACACTTCTCTATGAATTAAAGAGAAGTAAAAGCGCATACGGCCTTGCAACCCTCTGTGTCGGGGGCGGGCAGGGCGTTGCCATGGTTGTAAAGAGGTGAAATGATGGACAAAATGTATGGAAAAAGACTGGAAGGTAGAGTTGCCCTTGTTACCGGGGGCTCAAGGGGGATCGGGAGGGCAATAGCACTGCGGCTTGCACAGGAAGGAGCAGATGTAATTGTCAATTACCAGAGTACGAAGGAACACGCGTTAAAGGTGTCGAAACTGATAGACCAGATGGGCATGGCGGATGAACTTGAAAAACTGGCGGTTGAGATTGACAGGCTGGATACAGGGGTCAAGGCCCAGGAATTTTCAAAGTTGATCGATGCTATTGACAGGCATTCTTACATCTGCCAGGCAAATGTAAGCAGTCCTGAACAGGTAAGCAGGATGCGTGAAGAGGTTCTCAGCCAGTTCGGGAAGGTCGATATCCTGGTCAATAACGCTGGAATAGTAAGGGATAAATCTTTTGTCAAGATGACACATGATATGTGGTCTGATGTCCTGTCAGTGAACCTGAACGGGGCTTTCTACTGCACCAAGGCGTTCATAGAAGGCATGCTTGAAAGGAATTACGGCAGGATTGTGAATATTTCCTCTGTTATCGGCAGAATGGGCAATTTCGGGCAGGCGAACTATACGGCTGCAAAGGCCGGGATGATCGGGCTTACGAAAGCGCTTGCAAAAGAATTTGCAGGTAAAGGGGTTACCGTGAATGCGATAGCGCCAGGATTTATAGAGACCGATATGGTGAAAGGCGTCCCTGATGAGGTACTTGAAAAAATCGTTGCAAAAATACCTCTCGGAAGGCTGGGAAGGGCATCCGAGGTCGCAGGCACTGTAGCCTATCTTGCGTCCCCTGATGGTGATTACATAACAGGGCAGGTAATCGATATTAATGGTGGGCTGTACATCTGAAGGATGCAGCCCTTGTTCTCACTTTTTTTCCAAAACATTTAAGGATAAGTACCTCATAACTATTTATCGGGAGGTTTTTGTACGGATAAAGTAGTACATTTTGAAATACCAGTTGACGACCTTGAGCGGGCCGAGAAATTCTATGAAAGCATTTTTGGCTGGAAGACTTGTTGTTATTAACGTGCGGGATATTGACGATACCATGAAAAAAGTGAAGAAGATGGGCAGGGAAATGGCCAGGGGAAAAATGCATAAGATAAATAGGCGAAGGCGCAAAATCCCGGGGTTAGAGGTAAATTCAGTGTAATCAACCGGACATATCAATGTATGAGTTAAAGAAATCATAAAAAAGGGTGAAATAAATGAATGAACTGCTTATAAGCGTTCGGATTTCATTTATCCCGGTCGGAAATGCAAGTATCGTTGCGCCGTCATGGCCGCTATCTAATGATGGGATATCATTTGTTCAATGAGCTCTTTATGATCGGCATGCTTGAGATGTTCAACATCTATTCCCTCATCCATCATACATTTTCCCATTCCCATCGAATCCTCTGGAACTTCAGTTCCATACCATGATTTATACCAGGAACGCATGTCATTGATTTCCTTGGTCTGTGAAGCTATTATATCTTCTGCAAGCTGCTTTATTTCTTCATGCTCTGCCCTTTGAAGTGCATGCTCAGCCATCATGACAGCCATTTGATGATGAGGGATCATCTGTTCGATGAACTCTTTATCAAAAGGATCAGCATTCTTAAGACGTTCAATATTTCCATCCTTGCCCATCATACTTTTTCCCATTCCCATCGAATCCTCTGGAACTTCGGTTCCATACCATAACTTATACCAGGAACGCATATTATTGATTTCCTTAGTTTGTGCAGTTATTATATCTTCTGCAAGCTGCTTTATTTCTTCATGCTCTGCCTTTTGAAGCGCAATCTCAGCCATAAGAATGGCCTCTTTATGATGAGGAATCATCTGCTCAATAAAGTGGCGATCGAAGTTATGATTCATATCCCCCATCATTTCATCACCCTTCATTGCATTGGTGACTTCTGATTCTATCATATTTTCGTCATTCATGTGCCGGGCTACCGCAGAGGTTGTGCCAAATACCAGTAATACCGCAATTATACTGGCCATAGTTATCATTTTATTTCTCATAGTCTCACTCCCTGTCAAAACCAACATATATTATCCCCTACGTAAGAATCAAACTTCATGATATATTAAGTTTACTGTATTTATATAACTATTTAAAATTAATTTTATAAAACAAAATAAAGATGTTTCTTTATCTACTCAATATTATAATCGGGTTATTTCGAGAGTATAAAAGTTATAGGTAAATGCAAACATATGGAGTCTGCATTCATTCGATGGTGTAAATTATGTATATCCTACCATTGCTGATAATTGCCCTCTATTTAATCTCAGAATACTTACATCGCTCCTTATCGTCAGTATCGCAAACTTTATACATTATTCTTATGCTGCCTGGAACGATAGCTCATGAAACCAGTCACGCCATAGTGGCTTTACTCATGGGTGCAAGGATAACAGATTTCAGTGTAATACCATCTGGGAACACTTTAGGGCATGTAGGACATACTGTTCCAAAGATACCTCTCTTTGGAAACACTGTAATATCTATCGCTCCGTTGATCGGATGCCCGACAGTGCTGCTGCTTATAAGCAGCTTATCTGGAGTACATTTTAATCCCCCGCCGGCTTCCTCTGACATACTTATGGAGACAAGGTTTTTACTTGAGGGGACTTTTTCTTTTATTACATATCTGGACTATTATAACTGGAAAACGTATGTTTTTCTCTACCTTGCACTGACACTGGGAGCAGGCACAGCGCCCAGCAAAACCGACATTATTAGCATGCTGCCGGGCCTGATTATTATTGTGGCGGTGGTATATGCATTGAATTACTTCGGGATCGCCAGTTTATATTTGAATAATGCGTTCTCCTGGTTGAGTGCAGTTCTGATGGTAGCGATTATTCCTCTTCTGGGCGTGGCAGTCATCGTTACTCTGATTAAACTGATAACTGGCGTAAGATTTGGATGATTTTTTTTCAGATCATCTCTTCTTTTCCAGGGATACTCAAGGCTTTTTTTAAAAATTCATTCTCAGCACACAGTTTTCCGACAGGCATGCTTACAAAGAGTTTATATACAGCAAGTTGCATTTACATATTATCAGTTAGCTTATTAGGTAAGTTATAGAGCACGGGGTTATTCCTCTCTGTTTTTGCTTTTTTAGGTAGATTGATTAAAAATAAACAGAGGTAAAAGATGTTTACAGAACAAGATAGAGATTCTCCTGTCTCAGCCGGCGCTGTCCACGATGTTGCAATTGAGGCCATTGCCAGAGAAGGAGATGGCATAGCACGTATACAGGGCTTTGTGATTTTTGTGCCTGGCACGAAGATCGGGGACCATGTAACGATAAAGATAGAGCGGGTCCTGCGAAAATTTGCAATTGCAGCCCTTGCCCAGAAGAATTAGATAAATGGAGATACATATATGAATTACGAAAAAAAAGGCGGTTTCCGCAGCGGTGGCTTCAGACCAACCGGTCCGAGAAATATGCACATGGGTCCGAGAGAAATGCACAAAGCAACTTGTGCAGATTGTCATCAGGAGACTGAAGTACCATTCAAGCCATCCGGCGATAGACCGGTATACTGCAAGGAATGCTACCAGAACCATAAACCAAAGAGATACTGAAGTTAGATAATAAGACGCATTTTTTCCGGATAAAGCGGGCGCTGATATAACAATATCATCGTCCGTCCCTGTATTTAGAAACTACCCCGCAAATATCGGGCATCATGCCGAGCAAATAAATGTTCAGCTTGGGCACGCCTCTGAACAGGCGTAATGGAGTGCGCCTCTTCGAGTGGACAGTTAGTTAAGGTGGTATATTTAAACATAACGTCTTCTCAAAATCAACTGGCGATTTATAACCGATCGATGAATGAAGACGTTTTGAATTGTAAACCTCCTCAATAAAATGTTCAATGTTCTGGATAGCATCATTGAAGTTCCCGTATTCGTTCAGGTACACTTCCTCATATTTCAGCGTCTTGATGCTGTAATTGCAAATTACCTTTTTTTGAAAGAGGTAAGATATGTACAATCTCAACTTTCCCATTTGTCACTTTAACTTCCTCAATGAGTAATTCGACGATTTTTCTTCTCTCCTCAAAACTTGCATTTTCTATACCTCGCTTAACCGCATTGCAGAAAGCTTCTATATTATCGAATGTCTTCTTGTAATCCATCTCATTTTTCTCAGTAGTCTTTATATTTCTAATCTGTTCCTGAAGACGTGAAATTTTTTGCTCAAGGCTACTCTTCCTGGTATTTAAGTCTTCTAAGGTTATGACTTCCACTTGGTATGCGTCAATTAAATGCTGGATTTGCTTACTATAACGCTGGACTTGTTGCTCCAGTTTTTGGCACTCTTTTTGAGTTCCGCCAGAGAGAACAATATCTTTCTGACGTTTGTATTGCTCGATGATAAGCTCTGGATTCTCTAGAAGCTCAGTGATTTTCTTCCATACAACCTCGTCCAGATCCTCCTTTCTTACCGATCTATTTGTACATTTTGTCTCTCGGTGTGTATGTAACTGATGTTCACACAATCGATCTAAAAGTAACAGGTTTTTATTTTTAGAAATCCATCTCTATTACTGCGAATAATCGGAGATGGATTTCCTTGGACCTA
>VEPN01000038.1 GCA_012026835.1 Candidatus Methanoperedens sp. | reverse complement strand
ATGTCCTTGCTTGTTGTTTTGTAAATAGTTGTGCCATTTTTGCTAACTCCTATACATTCTCCCGTATATGAAGTTTCAGCAAATACGATTACACTCCCAAAAAATTACCTTTTTTCTTGGAAAGTATATATTCCCGATATGATTTTTGAATTGTCGGACAGCCTGAAATGTTACGAGGCCTGTAGCTATCGTTTTATTTATTTATCTCTACTATATTCATACTTATCCTGCTCGCGAATATACTTTTCCACAACATACCATCCCTGCCCCACAGACCCATGGAAACAGCTGGGCGCCCAGAGATGATCTCCGCACCGTCCCTGAAGGTGGGGAAATTCTTTCCTCAAAATTCTGCTCGAAACCCCTTTTATCTTCTATCTCAATCCACGCAGGTCTTACAAATTATACCCTCGCATATCATTGCAACATCTCCGTCCAGTATCTTTCCCCTGTATTGCGGGGTGAAAACCATATGATCCATCAACAGCGAAACCGTATGCCTGTCGTGACGCAACTCTTTCCTGTTCATATTACCACCATTTCTTCACATTTTCATCTGCATATATAAGATTGTGGAAAGAGCAAGGTGAAAATAATTACCTAAGATAGTCTCAATTTTAACTCTCCAACCTATGAATATTCTCTACCTTGCAAAGCTTTTTCATAATGAACTCCAAGTAATAGCTAATGCCGTTCCTTGACATGCAGATTATCATAAACAGCGTTGTCACCGGAAGCATCTATGTAATGATAGCTGTCGGCCTTACGATGATCTACAGGGTACTCAAGTTCGCCAACTTCTCGCATGCCGAACTTGTCACTTTCGGGGCATATACGGCGTATATTATCAACGTATCGCTTGGACTGAACCTTTTTTACGGGCTTGTTGTGGCCTTTTTCCTAACGGGTCTTCTGGGGATTGCCTCAGACAGACTGGTCTTTAAGAAACTCAGGAGCAAAGGCTCCTCTGTGATCTCCATGATGATTGCTTCCATCGGTATTGGCCTTGTGGTGAGACAATCAATACAGGAGGTTTGGGGTCCCCAGATAAGATGGTATGAGTTCGAGTCAAAGACCTATGAGTTACTGGGCGGGTCGATAACCATGCTGCATATATACATTATCGCTATCTCCACTGCCATTATCTTCCTCCTTCATTTTCTTTTCACAAGAACCAAACTTGGAAAGGCCATGAGAGGAGTATCTGATAATCCACAGCTTGCAATGGCAAGCGGGATAGATACTGAAAAAATCCTTTTGTGGGTATGGTTCATAGGCGGGGGCCTCGCCGGGATAGGCGGGGTATTGCGCGGGGCGGATACCAGGCTCGTGCCGCTTCTGGGCTGGGAGGTATTGCTATCTGCCTTTGCTGTGGTCATTCTGGGCGGCATCGGCAGTTTTTACGGAGCGATTCTTGCGGCATATCTCCTTGGTTTTGCCGAGAATTTTGGGGTGGTACTGTTATCTGAGCTATCCATATCCACAGGTTACAGGCCTGCAATAGCTTTTATCATACTGATTCTCGTGCTGCTTCTCAAGCCGTGGGGGATTATGGGCAAGAAGGAGGAAGGCTCTTGATATTCGATTATCTTCTTGATACGTTGATTTATATCGGAATTTATGCAATACTTGCCATAAGCCTGAACCTTGAGGCTGGTTACACAAGGCTCATGAATTTCGGGAAGGTGGCTTTTTTTGCCATAGGAGCATATACTTCCACCCTCCTGTCGATTGCAGGCATGCCTTTTATCGTTGGCCTCATCGGCGGGATCATTCTCTCGGCCCTGCTCGGTCTTCTTATCGCACTCCCTACTTTAAGACTGAGGGCAGACTACCTTGCGATTGTCACCCTTGCTTCAGGCGAGATATTGCGGCTTTTCTTCCTGAACGAGCAGTGGCTTACGGACGGCCCCATGGGAATCCGCGGAATCCCTCAACCAATGTACACGGTGTTTGAAGACAATTATATAATTTTCTACGCATTGCTCGTTTATGGCATACTCTTGATCTGTTATATTTTTGCTGAGAAGCTCATTAACTCCCCATTTGGCAGGACGCTTAAAGCGATAAGAGATGATGAGGATGCTGTACAGGTTTTTGGCAAGAATACTTTCAACCTCAAGATTAAGGTGTTCGTCATCAGCTCCTGCATGGCAAGCATTTCAGGTACTCTGTTCGCTCATTATCTGGCCTATATAAGTCCGGATATGTTTTTTCCTTCACTGACATTCTCTGTCTGGACAATGATGGTAATCGGGGGAACTGCGAACAACATGGGAGTAATTATGGGAGCTGTCATGATCCAGGTATTCGAAAGAGGAACAAGATTCCTCAAAGACTTTGTGTCGCTGCCTGTTGAGCCTTATAATCTGAGGATAATCATTATAGGACTCCTTCTGATATTATTCATACTGTACAGGCCCGATGGAATGATCAAAGAAAAGAAAAGCAAGGGACGCCTATGATTTTGCAGGTACAGGATGTTGAAAAGAGCTTCGGGGGAATAAAGGCCCTGGAAGGTGTTTCACTCGGCGTCGAGGAGAACACTATCGTCGGTCTCATAGGTCCTAACGGCTCAGGTAAGACAACGCTTATCAATGTGATTTCGGGTTTTCTAAAGGTGGATACAGGCAGGGTTTATTTTGAAGGCAAAGATATCTCTTCTCTTTTGCCTTTTGAAATTGCCCGCCTTGGCATATGCAGGACATTTCAGCTTACAAGGATTTTCAGGGGCCTGACAGTTCTTGAAAACATGCTTATTTCTTCAAATATGCAAAAGGAGGGATTATGGCAGTTATTCTTTAACCGAAAGAAAATGATATTGCAGGAAAAGGTGGATGAACGGGCAGCATATGAGATACTGGAATTTCTTGAGATAAATCACCTGAAACATGAATATGCCCATTCCCTTTCAGGAGGCCAGCAAAAATTACTGAGCCTTGGCATGGCGCTTATGGCCGATCCTGGAATTGTTCTGCTTGATGAACCGGTTGCAGGGGTAAATCCGACGCTTGCGAATAAGATTTTCGAGAAGGTCAAGCTTGAAAAGAAAAAAAGGACTTTCCTTGTTGTTGAACATAATATTGATATACTGATGGATTTTTGCGATATGATATATGTGATGAATAAAGGAAAAATCGTTGCTTCGGGGAAGCCTGAGGAAATACAGGGTAACGAAACCGTTATTGATGTTTATTTAGGAGGTTAGGTGCTCTCGGTTGAGAACGTTTCTTCCGGATATGGGGAAACAATTATAGTGAATGGCGTCAGCATCAGCGTAAATCAGGGGGAAATCGTCGTAATAATCGGGCCAAACGGTTGCGGGAAAAGCACACTTTTGAAGACCATTTTCGGACTCATAAAACCTGCATCTGGTAGGATATTTTTTGGCGATGAGGACATAAATGGACTAAAACCTTTTGAACTTGTGGGAAAAGGTATAGGTTTTGTAGCCCAGACAGATAATGTCTTTCCGAGCCTCAGTGTAATGGAAAATCTCGAGATGGGTGGATATATCTGCAAAAATCCTGATTTCCAGGGAATTTTTGATATCTTTCCTATCCTGCGGGAGAAAAAAAAAGTTAAAGCAAGTAGCCTAAGTGGCGGCGAGAGACAAATGCTTGCCATCGCACGCGCTTTGATGACGCAACCGGAAATGTTGCTTCTCGATGAGCCATCAGCAGGCCTTTCGCCAAAGATGGTTGAAGTATTGATGGGTAAGATAAAAGAAATAAAAGAGAGAGGCTCTTCGGTATTGCTTGTCGAACAGAATGCGAAAAGCGCCCTGCGTATCGCAGACCGGGGCTATATCCTTGTAATGGGGAAAAAAATGTATGAAGGCAGGGCCTGCGAAATGCTTGACCATAAAGAAATAGGGAAGCTATACCTGGGAAAAAAAGAGGTTACTGGAACCTGATCCCTGAGGACGGGCTCCAGCTTCCGATGGGAACCATAGTCGCATTTTTAACTTCCAGTATTTTATATCCTCCACGAACGTCGCCGTTCTCATCAAAGGTTTTGTCTCCGCTTACTCCCTTGTATGTGCTGCTGATCTGCGGGAGAGCATTTTTGATTTTCTCGCCATCATTTCCGGCTTGGGCTATTGCCAGGGCAGCAAGCATTGTGGCATCATATTCGGTATCGGAATATATACCCGGATCTTTTCCATAGGCCTTTTTGTAAAGATCCACGAAATTCTGGTATGTATTGTCCTCCTTTTCCTCCTGTGCGGACCTTCCAGGCGTGGTCAGAAGCATGCCTTCCATCTGCGCTGCCACATCGGTATTCTTGAACATGACGGGATCTGCAATCCCTTCAGCCGCTATCCATTTCTTCTTCAGGCCAAGCTGGCCCGCCTGCTTAAGTATGACCGATGCATCCTGCGGATAACCAACATAGATTATCACATCAGGATTTGCTTTCTTTATGGAATCAAGCTCTGTCCTGTAATCTCCTTTACCTGTTTCATAACGTACACTCGTGACTGTTCCATTGAAATTTTTCTTGAAAACATCTTCCATGCCGATGCCGTAGTCATTGTTCTCAACAAGCGTAGCGGCTTTTGTGTAGTTCTTTGCCGCGGCCAGTTTAGCGATTGCCTCTCCCTGCAAAAGATCGCTGGCAACAACCCTGAAAATATATTCGCCAGCATCCGTTACTTTCAGGTTTGTCGATGAAGGAGAAATCATCACCACCTTACTTTTTTCTGCATAAGGTGCTACAGAGAGGGTTTCGGAGCTTGAAACCGCCCCTACTATAACCTGCACCTTATCTACATCGATGAGCTTTTTGGCTGCCTCTGCGGCCTTTGCGGGATTTGTGCCCGTATCCTCGATTATCAGTGTGACATTGCTGCCGTTGATGCCCTTTTTATTTATTTCCTGGGCAGCCAGCATGGCCCCGTTTGCCATCCCTTCTCCGATAGGTCCCAGGGCACCAGTGTATGTTATCAGCACCCCGATCTTTATTGGTTCGGTTTTCTTATCCGAAACTGTCGGAGTTGTAGTTGTATTTGTTGTATTCTTATTATCAACGCACCCGCTGGCAAGAAGAAGAGCTATAATCAAGCCAGCGATTAACCATTTTTTCATAATTTTACCACCAGGCATTATTGATATTCCACCTGTTTAAAAACCTTTGCATTTTGTAATTCAACCGGGCAGTCATTGCCAAAAAAGGCGAAGGAATCATAATCCAGCCTGGGGATAAAAGTGCAAAAACCAATATTCACTTCAGGTATTCATGAAATAGGTTTCATGTATTTATAAATCGAATATTTAACGTTCGGTGCAGTTTTCCTGCAGACCTTTTTTATGAATCGCTCTGCATCATTTACAGATACGAATCCTCTTACAATCCCGCCATTCCATTCAACAGCAATATCTTCTATACGAGTTTTTTTTTCCATAAAGCACACCACTCTTCGCCACGTCCAAAGCCTTTTTGTAATCTATACATATGTATGTCCTATAAATATTTTACTATATAAATACTAATAATTAGAATAGTTATAATAATGAGAATTGGATTTTTGGGGATGGCAAACATTAAGTATAAAATAAGCTTCTACGCTTTCGGGAAAAAAACATGAGAACGGGACACTTCATCTTCATCATCCTCCTGGTATTTGCGGCACTAAGCGGATGCATTAATCAGGATGATGGAAAGCTCGAAGCTTTAGAGAAAGAAGTTCATGAACTAAAAGATCAGATCAGAGAATTAGAAGAGCAACAGGTTACACCTTTGCCAACACCTTCCAGAACCGAATCTCCCGATGTCGCTGAAGCAACCCCATCTCTTATAGATACTGCTCCTGAACCTATCGAGGTAATTACAGAAAATATTACACAAAATAATATTACGCAAAATAAAACATACAAAGTATTACCTTCAGGCTCCCTGTTCGTAGCAAGTGAAATGGAATATCCTACAGTGTGGGGCGATGGGAAATATGAACTACAATCAGTGAGGGTGAAAATAATAAATCAACAGGACAAACAATTGTCTTTAAAAGCGCAGATCATAGCTGATGAAAAAGTTCTTGAAGAAAAACGGTTCACTCTCGAAAAAGCTGGCAGCAGCTATGAGTTCTTAAATGACAGACAGCATTACATAAATAATACAAATGTAACTCTTAGGCTGCTTATCGGGGATTATGAACCAGTGGACTATGAAGTTAAAAAAATAGACAGCTTTATCTGATTTCCATATTTTGGAGATTTATTGTTGCGTATCACTTGCTATCTTCCCATCCCGCATTGTAATCCTCCTCGAGGTTTTCTCAGCCACGTCCATGTCATGTGTAACCACAAGGATGGTCTGGCCTTTTTCACACAGTTCTTTCAGGAGAGCAACTATCATATCCCGCGTTTTCGTATCCACTTCTCCTGTAGGCTCATCAGCAAGGATTATGGCCGGATGGTTTGACATGGCCCTTGCAATTGCCACGCGCTGCTGCTCCCCGCCAGATAATTCGGAAGGTTTGTGCTTCATCCGCCCCTCAAGTCCCATCTGGGTGAGGAGTTCTACTGACCTCTCTTTTCGTTTATGTTTTGAGACCCTGGCAAAACGCATTGCAATATCCACGTTCTCAAGCGCTGTGAGCGTGGGGATGAGGTTGAAGCGCTGGAATACGAAACCTATTTTTTCCCTTCTGATTTTTGGCGCATCTCCCTCTTTTGCCTTCGTGACCTCCATCCCGTCGATAAACACGCTGCCGCTTGTTGGTTTATCAAGAAGCCCCATCATCGATAGGAGCGTGGACTTACCGCTGCCTGAAGGCCCCACTATGCTTATGAACTCGCCTTTTTTCACATCAAAACTGACATCTGTAAGAGCGTGTACCGGGATTTTGCCCTGCATATATGTTTTTGAGAGGTTCCTGACGCTTAATACCGGTTCTCTTTCATTCACGGCGCATCGCCTCCATAGGTTTCATCCTCGCTGCCCTGTAAGCCGGGATACTGCCCGACATTATCCCAAGAAGTGTGGCGAACAATAAAGCTATAACCACAAGCCTTGGCGTGATAGCGAAAATCACGGCTCCCATGGACGCCAGATACTCATTCATGTAATAAATGAATACCGCGCCTCCTGCAATACCAAGGACACCGCCCAGGATTCCCATAAGTGCCGCCTCTCCCACAGTCAGATAAAGAATATCTCTTATCTCTGCACCCATTGCTTTCATGAGCCCGAACTCTTTTGTCCTTTCTGAGACCGACATCAGCATTGTGTTCATAATACTAAGTCCTCCGATAATGGCAGCAAGCACTGCTGAGCTCAAGGTGATTAAGCTCACAACTACCATAGATTGCTCTATCTGTTTCCTGAGCTGGTTGGGTGAAAAAGTCGCTACATTTTCAACGTTCAGCTCAATTCTCTTTGCAAGGTCATCTGCATCAACGTCAGGTTCAGGGATCACCCATATGTAGGTCAGCGTGTCTTCCATGTCATAGAATTTACGTGCAGTATCAAGCGGGACACCGATTATATAATCAAAATCCGTACCTGTGAATTCCATTATCCCGACAACTGTAAAGTTCCTTGAATGTGTTATTGTCGAGGCGCGAACGAACTGCTTGGATTTTACCTCAATCTCATCTCCAGTATGGAGCTTGAGCTGCCGGGCAACATTACTCCCGATAACTGTCCTATAACCATCCCCTGGGACAAGGAGCCTGCCTTCTGTAAGTTTAATGTCTTTTAAGGTGGCAGCCTGTTTTTCAGGTTCCAGGCCGACAACGAAATTCCCGAAGAACCCGAGGCTTTCCACATCATAAGGCATCCATAATAACCCGTATGCATCAAGCACGCCAGGGATGCTTTTGACTTTCCTGGCCTTGGAGTCATCAAGGCTCCCTCCAAAGAACCCGCTTTCCGGCAGCACGTGGATTTTATCTGCCATCAGGCTCAATCCCCTGTCAACATGCAGCGTGAAATATTCCGACATCCCGCCCATTACCATCACCGCAAAAATCCCAAGCCCTATACCGAACATTGTTAAGCCTGTCCTGAGTTTTCTCTGTGTGATGCTTCGGATAATAAGATCAAGCATCCTGACACCCCACGCCTTCAATTGTATTATTCATACCGCAGCGCCTCCATCGGGCTCATTTTAGCTGCCCTGTAAGCCGGGTATGTCCCTGATACGACTCCAAGCAAAGTGGCAAAAGACATGGCTATTGCAAGAAGCCTTGGAGTAATTACAAAAAGAATGATTGCGAAATTGTTGTTCATAAAATACACAAGGGCTGCGCCGCCTGCTATTCCGATAATGCCGCCTATCACACCCATGAGTGCCGCTTCCCCGACAGTCATGAAAAGTATGTCTTTTGTTTCTGCTCCCAGCGCCTTCATCAGCCCGAATTCTTTTGTCCTCTCGGATACCGACATCAGCATCGTGTTTGTGACGCTCAAGCCTCCTATTATAGCCGCAAGCACAGCCGCGCTTATCGTTACCAGGCTGAAAATGATAAGTGCCTGTTCTATCTGTTTCCTGAGCTGCTCGGGTGAGAACGTCTTGACTTTCTCAACGTTCAATTCTATCCTTTTTGAAAGGTCTTCAGGGTCAGTATTGGGTTCAGGGACTGCCAGTATCATTGTTACACCATCCCCCAATTCGTAGAATTTTTGCGCCCTGTCAAGCGGTACGATAACACCGCTATCAAAAAAAGACCCCGTGTATTCCATTATTCCGACTACCGTGAAATTCCTTGTATGGGTTATGGACGATGCCCTCTGGACTTTTTTGGATTTTATCTCAAGGTCGTCCCCTACCTTCAGTTTAAACTCACGGGCAACGCTGCTGCCAACAACAGCCCTGTAACCGTCCCCTGTAACAAGATATCTTCCGCCTGTGAGTTTTGTATCTTTCAATGTAATTTGCGTTTTCTCAGGCGGAATCCCAATGACCACATTCCCACCGCCAAATCCGAGGTTTTCAGGATCAAGAGAAGCCTGTAACAGGCCGTAGGCATCTGAAACGCCTGCGACCCTTTTAACTTCCCTGACCTTGGATTCGGTAAGGCCGCCTCCCACGAACCCGCCTTCAGGCAGCACGCGGATCTTGTCTGCCGTCAGGCTGATGGACTTATCGAAAGTCATATTAAAATTTTCCGACATGCTACCCATGACGATGACAGCGAAAATACCGAGGGCTATACCGAATACCGTAAGCCCCGACCTTAATTTCCTGTGTGCGATGTTTTTGAGGATGAGGTCAAACATTACCCACCTTTTAACCGCCGTGAGGCTGACAATAATGCTATGATAGATAGAAGTGCTGCGAACCCCGGGGTGCTTTGTGCAGGTGTGGTTGCCTCAACAGCAGGTACCTCAGGAATCCGCAGAACGGTTTCATATTTATCAAGCGTGACATCCTCCTTATTTGCAGCCCGTATTTCGACATCATAAGTCCCGGACGCAAGTCCCTTCCATACAACTCCCGCAGTATCTTCTTTTTCAGATACGAGTATCTCCTCGACTTGCTGGCGGAAAACCTTTGTTTCGTTTGTTTCCCTGTTTACAGTCCTGACGACTATGAAGCCATCAAACGGCACCTGGGATTTGCCGCGCAGCGTCACGCTGGCACCGTATTCATCCACCTGTACATCATCAGGAAGGATTTCAACATCCTGATTTGCCGTGAAATAAGCTACATACGTATTGGTAAGCGGGGATGCATATAGCCTGTGCGTATATATTTTTGCCCTGACTGTATATTTTTTGGAATCTGTAAGCAGAAAAGGCCAGGAAATCTTCATCTCTTTATTGGCCGTAAGGGTCACATCATCTTCAGTATTTGTGTAAACTATGTCGTTATTATCCAGAAGTTCAATTTTTATATCTGTCACGCTCGGATTGAAAGGACGCAATAATAACTGTACGCCGCTATTGGTGGGTGAAAAATCAACCACATGAAAGCTGGGTAAGGAGACAGTCCCATACGAGACCTGGTAAGATGTACCTGCCAGGAGTTTGCTATCGTCGTATAAACTAACCTTTGCAATGTAGTAATCTTGCTGGGGTTTTTTCTCCCATATTATCACCTTTGTCAAAAGTTCACCTGCCTTTATATCAAAGGGTACCTCTTGCGATTCCACCGGGCTTCCAGCATAGAAGAGTTCAAAGACCGCTTTCCCCCGCAAATCCTGGGTGGAATTGAAAGTAACATCCGCGCTTGTGAAATCAGAAAAAAAATCCAATATTCCAACCTGGGCCGAGGCTGAATTAACAAGTGCAAGAATAAATAAGACCGATAATACGAATCGGTTAATTAGTTTTCTATTGTTTGAATGCATAAAACTCCTTTTATTCTCTTCTTTCATCCGGTTTGTCATAAATTCTTCGATATTTTTTTTTCTGTGCCTTGCCGGCTGTATCAGTAATATTTTCATTTGTTCATCCTCTTCATCCCCGGTACACCTTCCCCTCATCACCGTCAACTGTAAGCTGTTCTCCATCCTTCAAAGTCTTCATCACACCTGGCACATTGACTACAGCCGGTACGCCGTACTCCCTCGCCACAATAGCCCCGTGGGAAAGAAAGCCCCCCACTTCCATAACCAGAGCGTTTGCCCTCAAGAACAGCGGCGTCCAGCCCGGGTCTGTGGACGGAGCGACAAGAACATCGCCTGCCTGCAGCCGTGTGTTTTCCCCGGGATGGCTGATCAGCCGCGCCTGACCTGAAGCTTTTCCTGCTGCCACGCCTATGCCTGTCATCACCTTTCCATATGAATGTGGCGCCTCTGTCTTTGGCTGAGGTACTTCATCGATGATAACATCAGGCGGATCAAGTTGCGATAATTCTTCCCTCAATTTTTTTCGTTCCGTAACCAGTACCTTCAAACCCGAACCATCCCAGTATCCGCAAAGTATCGCCACAAGTTCAGTAATTGTACAGTGATAAACATCAGCCTGCTCATTAAGGATTCCTCTCTCTGCCAGGCGCCGCCCGATATCCTGATATAATAACCGGACAGGTTCAAGAGGTTTCATAAACACGGACTTTGCCATTTCCCTCATTTCCGAACCTTTTCTGGCTTGCCTGACCCACATACTGACCTTAATATGCTGAAAGCTCCATTTGAGTTTCCTGGCGATCTCTTCTTGCGCAACTTTACGTTTTTCAGCCTGTGCCTTCCTATTGTCTTTTTTATCAGGAGATAACACTGCTGCCCGTATGTTCTCAAGCAGGTAGCCAGGGTTCTCACTCCAGCGTGGATTCGCTATTTCGGCTTCATAAACTGCGCGATGACCGAAATCGTTTAAAAATTCATCAAACTCTTTCCTGAATTGTGAGTCCACAGGGATTTCATTCTTAAAAGCTGCCGGGTCAAAATGCTCTGATGTAAAGTACCTGTAAGCTGCTTCGTCTTTTTGCACGGTATTTGCCAGTTCGATCAATCTATAGCCATGTTCGGCGCTGGTTATTTCCGCTGAACCAGCCAGCAGATTATTGGTGAGCGAATAACCCCTGCCTGGAAAATCCTTTTCCAGTGTTCTTGCCAGCATGTCCAGGGGAAGGGAAGCTGATGAAGAAAACATCATATATGCAGGTGCGAATTCGATGTATTTTTGCCCGATCTCAGTAATAAGAGTTATAAGTTCCTGATCAGTCATGTCATGGAAATCCAACCGATCCCAGCTTTGCGCTTTCTGCCACATATCTTTGAAAATTTTCTTTGCAGAGATCTGGGTCTTGAGAATATTAAAAACAAGATTTAATCTCCGCAAGACCCGGATGATCCCTTTCCAGCCACCCATGGGATTTCCGGCAGGAACTTTGATCTCAGGCTGGTGACCGCCAAGAAGCTTATTGGTATCTCCCGGCAAATAACCTACAGCATCATAAAAACCCCATTGAAGAGCTGAGAGATTGAAATATCCGCGCCCTTTGTATAGCCTGACCCAGTTGATCCTTGGAGGCGGATGATAACCTGCTGCCAGCAGTTGAGATTTTAACATCAGGTTAAGATTGCGATGACCGATATTCCAGTTAAGGGTGGTCCAGACAAAAGGTGCAGCGTCCTTTATATTGGAATTGGACCAGATGACAGGCTGACCTGCAAGTCCTGGAAAGTTCGGTTCAGGAAGTTTTGTCACAGGCCTTGCCTGTAATACATAAAATTGTTTACCATCAAATGCCCATTCGATATCCTGACAGATAATCCCTCCACCCAGTGCCTCATGCACACGCAGGGTCAGCGAGCCCAGTTCTATTATGCGGGCATCGTTTAGAACCTGTTTTTTATTGACATCCTCTCCTGCATCCAGCAGTTCTGTGGCGCCTTCATGCCTGAGCCTTGTGTATCGCTTCTTACTGCCGGTTTTCTTTTCAATTATCTCTGGCAGGACTATCTCTGTAGCTAATATGTATTCATCAGGCTCGATGGCGCCGCTGACTACGGATTCTCCAAGACCGAAATTGGCGCTGATGATCATCACGTCGCGCCGCCCTGTTCGCGGGTCGCAGCTAAAAGCCACCCCCGCTGCCACTGCCGGCACAAGTTCCATAATGACAACAGCCGCACCGACCTTATCATCACTGAATCCCATTTTGCGCCTGTAGGCAACTGCGCGGGGTGTCCAGAGGGAAGTGTAGCAGTTCTTGATCGCCTTTATAATATCCGGGAGCCCCAGGATATTGAGAAACGATTCATGCACCCCGGCAAATGAAGCAGCAGCAGAGTCCTCAGCCGTTGCGGATGACCGGACTGCCACGGATTTGTTAAGCAGTTCCATGTTTGTGAGCTTTTCAGATAGTTCCTGCAAAATTATATCAGGTACTTCCCCTTCAGTGATCTTTTGCCTGATGTCGATCAACATTTTTTCATTAGCCGGCTCCAGTACGTCCTCTGCATTAATTGAAGATGCAGCGTGAATGGTTTCCATTAAATCATTGTGCTGGAAAAAATCCCAGTATGCCCTGGATGTTAAGACCCCGCCAGCAGGCACTGGAAAACCATACCTGTGCAGACTGCCCAGGTTCTTACCCTTCCCGCCGGCATCCTGTATCGCAGAACTGAAAGCCTCCTCCCAATTCAGAAAATATTTTTCAGTTATTTTGTTCATTATCCCTCGCCTCTTATACCGTCAAATACCAGGTCTATCTTTCCGGATATATCATCTGAAAAGGAATAATCGTTCTTTGCCCATAACCATTCCATAAGTGAATGAAAATAGATACCTGTTATAATGTCGGCTGCTTTTTTCAGTTCTATTTCACTATTTACATCCCCTTTTTTCACGCCTTCTTCGATCAAGCCATAAAGGATATTACTCAGGCGGTGACTTGATCTCTCATCCTGCCCGGAACTCATACCATAGTGCCTCATGTACTCAAATACGAACATTTTTGTAAGTTCTTTGTCCTTTTCATTGGTCTTTGCAACGAAGACGAGTGTATTTTTTATTTTTTCCTTTGTGGGGATACTTCTTGTCATTTCATGTTTGATCTGACTAAAGGTCAAATCTTCTTTCTTTTTTGCGAAGTACAGGAGCAGCGCAGTCTTACTCGGGAAATAATTGAAAAATGTGCCTTTGCCTATTCCTGCCTCCCGGACGATCTCATCGATAGTGGTATCTTCGAATCCCTTTTCTTTGAATAGTCTGCCCGCCACTTCGAATATCTTATTTCTTGTTTCTGTTTTCTTTTTCTCGCGCAGGGAGGTATTTATATCATCTTTTTCAATCATGACCATGGTCATGTATGACTGTGGTCATATTTAATGGTTCTGGTAAAATCTATCTCCTGTCCTTTCCACGACTCTTTTTATGCAACATTATACATTCATGTTCCATATTACATTATAGAAACCTTTGAAGGATTCAACCCATATCTTATTGCCGATATAGATACTTGTTACATCCGTGAGATTCCCATTATGGATAGTGGGAATGCTAATTAAAAGTTCACTTGAATCAATATAAATATCTTTAATAGGCACAAATGTTGTGAAAGAACGCATTTCGAAATATTCCTTTAATTTTTCTGTCTCTGCCTGCGTTGAATTATGAGGAGTGATGATTTTCATTTTGATTTTTTTTCTCTTAAGCTCTTTTGCAGCTTCCATCAGGATTTCAAACTCGTTTTCAAGGAAAAAGCCTGCCATTATAAATACATCTTTTTTCGCTCTTTCGATGAGTTCACGCAGCTTGATAAAATAGCTTTGCTGGCCCCTGGATACCCATACCTCGGTTTCCTCTTCCATGATCCTGTGTTTTTCAGAATAAAGCTTATCAAGCTGTGGAGACACTTTTTTGCTTACGGTCTCCATTTTTTTGGTTACATTATCTATATATTTTTCAAGGGCTATGCCTGGACTGAGTGATGAATAAAGCCTTGGCCTCCCGTATCTTACCTGAAGCAGTCCACGGCCTGAAAGTCTTTCAAGGGCTTCATATATCTTGGGTCTTGAAAAGCCGAGGGCTTTACTTAATTCCCCAGCAGTTATTTTTTCCTGGGAGAGCAGGTGCAGGTAGATTTTTGCTTCCGCTTCGGTCATGCCGATTTCCTTTAAATAGTTTTGAAGGTCAATATTTTCGTTCATGTTGTTAAGTAACTTGTTTACAATAATAATGTATATAATCTTATTCAAACATCATAAATAAAATGGTCATGGAAAAAAACCGATCAAAATAATTGTTAAAGGTGATATGTAATGAATCTTAAAAATGCGATAATAACTGTACTGTTCCTGGTAATCTTCATAACCTCCCCGGCTCACGCAGAACTTGAAATCGTGCTGGATAAACTATCCCCCCAGCCCGCAGAACCCGGACAGGACCTGGCGATGTCCATTACGCTCGCAAATGAGTTCAGCGATATAGATGATGTAAGACTTACAATTGTCCCTGATTCGCCCATTATATTGAAAAATGAGAACGATAGGACCATTTATTTCGGCCGGATAATCAAATACGGGGCCAAGGCCGAAACCTACCTCCTGCATATCGATTCGCATGCAAATTCCGGCACCTATGAGATTAAGTTTGAAGCGCACTGGTCAATTGATGGGCAGCAGCGTGAAATGAACAAAACCGTCAATGTCATGGTGCGCGGAGTCCCGCAGCTTTTAATTTCCAATATATCGATAACTCCTGAGCTCATAAGTCCCCAGGATACATTCAATGTGGCGTTCTCTGTCTCAAACGAGGGAACCGGGATCGCACGGGAAACACAGGTGACAGCCGCAACAGGCGGATTGCCTTTCGTTCCGGTGGGTTCTGATACGAACATAATTAAAAATATTGATCCCGGCGAGTCATTCAGGCTGGATTACAGGATGCTTGTCAAAGATAAGACAGAGATCACTTCATATTCGATCCCCATCAGGATGGATTATAAAGACGAGAACGGCAAGAACATCAGCTCACAGAACCTGATAGGCGTAAAAGTGCTTGGAAGGGCAAAGCTTTCAATTGCGAATATTAAGATCGATCCCCAGAATCCCACAAAGGGTGACCTTGTCACCCTGAACATGCGAATTGAGAATTCAGGTACCGGGGATGCAAGATCTGTGAAGGTAATCCTGGAGACGCCTTTTAAAGGATCCAAAACCGCGTTTCTTGGAAAGATCAAGCCCAATGATGATGCCCCCGGCGTGTTCACATTCTACGCCGCTGAAAGCGGTGATATTCCATACTCTGCGAAAATCGAGTTCGAAGATGATCTTGGCATTCACGCGAATACTGAAGTTTTAAATCTCACCGTCCAGAACGCGAATAAAAGCAGCATGGTACCCATAAGTATGATTCTGGTCGTGATCGGTGCAAGTATATTTTATCTGTACCGAAGAAAAAAAATGTAAGAGAGACAGGCAGACACATGTTCGACAATCTTAATGTTTCATTATTCCTGGCGTATAAATCGATAACAAAAGGCAACAAGGGAACACAGCTTCTGACCATCTTCATAATGTCGCTTATTTTTGTCAACCTGGTATTCATAGGCTCTATTTTCCTGGGGCTAACAGAAACAATGAATAACCAGGTAGTAAATACGCTTTATGGCAACATTGTGATTGAACCGAAAAAAGATGAAAAATACATTAACGACGTCCAATCCCTGAGGCAAAAAATCAATAGTGTCCCCGGCATAAAAGGCATCTCTCCCCAATATGTCATCGGCGCCTCGCTCTCATATAAGGACAAAAGTGGTGCCTGGGCTGTTCGCTCGATCAATCCCGCGGATGAGATGACAGTTACTACAATCCATAATTTCATGATCGACGGTGAATACTTAAGCACCCTTGATACCAGTGAGATAATCCTAGGAAAAGAAATAGCAGGAGGATACGGAGGCGATCTTGAACATGTTTCGCTGGGCGGTGTTAAAGTGGGGGACTCCATAGATGTACTGTTCAATAACGGTGTAAAGCGAAGCTACCGCGTCAAAGGCATATTCGATGTGAATTTCATACAATCCGATCTTATGGCTTTCATAAGCCAGAAAGAGATGGAATCCGTTCTTGGAAACGAAGATAAGGCGAGCCAGATACTTATAAAAACACAAGACCGGGGAAATGAAGACGGATATATAAAACAATTGCTGGAGCTTGGCGTCAAGGAAAAGATCCAGCCGTGGCCCGTCTACGCAGGTATTGTAAAAAACGTGATCATAAGTTTTGACATAATAGCGATGCTTATCTCAGCAATCGGACTGTTTGTCGCAAGCGTGACAATCTTTATTATTGTTTATATGAGTACGATCAGTAAGCGGAGGCAGATCGGGATTTTGCGGGCCGTCGGAATAAAAGAATCCATAATAATCCAGTCTTATCTCTTCCAGGCCATGTTCATTGTGATTTGCGGTACGATGATCGGATTATTAATCGTTCTCTTTGTGATAGGACCCCTGTTCATTGCACATCCGATGAGATTCCCGATAGGTTACGTTTCATTATCGATCGTCCCGGAAAAAATTTCTGTGAATGCTCTCAGCCTTTTTGCAGCGGCATTGACCGCCGGGTTCATACCATCCTGGATGGCGGTACGTGAAACAATAATAGAAGCGATATGGGGTGATTGAAATGACAGAAAATGCACCGAACGATGCAGAACTCCTCATAGATGTGAAAAACCTCACACGGACATATGTTATGGGGGATGTGCAGGTAAGAGCCCTGAATAACATTTCCTTTGGCATAAAGCGCAGTAGTCCTTCCGAATTTATCGCCATAATGGGAAAGAGCGGGAGCGGGAAGTCTACTTTACTTCACCAGCTCGGTCTTCTCGATAAACCTACTGAGGGGGGGATAATCATTGAAGGAATGAACCTCCTGGAGCTGTCCGAATCCCAGAAGGCAAGGTTTCGCCTTAAGAGATTCGGTTATGTCTTCCAGGAATATGCGCTTCTGCCTGAACTCACCGCGCTTGAAAATGTATATCTGCCGGCTATGACGCTTGGGAGGGAGAAAAAAGACTACTTAAAGGCCGCTGAAGAAGTGCTCGAACAGGTAGGACTTGGTAAAAGGCTGCATCACCGCCCGCGCCAGATGTCCGGAGGAGAACAGCAACGTGTGGCCATCGCAAGGGCACTTATCAATAAACCTGATGTCCTGTTCGCAGATGAACCTACTGCAAATCTGGACAGTGCTTCATCAAAGCAGATACTTGAACTTTTCCAGAAATTGAACCGGGAAATAGGGCTTACGATATTGATGGTCACCCACGAGCCAGATGACATAAAATATGTCAGCAGGGTCATCTGGCTCAAAGACGGAGAGCTTGACGAAAAAAAGATTTAAAATAATTTTTTGTATTTTATCAGGGCCTCAAGGTTGAAAGACGTACTTAATTCCCGGGAGCCATAATACATCGGAGGGGACAGCGGAGCTATATAGAAGGCATAAGGTTCCCAGCTTCCATCTTTCTTCTGGTTACTCAATATATGTTTTATTGCCTTCTCAAGGTGTTTTCCTTTATATCCCGTATTCATAAGGGAAACAGCAGCCATAGCCGTATCCATATCATTTCCCCAGCTTCCATCAGGCTCCTGTGTTTCCAGGACATATTCTCTTATTTTACCTGCAGATGGACCAAGTTCCGTGACGCCGCCGTCAGCGTATGCTTTTGAGACCAGGTATGTGAAAACATAGGGGGATGGATAATATATTGTCCCATTTTTGAATGACTGGTTTTCAGCCATGGCATTCAAATACTGAACTACACCGTCCTGGGGCCTGTTCCGCAATGAATACGCATACAGAGCGTCCGCGTTCACACCAGCATCTATGATCTTCATGCTAAAGATACCATAATACGGATTGGATGGAGACAGCCATTCCTCTGAGTTTATCCATGTATAGAATACGCCTTCGGGGGTAGTGTAATTGAGCATGTAATCAAGGGATTCATCGCTCATATCTACCCCGCTTTCGATCAGTCCGGCAAATGCTATCGATGTGTCGTCCGTATCAGGAGGGTAGAAAGGCTGGGCCTTACCCTTAAACCTCCATACTCCATGTGCCTCTTTGTTGTCAAGCAAATAACCAGCAGCCCTGGATTTCATCTCCCGTATGATTTCTTTTGAATTCTCATTATCTGCTATTTTCAAGGTATGCAGTATGAATCCAGTTTCAAAAACCGTGGTGGCATCCGTCCCGTTGCTCATATCCGGGGAGTAGGAAACAAGAGTGGGGAATTCACCACTTGGGCGCTGGTTTTTATACAAGGATTTAAGACCTCTCTCAATTCTCCTGTCTATGAAGTCCCTGGCATTTCTCTTATAATCCTCCTTATTCAAAGATTTCGCCATTATGTTGTAAACATCGGTATTATCGATCGCCCTGCCAAGCTCCTTGCTCCCCGGACCCTGGCTCCATATCATGGTATCTATGCCTGTATGCATGCGCGTTGTCCAGGCTGGTATTGGGTATTCACCTGCTGCAAGGAGGCTCCCATAAGGTCCATTTATGGCAAAACCGCCAGTATCATGGTCTGGGGCTATTATAAGAAGCGTGTTTTCTTTCCTCTCGGGTTTCTCATTGATCCAATCCAGAACGACCTTAACAGCATCGTCAAAGGCAAGGACTTCGCTTATTTGATATGCCATATTGTTATAATGGTTTGCTCCATCAATCTGTGAACCTTCAACCAGCAGGAAGAAACCTTTCTTGTTATTATCCAGGATTTCAAGGGCAGCTGTTGTCATTTCTGCAAGCTTCGGCTCCGTAGTTGTATCACGCTGGCTTTCCGGGACTAAATAACTGTCATTAAAGAGACCCAACAATTTCCCTGAACCGCTTCTCACGGCATTCTGCATTTCGTCTTTCGTGTAAACAACAGAATAGCCTTTGTACCTTGCTTCAGTAATGAAATCGCCTGAAGTCCCGCATACATCCGGTACAGTAGAGTTGAATTTTGAAACTCCGCCTCCCAGCATTACATCAGGTCCGGTCTGCTCGATATACTGCCTTGCTATTTCATTCTCGCAATTGCGCTCCTTGACATGGGCGCCGAACGCTGCCGGTGTGGCGTGAGTAATAGTAAAAGTTGCCACAAGCCCGGTTGCCTTACCTTCGTCCCTGGCCAGTTCAAGAATGCTTGGATTATTGGGACGTCCATCCGAATGGTAGCAAACCTCTATGTTGTTGAACTTCTCTCCGCATGCCCATGTTGAAGCTGCGGCTGCTGAATCAGTTATTGTACTGTCGGCAGAATAAGTCCTCTGGTATCCAATATTTTCCAACGTTTCAAGATACAGGGGAACGCCGTTTATTCCGTTCCTGTATATACGGGCCGCTGTGACATCTGATAGACCCATCCCATCAGGCACCATGAATATGATGTTTTTAACTTCAGCATTGTTTTTGGTCTGTTCGATGGAAGTCGCAGGGGCAACCGATACAAGCGATACAACCATTGCAATCGACGTAACAATCGCAATAGAACATATTGTTTTCATATATTTTTTCATACTTTACCTCCTATTGTTCAGTGGTATTTTTTTCATCACAGAACGGATTTTATATTTTACAAGCAGCACAGGAATATTTTCCTCACTTTCTTTATGATCGGATACATGATGCAAAAAGTTACCATGGCCTCCCAATTCTATTTTTGTTTTTCCGGAAACTTCCAGTTTTTCTGTAATAAAAGAGACTTCTTTTGAGGTATTCCTTTTATAATTCAAATAACAGAACGGACATGCGGTTATCACATTCCCGGATTCGACATTCCTTAAGATAGTATCGAGCCTTTTCTGAACATATTCTTTGTTATACAATAACATCCCGCCTCCCGCCCCGCAGCATTTTGTTGCCTGCGTGACATCAAGCGAAGATTGCAGATGGTCAAATAATAGAGTTATATCTGAAATTATGTTTTTGAATTTAGTGTCAGAGTTGTAGATGTGGCATGGAACCTGGAAGTACAACGGTTCCTTTGTATTACTTTTAAGCTGATCGCGCGCCGCATGCACTATTTCCAGAATATGGAATACTTCAAACTTTGAACCCACAGATTTTTTATATGTTTTAAGCATATTATAGCAGCCCGGGCACAGTGTTATTATCTTATCAAACGCGTTTAAAACAGCTTTATTTTGCTTTGCGAGGTTTTTTGCTTCTTCAGGATAACCCAGATTGTTGAGGATATTTCCGCAGCAGGGTTCATCATCCAGCAACGTATATCCAAAACCCAGGCTGTCCAGAAAATCCAGCAGGGACTTTGCGATCTCCGGAAGCTTATATCGTGTTGTACATCCCATGAAAATGAGGGTTTTCGATTTGTCATTTTTATTTTTTTGATGTCCCGTTCCCACCTGACTGGAACGATTTTCCAGGCCGTAAGGGTTTCCGCTGTGCTTGATATTGTCCAGTACTTCCTGGTACCTGCCAGTGGGTTTTATTCTATTCAACCTGGCCCTGTATTCTACAACGAGCCCCGGAGTATCTATTTCTCCGGGACAGATGTTAACACAATGCCTGCACAGATTGCATTCCTGGAAAATTTCCGGCAAATCCGATAGGCTATTTGATTTAGCATTGATTATTGAGTCTATTGCGTTTATTTTTCCTTTCGGGGAATATACCTCGTTCCGGTATACTGAATATACGGGACACTGGAACATGCACATGCCGCACTTATAGCATCTGTGCGTGGCTTTAATCTCGTTCAAATAAAACACCTCTGTTCAGAATGTTATTGGAATCATATTTTTTCTTGATACTTTGCAGGTACGACCACCGCTCACCTGAGAACATTTTTTCAGCGAACGGCCGGACATGCCCGCAATATTTGTAGAGAGTACCCCCCTGTTCGATCACTTTCGGTATCATTTCGTGATTGAATATCCGGTGGTAGTCATTATAATTTTTTGACAGGAGTTCGGTTCCGAAATATGAACCGAATATCAAGTCGCCTTTTTTCGTATCAGAAGGGATTGGTGAGAAAGGTCTTGTTTGTGAGTCTTCTTTAACCCTTAGCGCAAGGCACATTTTGAGGTTCCCCATCATCTTGACGCCTTTTGATTTTACTCTGCTTCGAAGTTTGTCAGAATAATCGAACATTTCAAAAATGGAATTTTTTTCAGGATACAGAGTGTCAATAAAATTAAGCGACACCGGAGAGTACTTCCACAGAAACGGGAAAAAGCGGATCCTGATCCTGTGGGCGTACATATACCGGGAATGGCTGACATAAAAGTTATCACTTGTAAAAGTCGTAATATGTTCCCCTTTTATTTTACCCATATCCACTGGTTCTTCGAATTGCTCTATGCGTACGATTGGCTGGTTGAAAACCTCCAGATACATTATGCCATCGCTTACTCCATTTTCACAGGCACTGAAGTAATCTGAAAGCGCGCTTTTTCTACTCGTATAGGCGAACCAGCTATCATATGAAGTAACATGCCGGTCCTTGATACCCATTTTTACTTTTGTGATTATCCCGATCATTCCGTTTCCATAAAGGATATTGCGGAAAATTTCGCTGTTGTTCTTGGAATTACATGTTTTTATGCTGCCATCCGGAAGAACAACTTCAAGCTCTTCGACCTGATCTGCGCACGTACCATGAATATATGAGTGGGGATCAAAACCTCCCACGCTAATGGTACCTCCAATTGTGCAGGAAACACTGGATGGCGCCACTTTAAATGTATGATGGTATTTTCTCAGGATATCATAAAGCTCAATCCAGGTCATCCCGGCTTCCACATAAACTGACTTTCCCGAAGCATCAATGCTGATGAACCTGCACAATTTTTTTGTATCTATTATAATGGAACTTCTGGCAACGGTTTCCCCTCCCACGGTCGTACCCCCGCCGCGTACCGTTACCGGAATCCCGTAATCGTTGGCTATCTTTAGAATTACTGATATATCATCGGCGGTTTCAGGAAATACAACTGCAATCGGAGCGCCCCGTATGGATTTCCCAATGTCGGATTCGTAACAGTAAGTTGTAAAGGCATCGCTTTGCACCTTGGATCCAAGTTCCCGGGAAAGAACTTGTAAGAATTGGCTGGGGGCGCTCATGATACCGCCCTTTGTCCTGCATCTTCCAGTATCATCCTCGATGTGATAATCCCGGATAATATTGTATTATTTACACCGCCGCCCGGATAGGCACCGCTTCCGGCAATGTACAGATCCTTAATGGGTGTCCTGTTCCTTGCTATTTTATCCAGGATTTTCGTATTAACGCATATCCTGCCGTCTTGCCTGATAGTTGTTCTTTCCAGCATAACAGGCGTGATCGCATCCATGTAAAGTATATGATTCTCCAGTCCGGGTATAATCCTGGTAACATCTTTAATTATTTTCCTGATATAATTTGTCTTCATCTTGTCCTTATATGCAGTATCGGGTTCAGGCCGCATGGACCCGTTTATTTTAAAGGGTGTAATTGTGAGCACCTGGATACTATGAGCACCTGCCGGTGCCATGGAAGTATCCAGTAAAGACGGCGTGCTGATAAGATAATAAACTTCATCCATGATCCCGTATTTCCAAATATTTTCGTAGAGGGCCTCAATGTCGTAAGTCGGGCATTTTAAAATAAAAGGCTCGATTGGTGGTTTGATATCTGTTCCGATACATACCTTAAATCCTGATAAAGACGGTTCAATATCTTCAATCGCCCTTGAAAATTTTGAATTGAGATTATCTCTTCCTGCCAGGTTTAGAAAAGTTTCTCTGGGTTCAGCATTTGAGACAACGATTTTAGATGAGATCTTCTCACCATTGGATAATTCCACTCCACAACATTTTTCATTTTCAATTATGATCCTGGAAACTTTCGAATTCAGCCTCACCTCTCCATCATGCTTCTTTATTGCAGTGACATATGCTTCTGCTAATGATACCATCCCATTCCTTGGATAGACCAAACCATAAGTATGCTCCATCGCTATTATAAAAGCCATAGCAATGGCAGGGATTTTGGATGGGGGCAATCCTAAAAAAATACTTTCTACAGATAGGATTGCTTTTAATTTCTTATTAGTGAAGTAATGGTCAAGGAATTTATCCCAGGTCATCCCTCCATATCGGAGGCCGTACCGGATCAGTTCAGGATGACTGAATAGGTTGGCCATTACGTTGCGTTTTTCATACGGCGGTTTGAATCTTATTTCTTCAATAAGCTTATGGATTTTGATTATTTCCTTAAAGAAATCATGAATATTTTTCTCTTCACCCGGCGCTATTTTTACCAGTTCTTTTGAAAAAGATTCGATATCCTTTGGTACTTTGATCTCGAAATCCGGAAAAATATACTGATAGAGAGGGTCTATCTGTATGAAATCCACTTTATCCTTTACATCAAGTTCTTTGAGATTATTGGTTATTAAGGATGGACCTTCAAATAAAAATAATGCTGCAAGATCGAACGAGAATCCCTTCTTCCTGAAAGTGGAGCAGCAGCCGCCCACAGTGTGATGCTGCTCCAGCACCAATGTTCTAAGTCCGCTTTTTGCGAGCCTTGCCCCGCAGGATAAGCCTCCTATCCCGGCCCCTATTATGATAGCATCGTATTTTTCCATTGCCGTCACCTTATATTATATTCCTGTTATAAAATTTATGTAATATATGCTCGCGCCCATGTAGTACAACCCGAAAGCCATGAACCCGAGCCTGGGATTCTTTTTGACTATAACCGTGCTTGTAATAAGCCAGAGGCACGTTATTAAAAGCAGAGGCAGGTACCTGGGGCTTAGCATATTTAAGAATCCCGGCATCAATGCTACCATGAACGATAATGAAAGAAACAATAAAATAAACACGGCTGTTGTGTCAATTCCGTATTTCACAGGAACCGTCATATTGCCGATCTTTTTGTCCCCTTCGATATCTTTGATCGCGCCGCTGATATTGACGCTTGTATGCAGCAGGATTATTGATACTGCAACAAGAAGTGTAAGCTGATTAAACGAGCCGACTGTAAGAACTCCCACAGCAAAGAAAAGACCTTCAATTATCCCGAAGGAAAAACTTCCTATCAACCCCATCTTTTTTAATGTTGAGTTATACAGGATCGCCAGTATTACAAGGACAACTGTAGCTGCCAGGAGAGTAGCCGACCCGAAAATTGACAGGATAACCGCCGCTGACAGGAAGGCTATTGCTGCAACAAGCGCCTCTTTCCTTGTTATCCTTCCTGAAGGTAATGGACGATAGGGATCCGTTATCGAGTCAACCTCAAAATCGTAATAATCATTCAATATGACCCCGCCGAACCATACAAATAGTATTATTGCAAACGCTCCGGCCGTATCGGCAAGGCCCGGGAATCCGGCGCCTGCCAGGTAGAGGCCTGTAAAGCATGCACATAGCGGTGTTATCATACCGTGCGGTCTGCTCATTTCAATCAAAGTCAAGATTTTTTTTATATTGAACATATTTTATCACCCTGTATTTTTTATTTTAACAGGCAGTTCAGTTATCAATTCCTGGAACAGCTCGGCAAGCCCGGTAAAGACCAGAGCGCTCAATCCGGTCGCCATAATGCTGAAACCAGGCAGTCCTGCCGTGAACGAAAGGTATAATGGTATTGTGGCCGTCCTGTACATCTTCAACGCTTCAAATCCGTTCTTCACAGAAGGGGTATGATAGAACAGCCCGAGGGCGCGCATCTGAAAAAGATATGCGCAAAAGGGGATCAGGACATAATTTATATTCAGATATCCAAAATACCAGGGCGCTAAACTCAAGATCAAGGCAAGTGTTGAAATTGCAAGCGCATAAAGGATGGATACATGAACCCCTTTGATCTGGATGACCGTATTTGCGCGGGTTTTGGCATCGACCTCAAGATCCTTAAAAGTCCCGACCAGGTTCTGGGATGAGTGATTTACTATTATCGCAAAGAATACAAGATATATGAGTTCGTTTATTTTACCGGCAGAGATCGATGCCCCTATTACCAGGCACGATGCGACCATTGCCCCGAACAGGATATTCCCAAAGACCCCTTTCTTCTTAAAACCCGCCGAATAAAGCGTAGTCCCGACGATAAAAATCAGGGCGATCACGGCTCCTGTCACAGAATACCGGGCGGTAATTGCCACCACGAGTAAAAATGTTGTTACACTTACAAGCATAACTTCCTGCTTGCTTACACGGCCGCTGGGAAGTGGTAGGAATGGTTTTCCGATTGAATCCTCTTCATAGTTCAGGTAATCATTTATAAGTTGGCCGGCAGCCCATAATAATGCCGGGAAAAGCGTGGCCATCAAAAGCAGATCCAAAGGCGGAAAACCTCCATACGCCAGGATCGCACCACAAAATCCAACTGCACCAGGAACAAACAGGTTATACGGCCTGGTCATTTCAAAGAATACACCCATTTTTTTTATCATCTTGCTTCAACTCCGATAATTTGTTTCTTAAAACAGGTCCGTATGATAACCTTACCATATTTCATGATAATTTCCCGGGCATCTTCCTTATTTTTACTGGCCGGGATGTGCTCGGTTGAAAATCCGATAATTCCATGCGGCGGGCTGCTATATTTAAGGGCGGCATCCACACAGTCTTGGAAATTAATATCGCCCTCGCATGGCAATCTCCATTCAAAAATCCTATTATCAAATTCAAACAGAGAACCATTGCCTACCTGTTGAAAACCCTCCATCCACCATTTATTATTATACCCCTCCCAATTATCAATGAATTTTACATCCTTTAAATGGTAATAAATTATTTTCCCGCCAACACTATTGATTACCCGGGCGGCCAATTCAGGATCCAGATATCTTCCGAACGTTGAAATATACCTGTTTGCAGGGTCCTCTATTATCCCTATATGATCCAGTATCTCTTTTGAAATATTTCCCAAAGTCTTATAAATTTCAACAACTTCTTCTACATTTTCAGGATATTGCCCCTGATGGATCTCGATGCCGAGGATTATTTTTGAGTTCAGACCTGTTATCTGTTTATAGCATTTTTCGACCTCGATCGTATGTTTTGCAAGTTTTTTAATATTGGATAAAACACTATTTTTGCAATTTTTTTCTGCTATTGTTTTTTTACTGCCTCCAACGATCCTGACGATTATCGTATTATGAAGTGCAACAGGCGTAAGATTTATCGCTTTTTCGATCACGCTTTTCCCATATTCATAATCCTGCTGGCTAAATGCGCCGAGGTAAACGCTTATTCCCATTATACTCCTGTGATATTTTCCGGCAAATGAAATAGCCCGCTGGAGACATTGTTCATCTATTATATCAAAAGAAGAATTCTCATGAGCGCCCATCCAAAGCCCATCTTTATCGGTCGTCGCATTACGGCGGCTTCGCAGATCCACGAAAGTTCTTATTCCCAACTTGTTCTCAGCCATTGCTGCCAGTTCAAAAGCTTCTTCAAAATCTCTTGAACCTACTATCATTGAATTAACAGCAATAGCCGGTATAATCTGTTTACTGAAGATTTCTTCCCTAAATTCATTTAATTTCATTTTACACCACAGGTCTATTTGATAAAGTCATACTATATTTAAAAGTAATTATTAAAAAGGTATTACGAAAATCACGAATGTATTAATTATCAACTATTATTATTACGCATAATATTTTTAAAACATGATCAGCACTGAAAAACAATTTGATCACTCACCGATCACCTAATAATTATTATGCGTAATACTTTTAAACTTGTTCATCGTTTACAGGGTTTAAAGGGGTAATTGATAATGAAAATCCGCCGGACGATCTCGATAGATAAAAATGACCTGGATGCCTTGAAACCTTTTCTGGAGGCAAGCGGCGATAACCTTAGTATGGCTCTGCGGAAGCTTATTTCAGAATACCGACAGCAGAACAAGAACAGGATAATGGATGAACATCAGAAGAAAATGGTTCTGAGAAACCAGATCATAGAGAACAAGATAGCTGAGCTGATTCCTGTGCCTCTTATCAGGTGGATGGTCAAAACAAGTCTTGGTCTCCCCCCGCTGGGTATATTCAGGCCGATGATCGAGAAGTTCCCAAAATTGCTTGGAATAAAAGATTTTTCCCTGAATGAATATATGAACATGATAAATTCATATGGCGATATTTTTGGATATCAGCTAACACAGCATATAGAACTGATTCCTGAAACCAGGAATATACGTATATCATATGAAGCTGAAGATTCCGATCATTTAAGAGGAGCAGTGATAATATATTCGTCACTGCTTGCCCACCATCCTTTCAACCTGAAAATCAAAAAGATGATGGATGCGCCAAATCTCTTTATAATTGATTATGAACAATGCTGTAATGAAGAAGAATCATACAATTCAGTAAAAAAATATTTTGGATCTAAACAGCACATTCTGGAGGAGATCCAGACAAATCTTTCATTCTGGATAAATCTTGTAAGACTCATAAAAGCCGACAACTATGATGATATCATCCTGAACAGGGATATATTGAATCATCTTTTAAAATCACGAGACTTTTCAGATCAACTCAGCAGTCTTATCCATAACATATATGGGGTCTCAATTGATGACATTGACTACAAACATCTTGTCAGGTATATAGAGGAAATATGCAAGACAAACGGATTGATCCAGAGATTAGAATACAACGATAACCAGATAAGAATATTTCATACGCTGGATAATCATTTTTCCCAATCTGTCAATGACACGGTCATCAAGACACTGGAAGCTTCGAACCATCACTTCATGCTCAAGAAAAAAGGAAAAATTACGACATTAAGCCGAAATCACCGTTAAATCTTTCAACTGTATTTCGAAAACCGCATTGCCAGGGCATGGCCAGCATAAATCCATAAAGGATACAGGGCAAAGAGAAAAATCACTACGAACTGAGGCACATCTTTTTTGTAAATCCCGGTGAGATTAGAATGAAACATGAACTCTGAGCCGCTCAAGCCAGTGCATATGAACGGAAAAAAACATGGCAGGACATCCAGATAAAGCAGCAGGCTGACAGAGAGAAAAACGAGCACCACTGCCAGACCCAGAACGACTTTTACAGTTCTTGGGGATTGATCGAGAAATGAACCGATCGCAAAACCTGCAATAAAAAGTAGCGGTGGGTCTATTAAGAAACTCATATGATCCCAGCTTTATTCAATACCCTGAAAATATTAAGGAATACCCCGCGCAGAGTATTCCTGAACCAGGAAACCTGTAGTTCTCGTTTCGGAGGAAAAGCCTTCAGATCCATTTCTGAACACATATAACCGAGTATGTTTGCAAAGCCATACAATTCCTCGCCATAATCCAATATACTATCAACAAATAGACCTACATTTTTCCAGTCTTTATAAACCGAGAAATCTCCAATTATGGTTATATCAGGTTTGCCGAAGGTATCTACAGCAAGCTTTACAAAGAAATTCTTCATAGGATCAAGGCCCATTTTCTGCCCGCCCACAATGTCTACAGCAATTATGTTTTCACCTGCAATGAGAGTTTTTGTGTGATTAGGATCAAAGTCTGCCTTAAGGCCCAGAAGACCATCCGCAGACCATATACCATCCACTATCCCAAAATGCACGGGAAACTCTTTTATCATCTCGATTGTGACTTTATCTATTTCGCGGTCTGTATGATACTCGCGGAACTTGTTCTGCTCAGGTGTAACGCCGTAAATGTTCTTTACTGTCAGGGTATAGTAACACGAGATATGGGTCTTGTTCTTGGCAAAGGAAATTCGAAAATCAGCGTCTCTCCATGTTCTTCCCACCAGGTATGTGCCCAGGGAACTTTCAAAGTCCGGAGAATCTTTATAGACATGGGCAGTGACATCCATTGTCAGGTCTATTATGCGGTAATCAGTCGATTCAGCGTTATAACCTGCCGCTTTTGCTACTGATATGACATCCCTGTTTTCAAACCAGTTACCGAATACGTTCTGTGATTCAACAAGAGCTATGTTGGTATAACCTTTATCTGCAATTTTTTTTATCAAGTGTTCTACAAGCTCCGGGTCAGTTATGACGCTTAGATCCTTTATATTATAGAACATCATCAGATTGGGTTTTACAGCTATAAGAAAATCATTTTTCGATTTTCCTGACTCAGCAAAGCGTTTTTCCAGCGCTGTCCAGAAACCCGCCTCATCAATTACCTGCTCTAAAAGAGCTAATTTATCATTGTCATCATCCTTTTGCGTGGTGCGTACAACAACCGTATCCATTTTATCCCTCTCATTTTTAAATTTATTTTCCTTTATTCAATTAATAATCAAATATGCCATAGATAAGCATCGCCAACCCGGAAACAATAGTTATCGCCAGGTCAAAAGGCCAGTGAGCTACGGCCATTATCTGTCCGTACGGCGGGATATATATCAGCAGGAACCCCGCCAGAAGCGCAGCACCCCCAAACCGCCATAATCTTTTGAAGGGCAAACCGGGCATTGCGGGACCTTTGTCAAGTTCGCAGGCTCTAAAAAATCCATCAATGAGCAAGCCGAGCCCAACTATTATAGTGATAGCAAGCGCTGTAATCATAACAGGCAGGTTTGTACTGAACAGGCTGGGAATCCAGAATGCGTACACCAACAGATAGAATCCGGCTAAGATACTCCATAGCCATCTTATTTGAAAAGCCTTTTTTACGATGTCCAGAAAATCTGAAACGCCATATACAAGCATCATTATTCCCGCAAAAACAGTCGTTGCCATGTCTAACCACCAGTGAGCTACGATCCGTCCCTCTGGAGGGATATAGACAAGCAGGTAACCAAACATGGATATTGCGCCCGCAAATCGCCATAATTTTTTCAGAGGCAAATCAGGCGTATCAGAGGCTTTTCCTGATCCTTCAGCTTCCAGAAAACCGTCGGCGAGCAGGGCAAAACCTACTATCAAAGTGACTGCGAGCACAAGAATCATCGCAGGCAGGTTTGTACTGAACACGTTGGGAACCCAGAATGCATATGCGACAAGATAGAATCCTGATATTATATTCCAGAGCCACTTCGTTTTTAGAATCCTAATGACTGAATCCATCATTTACCACCATCTCTATTAGAGATATTCCAATCATCATCTACATGATGGTATTTAAAAGATTTGCTCATCATTCATAATCAATCATGTTATTGGTTTGAAATTATAATGATATCCTATCCTGAAAACTTGACTTCGCCTGTTAACCTATAAAGGAAAGCCACATTTCAGAAGTTTTTGTGAAAAGACTTGCATGAAAATGTAACATTCCCTATAGGCAATATT
>VEPN01000037.1 GCA_012026835.1 Candidatus Methanoperedens sp. | reverse complement strand
CAAAGTATTTATATATGTCGATAGAATTTTTGTGAAAATCAGGTCATAGCTAACAAAAAGATAGCTTTTTAAGTCAAATAGCTAATTGGATTTCTTCTTGTCAAACTGCCCTGGATGCGAAAAACTGTATATAGTTTTTTTATTATCCACTAATTACAAAAATTTATGAACTTTTTGAAACTTTAAATCAGGTCTGCTTTATAACCATTCATCGACAAAAAAAGCCTTTTTGGAACTATGCATAAAACTGATTTATCCGACCTCAGAGACCATGAGGATAGATTATAATGTTGCTGGATTCGTTCGCCTGGATGGAATATTTCATGGGAACTCTTAGAGGTAAAAAAGTCAAAGGATTCGTCGATGATGACCTGCAATTATATACGCCCCCGATTGTAATCGCAGAAATATATTCCAAATCCCTCCGAACCGATAAAAAAGCGGAAGAAAGAATTTCGTATTGAAAAGATGCGCTGTGGTCTTGCTGGATGAAGATATCGCAGTTGAAGCTGCAAAAATACATGTTGAATATAAAGTTAAGACTCCGGATTTCGGTCTTGCAGATGCTATAATACTTGCATCCGCAAGGAGCAGAAAAATAAAGGTATTGACAGGAGATCTTCATTTTAAAAATTTCAATGATGCTATTATGCTGTGATTTTCTTTCACACTCATTTCACACCTTCGTTTAAATAGAGTACATCCCACAAATGAAAGGTACTAATATGTTAGACCCCAAGCCTTTGATCCAGTCATTGATTATAATACTTGCATTTGTAGGAGCATATTTCGTGGCTGATATCGTATATTCGGCCAGGAAAGGAAGGAACGGGAACCTGCTCAGGGCAAGAGCGTTCCTGAACGACTCGTTTCTTGGTGATAACTGGAAGCTGCTTTCAGTAGTCTCCTTTATATTCCTTATCAATGCCACGGTAGAACTCAACGATATTTTCGGAATATTAAAGGATGTGAACCTGGAATTCATGCATGATATAACCGTACTTGGGTTGCTGGGATGCACAGTATTATCCCAATACAAATGGCTCAGGCTCATGAAGCGCTGAAGTTCCATTCGTCAGGATGCGTTTTGGGTCTAAAAATATTACTTTCAATCCGCTTAAGAAACCTTATTTGCCCGACAGGAGTATATTCGCCATATGAGAACAGTCTATCTTGCTGCACCCCTTTTTACAGAAGCCGAATGTGATTTTAACAGGAAACTGAGAGATGAGATTAAACAAATTGGCTTTGCGGTCTTCCTGCCGCAAGAAGATTCGAATAATATCAAGGATGAGAAAAACAGGCAGGAAATAATTTTTAATAAAAATGTTTCAGCGATTGGAAAATCGGATATTATCGTAGCTGTGATTGACGGCGCAGATGCCGACTCAGGCACATCATGGGAGATAGGTTACGCTTTTTCCAGAGGGAAACCTGTGTTTGGATTAAGAACCGATTTCCGCACTCTTGGGATAGAAGGTACTGTGAACCTGATGATAGAAAGGTCTGTCATCCTTTGCGGAAGTATTTCGGAGTTATTATATCGCTTGAAAACCCTGTGAGGCGCATGAAGATAACATGCATATCAGGAAGCCCCGTTGCCGGGGGCAATAACGAAAAGATTGTCGATATAATCTCCGGGATTTTGAAGGAAAAGGGATTTGAAACCGGGAAAATATTGCTGTCAAATAAAAATGTCCAGCCCTGCACTGACTGCGGAACATGCAAGAAAGAGAAGGATTGCCCGATTGAGGATGACATGGCAGAGGTCAACAGGCTGCTTGAGACAAGCGATGGTCTCATCGTTTCTTCGCCTGTATTTTTCGGGAGCGTCTCAGCCCAGTTAAAAGCATTGTTTGACCGCACGATATTGCAGCGAAGGAACGGGTTCCTCTTGAAAGGTAAAGTCGGGGGGGCGGTCGCTATTGGCGGCTCAAGGAACGGCGGGCAGGAATTCACAATACAGGCAATACATTCGTGGATGCATATCCACGGAATGATCGTTGTCGGGGACAGGTCTCATTTCGGCGGGATCGCCGTGAGACCGGTCGAGTCTGATGACGTGGGTTCAAAAACCATCAGTGACACCGTGAATATGGTATGCGAAACACTTGAAAGGTTCAAATAAACGGACGTATTTTCTTCAAGCGGGAAGCCGTCCGGGATAGTTTTATATACAATGGAATAATGGTAGGATACGATGGGCAGGTACTTCTTTTTTAATACACTAACCCCCACTCCCCAACCTGCCCATTCAATTTTATAATAACTCAGGTTTAAAAGCTGTTATTTTTTCCAGAACGCAGGAACAAACAATATCAACACAGTCAGCACTTCAAGTCTTCCTATCCACATATTGAGTATCAGGACTATTTTCCCAATTACATGGATGGAGCCGAAATTCGCCATCGGGCCGATAAGGTTGCTCAATCCGGGTCCAACGTTACCCAGGGTCGTTGCAGATGCGCTGACACTGGTCAGGAGGTCAAGCCCCAGAGCGCTTAAAATAAGCGTGCTCCCCAAGAATACAAGGAGGTAAAGAACGAAAAACGCAAGCACCGCCTGCATCACATCATCGGAAATTATCGTATCGCCAAGCCTTATTGGCCTGACCATCTTGGGATGTATTGATTTATATATTTCCCGCATGCCGTATTTCATCAGCAGGATCACCCTGATAACTTTCAGGGCTCCGGATGTTGACCCGGCAGACCCTCCCACAAACATAAGCAAAAGCAGTATCAGTTTCGTAGATTCGGGCCAGAGGCTAAAATCCGTAGATGCAAAACCTGTGGTGGTGATAGTGGAGACGACCTGGAATAAGGCATGCCTGAATGAACTTGCTAATGAGTCACCCCAGTTCCAGAGCTGGAGCCCGATAACAAGCGTTGAGATAAGAACAATAAGAGCATAGGTCTGGAACTCCTTATCTTTTATGAGCGCCACACGGTTGACTTTCAACGTGCGGTAAAACAGGTTAAAATTCGCTCCTCCTATAAACATGAAAATAACAATTATCAACTCGATACTGAAGCTGTCATAGGCAGCTATCGATAAATTCCTCGAGGAAAAACCGCCTGTTGACATTGTCGGGAACGTATGCACCATGGAATCATACAATGTCATCCCTGCAAGGTATAGAAGCACTATTTCAAGGACTGTGAATGTCACATAGACCCCCCATAATATCTGGGCGGTATCCTTAAGCCTTGGTTTTAATTTATCTTTTATGGGGCCCGTGGATTCAGACTGGAACATCTGCCTTCCTGCCACAGCGATCCTTGGAAGTATCGCAAGGACAAGAACGATAATTCCCATCCCGCCAAGCCACTGGGTCATGCTTCTCCAGAAAATGATGCTTTTTGAATATATCTCAATATCAGGCAGGATACTCGAACCTGTTGTGGTGAATCCCGACATCGCCTCAAAAAGCGAATCTACGGGTGATATCCCGGCCAGCATGAATGGAATCCCGCCGAAAATGGCGACCAGGAGCCATCCCATTGCCACGATGACAATACTTTCCCTGTGGCTCAGTTCACCGAATTCCGATCTATTGGTGTACTGAAGGGCCAATCCTGTTGCCAGAGTAATAACGCACGAAACCGTGAAGATCGTGGCAGATTCGGGTTCTTTATATATCACTGCTACAAGAAAGGGAGCAAGAAGAGAAATGCCAAGGAACCTTAAAACGATTCCCAGTACATTAAGAACGACCCTGTAATTCATCTTCTGTTTTCTTTAGGTTGTGATTTATTAAATCTTGCTGTTAACTGTGGGAATTGGGGGAACTGGAGGAACTGGAGGAACCGGAGGAATTGGGGGAACTGGAAGAATTAGGGGAGTTGGGGGAACTGGAGGAATTGGGGGAACTGGAGGAATTGGGGGAGTTGGGGGACTGTACCGGAAAGATATATTGTGAACTACTCACGCTGAAGCTTGTGAGCTTCCCGCGTCATCATGCCTATGCTTAGGCTACTCAGCCGGGCTTGAATTCCCGTAGTTCCTACGGTACTTCTGCTTTCTATTACCATCGCGGATACGTGGTCTCTTCCCAGTACCAAACCACATTTAGGACAGTTATGTATCCTCATAGAGAGTGTTTTTGGCACTGGATATCCGCAGATGCATATCTGTGATGTTCCTTTCGGGTTAACCAATTCCACTATCTTCCCAGCGTATTCTGCTTTAGATTCCGTTAAACTGATTAACTGATACCATCCAGCATCCGAGATCGACTTTGCAAGGTGATGGTTCTGCATCATGTTTTGTATTTGCAAATCCTCGAATACTATATGGTCGTATGTATTGACAAGCACCCTGCTTGTCTTATGAGCAAAATCTTTTCTCTGGTTCCTGATTTTCCTGTGTACTCTGGCTACTGTTGTTACCTGTTTCTTCCTTTTGTTGCTTCGTTTCTTTTTGTTTGGAAGCCGTATCTGCTCTCTTGTCAATCTCTTTTCTGAAGCTCTCAGGAATTTTGGCGGCTCTATTGTCTTTCCGTTGCTCAACGTCAGCAAGGAAGTTAACCCCACATCAATGCCTGTTTTTGATACCGCAGGTATTTTTCTGATCTCTCTGTCTATTTCAGTTGAAAATATGGCGTACCATTGATCAACATCCTTTTTGATAGTACAGGTTTTGATTTTCCCTTCGATATCCCGATGCAGGACAATTTTGATGTTTCCGATTTTTGACAGATTGATTTTTCCATTCTCAAGTTCAAAACCGCTTTGTGGATATGTGAATGAGTTGTATCTGTTCCTGCCCTGGAATCTTGGATATCCAAAACCGTTAAAGAAGTTCTTGAAGCTTCTATCAATTCGCTTCAGTGTATTTTGCAGTACCTGAGAATATACTTCTTTCTGAAATGAATCTTTGTTAGAAACAAGATTGTTAGCTTGGTCTTCGTAGGAGATCCATTCAGGCTTTCCCCAGGGAAATACATCAAAGTTCCTGCATAGATTGTTAAGCCCTGCCTGCCGCTTTCTCTCGTCAAGAGCATCATTATAGAGGTGTCTGCAAGTAGCGAGGGTTCTGTTGAGCTTAACCTCTTGATTCTTATTCGGGTATATCCTGAATTGATATGCTTTCTTCATGCAAACTCGACAATCTATATGTTGTTTTAGCACTATATATTATTATCCTATCCCCAAAAATGCAGACTCGACAACTGTTTTTCGGGGATAGGTATTACAATTGCAAGGGGTACGATTCATCCCGCCGCTAAAGCAAGCGGGTTTTCTCTAACCCTTGACCCCGCCGCTATAAATCATGGGAAATGAGATAAATGAGTGGCAAAGAGTGATAATATGTCAACACAGGATAATTTGAATGAGGCTTTTGCCGGGGAATCGCAGGCGAACAGGAAATACCTTGCCTTTGCAGAAAAGGCTGATCAGGAAGGCTACAGGCAGGTGGCAAAGCTGTTTCGTGCAGCAGCGGCAGCAGAGACCGTCCATGCACTCAATCACCTGCGGGTGATGGGCGCAGTGGGAAAGACCAGGGATAACCTGAATGGGGCTATTGCAGGTGAGACTTCCGAGTTCAGGGATATGTATCCCAGGTTCATCGAGGAGGCAAAAAAAGAGAAAGCATCGGATGCAGTGATACTCAGCCTTGATGTGGCGAACAAGGTCGAGAAAATCCATGCAGGTCTTTATAAACAGGCCCTTGATAACCTTGGGAATAACAGAGAGACGGATTATTATGTATGTTCTATCTGCGGCAATACTGTAGAGAAGGGGGCACCTGAAAGATGCCCCATCTGCAACGCCCCGAAAGAGATGTTCAAGAGAATAGATTGAGGTTGGAATATGGCAAAACTTACGATAATATACGGGACAGGTTTTGGCAATACTGGTATCATGGCAAAGGCCATAGAAGAGGGGGCAAAAAGCGCAGGCATAGATGTGATTATAAAGAAAGTGGAAGAATCTACCCTGGCAGATGTGGAAAAAGCGGACGCCATTGCAATAGGTTCAGCTACCTACAGGGGCGCAGCCATGCCCTCGGTCATCAAATACGTGGAAAGCCTCTCAAAGCTTTCTCTCAGGGGCAAAGTAGGGACAGCCTTTGGTTCATACGGCTGGAGCGGGGAGGCTGCGGGAGTAATAAGCAAGATGCTCAAAAACTACGGTATGGACGTGCTTGAACCTTCGCTGCGAATCAAAAGAACTCCTGAAGAAGAAGGTATAGGAACATGCAGGGAACTGGGAAAGATATTGGCCAGGACGATAAAGAAATCGGAGGAAAGGTTATGAGTTCAATCCTTAGATTTATTTCCCTCATAGAGAACTGTTTTGCATTAACAGTCCACGTTGTCTGAGTTTATCCCTCCAATGATTTCTGCAGCAATCCAATTCCCAGCCATTATTAGGACGTCTGAGAACCTCATGGTCAGTGATTATATAATCAATGAGTTTCCCATCCAACAATGAAAGCTTTGAATAATCTACATGGTATTCATCAAAAACCTGTACTTTATAAGTTTCCCCAAACGCATAAACTTCAACATTGGGATTTTTGTTTTTTATTTGGTTGATTATGTTAGTTTCGCCACGGGGGTGAACTACATTTCCAGATGTACTTATGCTCTCAATGCCAATAAAAATTTTACTGATCTGGCTTTCAATCCCCCGTTCTTTTATCATTTCTATGGGAAATACATTGCATCTATCTTCAATGCTTCTATCTTCCGAAACTAATTCATCCCTTAATTGCTGTTCTCCACGAAGCAGGATTTTTCCGCCCCGAGTCTGTGTCTTGAACCCTTCACTTTTAATTAATTTAATATGCAACTCATGGGCTCTATTTTGTTTTTTAGCCATAACAAGTATTTCTTTTAAAACTCCTGATAAAACCACGCTGTAGCCGTAAGTAAGCGCTATAGATATTGGATGATGATAATCGATTTTTATTGTATTCTTTTTATATATATTTAACATTCCGTTTTCTTCTCTTACGATAAATTCTTCTATATTAGCAACATTATCATTATTAAATATCAGAGTTGCCCTGTTTTTAGTTTCATTAAGTTTGAGAGAAAGAGAGTTATTATCTCTGGATGCCTTTATAATCAAATCGTTGTCGTATATGTTCAGCTTACCATTTTCTATCTTTGCAGTGAATTTGTAGCTTCTACAGTCATCGATTTTTAAGTTCAATTTAGTTTTTTTATCATCAAGCGTCAAAGAAATAAAGTTTTTTTCAGCAGAAATAAGTATAGTGTTGCCGTCACAGATTTTTTCAATTTTTGGCGTTCTTAGCCAATCAACTCTGAAGTTCTGTCTTATATATTCAATAATTTTCTCGTTATCGTTTCCAGGAATTTCATCCCAGCAAAACAAATAGTTGCTGTCGATTCGCACACCTCTTATCCACCTACAATCATAATTCGTTATTAGAAAATCTATGAATCTGTTTCTATGTTCCCCAAGAATTTTGTCAAAACAAAACAGTGGCTCATTATTTATTGATTTTTCAAAGTTTTTAATTAATTCCTCGATTGATTCATCTCTCAATTTTTCAAATTCTTTTAAAAATCTCTTTATTTGATTAAAATTATCGTATATGTTTAGATTTCCATTTTCTATCTTTGCATCGAATTCATCGGTTCCCCCATCATCGATTTGCAGGTTTACCTTAGTTTTTTCATTGTTAAGTCTTAGGTAAAGAAAATTGTTTCCTGTAAATACCTTTATCGCCTTACTGTTATCGATTTTGTCAATTATTGCTGTATTCACCCAATTAGTACCGAAACTCTCTCTCAGAAGTTTTTTGAGCTTTTCATTGCTATTTCCAGGAATTTCTTCCCAAGCAAATAAAAATACTTCCTCTTGTACAGGCATATCAAACCATACAAATGAGTCCTGCTTCAATTTGAATCCTAATAATTCACCGAGTTTATAACCTGCCCTAGCATCAGCAGCTTTAATGAAAAACTTTAATTGATCGGATTGCGTAGCAGTTTTTAGCAATTCAACCAGTAAGTTGATAGCTTTCCCGGTAGACTCTTCTTTAATTAATTTTATAAGTTTTTTTATATCCTTTTTATGTTTTCCGAGTTGACAGTTCCATTTAATCTGCTCATCGAGTGTCCTATTAATGCTTTCTAAGTCGTTGATACGTTTGGTTCTTTTATTCCTATAGTAATCAATATCATGACAATTCGGATTTTTCATTATATCAGTATAATTTTGTATATTTATACAATTATATATGATATTTTTAGCAATATATTTATTAACACCGATTTTTAGACCGATTAAATGTTCTATTGATTCTTTGTTTACCTCAAGAAATAAACTTGTTTCGCTAACTAAAGTTTCAAGAAACCGTCCTTTAGATGATAACTCCAGTTCTATTTTTTCAAGCTGTTCACTAGAATATTTATCCTTCTTATTGTCGGGTGTTTCACATTTGTTTATATCAGATATTACTTCATTATTAAAATTAGATATTGCCTCCAGCCATTTTTTAATTTCATTGTTGAGAAATATAAAGATATCATCATCCTCTGCATAAGACCTAACCAGTATCCGCACTCTCCTTTCAAGTGGAAACATCATGGTAAGAGCAACCCATAGAAAGGCGAGTGAAACCAATAGAATAACGATTATGAGTACAATTTTAATTGGGGCATATATGTCAATGGATAGAAAAAACCCTATCACAGTCACTATGCCAGCAATGATATAAACAATCCTGTATGGCGGTCCTTTATCCAGACCAAGTATCTCCACTAAAAATCTGAAGATTCTTTTGTACATTTACGGACTCCCTCCATTAAATTTTCACCAGTAATCCTTAGTAAAAATGTCATTTAACTACCCGCCCTCTTCTCAATTTTGCAATAATCAGAGCATAAGATTTAGTTTTATTTTTTCAAGATTAACACCTTTTTTGTTGATGTTATTGAACTATTTGAAACTTTTCATTTTGAATTTAAGCAGGAGAGAACAAAAAGATGTGAAGGGCAGGTTATATAGGCAAAAACCGAAAATAATGATATATTTATTTTCTCGTAATTAATATACTATGAAAACCAGTACCATCAAAAGAGATGTTTTAAGAAAATGCAAAATCCTTGGAATCCCGCTTGTGGGTTTTGCACCTGTGAAGAGATGGGAAGACCCGCCTAAAGAGCTTCCTAATGTTCTCTCCCCCTGGATACCCAGGGATTTCTGGCCCCATTCCATATACCCTGAAGCAAAAACTGTGATCGTGATCGGGCTTCCGGTGTCCCTTCCTATCGTTGAAACCGCACCATCCATTTATTATCAAGAACTTTATAAAACCGTGAATTCAGCGCTTGATATAAAGGCTTATGAAATCGCAAATTTCCTTGTAAAAAAAGGTTACGGCGCTGTTTACCTTCCAAGGGATGCTTATGGTGACATAAAAATACTAATTGAAAATCCCTTTGCATTTTTTTCACATAAGCACGCAGCATACCTGGCAGGTCTTGGTTCTATCGGGCAGAACAATGTCCTCCTCACGCCGGAATATGGGCCGAGGGTCAGGTTTACATCCATTTTTACAACAGCAGAACTAAAACCCGACCCCCTTAAGAACGAGGATTTATGCACGCGGTGTCTTCTCTGCGTGAAGAGCTGCCCGGTCGGCGCAATACCCCGGAAAGGTGATTTCCCGCCTCCTGTGGATAAAAAACTGTGCGCTGTAAGAAGCGCGCAACTTCGAGACCAGTTCAGGTCGCCATGCGGCATCTGTATCAAGGTCTGTCCTGTCGGGAGAGACAGGGAATTGTTCGAGCGGAAAAATATGTCCATATACTCAAAGGACAGCAAGTTTGAAAAATATCACATGGCCTGGGAGCATGTGAGGAAGTACGGGAGCAAAAGTTAAAAGTTTATTTTCATCAGAAAAACGTATCTACTATCAATCCCAATACAATACTGTGGAGGCCAAATGACGAACATCTTATATGTCCAGACCAGCGGGATCGATACCCGTGAACGTCTTTATTCCCCTTTTATCCTTGCGCAGACGGCTAAAGCAATGGGGATAGATGCAATAATTTATTTCCTTGGAATGGGGATAACAGTTGTTAAAAAAGGAAATGCTGAAAAAATAAAGATCGGGAATTTCCCATCCCTGAAAGAAGTAATGGAGCAATCCGTAAAAGCAGGAGTAAAACTCATGGTCTGCGAGCAAAGCTGCCAGCTTATAAATCTTGCAAAAGGGGATTTCGTTCAGTCTGCTGAGGTCGTGGGAGCCGCCACGCTCAATGATCTTGTTCTTGATGCTGATGGTACTATGTGGTTTTAGGAGGAATTTATGAAAATCCAGTGGAAATGTTCTATGTGCGGGTATCAGTTCGAAGGCGCCTCGGTACCGCCTGAAAAGTGCCCAAGCTGCAGGGAAGCGTGTACTTATTGACGCAACATGCTACATACCCGAATGCGAAGGGCCTGAAGGAAGGGACAGGCGTATCTGAACAGACAGAGAGAAAGAGAGAAAAAATGAGATCGGTTTACATGGATTACGGCGCAGCATCTCCCGTTGATGCACGGGTGCTTGAAGCAATGATGCCATATTTTAATAAAGATACCGGGAATCCCTCTTCGCTTCATTCTCCTGGAAGGAAAGCAAAAAGGGAACTTGAGGCGGCGCGCGGAAAGATTGCAAATCTAATCGGCTCCCTGAGCCCAAGAAGCGTTATTTTTACATCCTGCGCCACAGAATCGAATAATCTCGCCTTGCGTGGCGCTGCTATGCGGTATAAGGATAAGGGGAACCACATAATCACTTCGTCCATCGAGCATATGTCGGTTATGAACACCCTGAAAGACCTTCAAAGGAGCGGGTTTGATGTTACTCATATATCAGTTGATAAAGACGGTCTGGTAGACCCTGAAAAAGTAAAGAATGCCATAACAGACAGGACGATCCTTATCTCGATAATGTATGCCAACGGCGAGGTTGGAACAGTGCAGCCGATTAAGGAAATAGGCAATATCGCATCTGACAGGAAGATATTGTTCCATGTGGACGGGACAGCCGCTGTGGGTAAAGTCCCGGTCAATGTTGAAGAGGAACATATCGACCTTTTGACGGTTTCATCAAACGATATGTACGGGCCAAAAGGCGTTGGCGCGCTTTATATCAAACAGGGTGTAAGGATAATGCCTTTCATGCTCGGAGGAGGGCAGGAAGCGGGACTGCGAAGCGGCTCTGAGAATATTCCCGGTATAGTTGGGATGGGAGTGGCAGCAGAGCTTGCCCAAAAAGAAGTGGTCGAGGATGGCAGGAGGCTGATTATGATGCGGGACAGGTTGATCGACAGCATCTTGAAAACTGAATATACCTATCTCACGGGTCACAGGACAAAACGGCTCCCAAATAATGCAAGTTTTCGCTTCAGCTTTATAGAGGGTGAAAGTATCATATTGCAGTTAAACGACCTTGGGATTACCGCAAGCACGGGTTCGGCATGTTCCACAAAAACGCTTGAGCCCTCGCATGTGCTGATAGCTATGGGATTAAGACATGAAGAAGCGCACGGCTCCCTTCTTCTTACGCTGGGCAGGTTCAATTCGATGGATGATGCGGATTATGCCGTTGAATCCATACCGCCTGTGGTAGCAAAACTCAGGTCATTATCGCCGCTTTATCCAAAACAGGTGAAATAATGGAAGAACAATTCGAATACTCGGAAAAAGTGATGGAACATTTCAGGAATCCGCGAAATGTAGGCGAAATAAAGGACGCAGACGGGATCGGGAGAGTCGGGAATCCGGTGTGCGGGGATCTAATGGAGATCCAGATCAAGGTTGAGAACAATATATTAAAAGATATAAAATTCAAGACCTTCGGATGCGGCTCTGCAATTGCCACAAGCAGTATGATTACTGAGATGGCAAAGGGGAAGACGCTTGAGGAGGCGCTTAAGATAACACGCGGGGATGTGGCCGGAGAACTCGGCGGCCTCCCGCCAATCAAAATGCATTGCTCGAACCTTGCGGCAGATGCCCTCCATGCGGCGATCAAGGATTACATGACAAAGAAAGAGGAGAAGGCAAAGGTCGAGGCCGAGAAGTATGATTTTGATGTGATTATCGTGGGCGGAGGGCCGGGCGGCCTGACGACAGGGATATTATGCGCATACAGGGGGCTTAAGACTGCAATATTCGAGGCTTCCGCATGGGGGGGCGTCCTCTCATGGTTATGCCCGGATAAGACAATAGAGAACTTTCCTGGGTTGTGTGAAAAAACAACATGTAGCGACCTTGTTAAATCCTGGGTCGATGAGGCTTTAAAACTCAAGGTTGAATTAAAGAAGGAACGAGTGAACGAGATAACGCCTGATAAAAAAGTTATTTCCGAAGCCGGGGAATACAGGGGCAAGGTCATAGTTCTTGCCACGGGAAGCTCCCCCGCGCCTGCCGGCGTGAAAGGTGAGGATAAATTTAATAAAAACGACCGTGGCGTGTATTACTACGTTGCAAACCCCGGAAAATTCGCAGGGCAGCGCGTTCTTATCGTAGGAGGCGGTGATTCTGCCGTGGATGCGGCACTTAGCCTTGCGGATTCAGCCAGCCTTATCACCATAGCGCACAGGCGCGATGAACTGCGGGCTGTCCAGCATAAGGTGGAGCGCCTAAAGACCCTGGATAAGGTGAAAGTCCTTTACAGCACTGAGCTTCTTGAGATAGCTGGAACAGAGAGAGTAGAAAAAGTGATAATGCGGGATCTGAAAGAGGACGAGACTATCCAGCTTGCAGTTGACTCGGTCGTACTGGCAGTAGGACTTACACCGAACACCGAGATTTTCAAGAAGCTGGGGCTTGAGATGGACGAGAATGGGTACATAAAGACAGACAAAACCCAGAAGACGAGTATTGACGGTATTTATGCTGTGGGAGATATCGCTTCAGACCTGCAACTGGTCGTGGTAGCAGTGGCGCATGGTGCGACAGTTGCGCACCATGCGTATATTGAATTAAGGAAGCCATACTGGAGGTAAAGAGCCAGTCGGTTTAGCGGTCTTCCTAACTATTTATTAAAACTTTTATTGTTCTTTGCTTTTTTATCCTTCATGTTCTTATCAGGGTTTTGCTCGTCCTTAGAATGATCTTTGGATTTGCTATCCTCGTCATCCTTGCATCCATTCTGGTTATCACACTTGTCTTTTTCCTTGCATCCATCGTGACCATCGCATTTATCGTCATCCTTGCACCCACCGTGACCATCGCACTCACCGTGACCATCTTCGGTGGCACAATCGTTACATCCGCCATGTTCCATGACCCTTATTGTATCACTGCCCTCAAAATCAACCCAGGCACCTTCATACAGCACTTTTCCGGTGACCGTGAGGACGACCGCATTCCCTGTCGATATATTTATTAGATCCTGTCTGTTAAATTTCACAATTAACGTACCTCCGTTTTTGCCAGATACAACGCCTTTCACTGCATGAGCGCCTTCAAGCACCACAGTGCTAAGATTAATATTTGTAACATTGTAGCCCTCAGGCAATGTAATAAATGCCGTGAGTTTTCCTTTGCTTGCAAGGTTCAAGCATTCGGGTTTGATAACGATTGTAGCATTTATTTTACCCTGCTGGGAATGTGTACTGACATTCCATATCCAGTTATTTGATACCGTACCGTTGATATTGGTCGCAACAGCATTTATGGCCCAGATGCCTCTGGCTGCGCTGGTATTGGTATATGTGGACTCCGTTACCCCTTCCTGGGAATAAACCTGAGTACCATTGAGATACCAGGTAACATTGACAGTCTGGTTGATAGTTATGTTGAACATCCTTGCCGCTCCTGAAATATCATATGCAGGAGATGCGGGAGAATAAGCAATGATGGCAGGAGCATATACTGGCTCAGTCACAAACCAATCCCATGCCTGCATTGCAGTTCCATTGGCATTTGTAGCTATTGCTGTAACATTCCATGAGCCTGCGGCTGCGTTGGTATTTGTGTATGCCGAATCCGTCACGCCTTCATCCATGTAAACCTGTATGCCGTTCAGATACCAAACGATATTGACTGTTTGATTTACGGTTACAGAGAAGGTTCTCGTTGCTCCTGAAATATCATATGCGGGAGATTCAGGAGAGTGAGCAGTTATGGATGGGCCATATACTGGTTCAGTCACTATCCAGTCCCATGTCTGCATCGCAGTACCGTTAGCATTTGTGGCTACTGCTGTAACATTCCACGAGCCTGCGATTGCATTGTTATTAGTATATGCTGAATCTGTTACACCTTCCTCAGCAAGTACTTGATTGCCATCAAGGTACCAAACCACGTTGGCAGTCTGGTTGATAGTTACGCTGAACGTTCTTGCTGCTCCTGAAATATCATACGCAGGCGATTCTGGAGAATAAACAGTGATCGCGGGGGCATAGATAGGTTCTGTGACTATCCAGTCCCATACCTGCATGGCAGTACCATTAATATTGGTCGCTACTGCGGTCACATTCCATGAACCTGTTGGTGCATTGGTATTTGTGTATGTGGATTCCGTCACGCCTTCCTGGGAATAGGCCTGCATATCGTTAAGATACCAGATAACATTGACAGTCTGATTGATAGTTATAGTGAACGTCCTGTCTGCTCCTGATATATCATATGCAGGTGATGCAGGAGAATGAGAGGTTATAGAGGGGCCATAGATAGGCTCTGTCACTATCCAGTTCCATGCCTGCATTGCAGTCCCGTTGGCATTTGTAGCTACTGCTGTTACGTTCCATGAACCGATTTCAGCATTCGCGTTAACATATTGGGATTCAGTTACACCTTCATCGTATCCGACCTGTGTTCCATTGATGAGCCATCGTACTGTCACTGACTGGTTGACTGTAATATTGAAAACTCTTATTGTTCCTGCGGTATCATTAACGGGTGATGGAGGAGAATAATCTATAATAGCAGGGCCGGTCGGGGGTTCGGTTACCATCCAATCCCATACCTGCATTGCAGTACCGTTAATGTTTGTGGCAACAGCCGTAACATTCCATGAACCTGCTTCTGCATTTGTATTTGTGTAAGCTGATTCCATTATTCCGTCATCATACCCTACCTGTGTTCCGTTGATAAACCATCGTACTGTCACTGACTGGTTCACAGTTACTGTGAACGTCCTGGCTGCGCCTGAAATATCGTATGCAGGAGATAGGGGGGAATATGCAGTGATGGTGGGGGCATATACAGGCTCGGTCACTATCCAATCCCATACCTGCATTGCAGTGCCGTTCACGTTTGTTGCTACTGCTGTAATGTTCCATGAACCGGCTGATGCAGCGACAGTATACGTAGAATCTGTAACGGCAGCATCATACTGGACTTCAGTGCCGTTGAGATACCACGTGATATCGACCGATTGGTTGACTGTGATATTGAATGTCCTTGTTGCCCAGGTGATATCGTAAACTGGTGACTGAGGGGAATAATCTATGATGGCAGGACCGGTCACTTGTGAGGGTCCGGCAGGAGCGTCTGTACAGATATCATCTACCAGGAAAAAGTTTCCCGTATCATGAACCTTAATATATGAGATCTGTGGCGAACTGACATTCACAGTCAATCTTGTCAACCACCCTGTCCTGGGATTGGGAGCAGCAGTTGCACTATCAAGTACATTGTTATTTTCATCCAGAGCCTCTAAAATAAGCCCGGATTCTGTACTCGTCAAGAGACTGAAGTATGCCGCTGTCCCGTACGTGAAATCGATACGTCCCTGGGACTGGCCGGAGCCTAACCATGCCCATTTGGTTCCGTCGCTTGTGTATCTCCCCCTAGGTGGGAATTTGCCATTATACAACCCTGTAGCAAAATCCCCGATTACCCAATCCCACCCATCGGTCGTTGTGAACTGTAATCCTGGTATGGTGCTTGCTATGGGATCCTTATCTTTCCAGAGCGGTTCCTCAAAACCCATGAATCTCTTACCGTCGCATGGGTTGGTTGTTACGCCCGTGACAACAATTCCAGCGTTTGCCGTCTGGATTAAAATCAATGATATTATTGTACCCAAAACAAAAAGAGTTTTGAGCGAGTGGATACCCTTCCTTGTTCTCATATTTCGCCTCCATTTTGCTCTACATCGGGGTTGCTAAAATCACTGGGAGTTAATACGCCAGGATTAACTATTTTGCAACTTTTTCTATCGGCAGACAGTGGTTTCTACACCCAGCAATTTGCCAACTTTGTAACTTGAAGATAAAAACTTCTTTCTATTTATACTTATTGTACTCATGATAATAATGATAAAAGTGAAAGATTTGTTAATATAATAAATATTAAAAAATTATACAAAAAAGAATAAAAAAAAATAAAATTATGTTACCTGGGTTTTTTTCTCTGTATCAGGATCATTAGCCCCACTGCCGAAATTATGGGTACTGCTATTGACGGAAATTCCGGAATACTTGTTTCGGGTTCAGCAGGGGCATCTGTACAGATGTCATCTAACAGGAAAAAGTTTCCCGTATCATGAACCTTAATATATGAGATCTGTGGCGAACTGACATTCACAGTCAATCTTGTCAACCACCCTGTCCTGGGATTGGGAGCAGCAGTTGCACTATCAAGTACATTGTTATTTTCATCCAGAGCCTCTAAAATAAGCCCGGATTCTGTACTCGTCAAGAGACTGAAGTATGCCGCTGTCCCGTACGTGAAATCGATACGTCCCTGGGACTGGCCGGAGCCTAACCATGCCCATTTGGTTCCGTCGCTTGTGTATCTCCCCCTGGGTGGGAATTTGCCATTATACAACCCTGTAGCAAAATCCCCGATAATCCAGTCATATCCATCAGTCGTTGTGAATTGCAAGCCAGGTATAGTGCTTGCTATGGGATCCTTATCCTTCCAGAGCGGTTCCTCAAAACCCATGAATCTCTTACCATCACATGGGTTGGTTGTCACGCCCGGGACAACAATTCCTGCAATTGCGGCCTGGACTAAAGTCAACGATATTACTGTACTCAAAATAAACAGGATTTTAAGCATATGAATGCCTTTCCTGATCTTAATTCTCATCTTACCTCCTCTTTTGTCATATCCCATCCTGATACAAGTCGCCAAAATCATTGGGAGTTCCAACTCGTACAATACGATGATAGAGACCTCATTCTATTTAAATTTATTGTAATAATCATAATTATTGACACTTCAAAGAAATGTAATAGTTCAGCTCACGCTCGCCGTAACATCATACCTTGTGATATAGAGGTACCTGACTGCCATACCGGGACCAAGATAAGTATCGATATCCTGCAAGGATTCATCGTAGTGCATCTGCTGGTCTTCATCGAGTTCAAATTGATCTCCTACCATAGCTCCATAGACCTGCGCGCCGTTTTTGACAGATATCTTGGCTTCAGGCGCCCATATAAAGCCACAGAAATACGAATCATCATGAAGTACTATATCATCATCTGACGAACTGATAACCTGGAAAAGTTCGGAATTGTCATTGTTAGTGGGATTTATTTGTGCATCATTATGTATATCCAAATCCTTTTTTATGTATAATTTCACGGGACGATTACCTGCAACTGTAATGTTTGCCCTGTTTTGTATATCGACATCATTAATTTCAACAGCTATTCTAACTTCGCCTCCCGATGTATCGAATCTGAGTATATCGTCGTTATCTATATCAAATTCGGTGAGATAATAGTTACCGCTGGATATTGTGCATTCATCACTCGCCCACTCACTGCTGTCCAGTTTTGTATTATTAGTTCCACTCAGGCAGTCCCCTGATGAAGCATTCGTGTTATTATTCTCGGATTTGTATTCATTTACCTTGCTCTGCACAAGGTATGTTGTGCTCCCCACAGTCCACCCTTCAACTGACTGTATATGCTTTCCTCCCAAGACATCGAGACTGCTGTCAATTACGGGTGCGTAAGCCGCGCCTGTTATCAGGGCATTGCTCCCATCTTCTTCTATTTCCTCCCCGCTCCAGGCGCTTCCATTTATAACAGCATCTGACTTAAGCTTTATTTTCCTGGTTGCACGGATGCTCCCGTTCCCTGACTTGCTGACGCTGTAATTTCCGATTGAAGAATTATAGCTATCAGTAGTTGCTCTTTTTTTAAGTTCTATTTCCCCAGATGCCAGTGCGCCGAATGAAAAGTTCATGGCTACAGGCAAAGTCTCAAGGGTTACAGTGACTTTTTTCTCATCCGGGACTGGATTAACTTTCACTAAGGTTTTGCTCCTGAAATAATCTGCCCATGCATCATAATATTCGCTTTTTATGGTGATACTTATCTGTGTTATGTTCTCAGAAACCGGATTCTGGAACGTGGCATTCGGGTATATCATCTGAGGAACTCCTTTCTTTTCGATCTTAAGAGAAGTTCCCCCTTTCCCTGCCACTGAAGAACTTCCTGAAATATTGATTACCGGAAAAGTCATGGTAAATCCATTATAATTAAACTCTGGCGGGGACAGCATGACGCTCCCTTCCGGATATTTACTCCATACACCGCCGCCCTCATAAGCAACTTCCCTGTCACCCATCATGTATGTTATTTTCCCCATTGGTATCTTGATGTTGGTCGTTGTTCCTGTTATATTTTTGAGTTCAAACAAAACATAGCTCTCATCGGATGATAGATTTGAGACGACATCTATGCGTCCCCCGGCAGTATCAAGTTTAATTACCTGTACAGGCGCATCTCCAAGCGCCACCTTGCTTGCACGGGAGTCAAAAACCGTGTACATCTGTTCGGCGTTCCTGACCTTTGCCATTTCCTCCATACTATTAATCGTGGGCACTCCAACGAGCATTATCATGGCTATTCCAGTAAGGGTTAAACCGAGTATAATCATATGTCCTACGACCTCGGCTTCGGCTTTATCTGATCTCAGGAATGTCATTCTATCTCCGTGTATATCTTGGTATTTAATATATAAACGTCTATATTTTTATCAGTATTTAAAACTGCAGTATATGTGTTGCCTGTTCCACTGCTCATTTCCCAACCCATTTTATTTATATTCTCAAAGTAATCTTTCCATCCACCGACGTAATTCCCTTTTATCGTTATTGTTACATTGCTGACATTATTATAGTAACTGATGGCGGGAGACCCTTCGGCTTTTATCCTGCTCAACCCGTTCCCGCCTACGCTTGAGTTGCCGCTTATCTCCACAACGGGTATGACAAGCGCACCGCTCTGGTTGGTAAAAAGGGGCCTATAGGCATTCAGGGTAACATCCTGTGGATATTTTACCCATACCCCGGTGCCTTCGTATGCAACAACCGTATCTCCTATTGAATTCTGGATATTGCCGATATCCTGCTCAACCAGTGTTATTTCATGGTTGGTGGAATTCGTTGCGTTTATTACAATGGAACTTTCATCTGTGACCTTCAGGCTTCCCCCGTATAACTTCAGTTCCAGGCTTTTGGATGGCGCCTGTCCGAGTGCTACCGTGTTAAGGTTCTCTGCCAGTATGATAAAACTCAGTTTTGTATTCTCGATATACCTGGCTTCCTGTGCATTCTTCAGTACAGGATAACCTGCAAGCCCTATAATGCTGAGGGAAAGTATAAGTATCCCGATAATTGTGACAAAATCCACTACTTCTGCTGCTGCATCCTGGGATTCCAGGAAATATCCGGGATTTAAGCGTTCTAATGGATTCATTTGTAAAATAAAGTCTGTAGGGCATAGTATTTATAATCTTTCATCATAATCATCATTAGCATGAATAATTCAACTTTTTTCAACTATCTCAATACTGCTGCTGGTTTTATTATAGTAAAACATGTAATTTTCAGCACCGCTGTATATTTTTCTGGGCGTAAAATTAGTGGAAATATTAAAAGGAATGGTGATTTTAGCCCCGTTATCAGCCTCCATGATTATCCTGCTCGGTGCGCCTGTTATATTCATTGTATAACTTTTACCTGCTATTGATGCAGGTAACACGAATTCATACTCAAGCGCATTGACCGTTCCCTCATAAAAATTAGTTGAATTGATCATTGTATCTACAGCAGTCAGTTTGATCGCGACCCCATTACCCATGATCTTAAAGCTTTCCTGCATGGCCGACTTTTCGGTGTCACGCGAGAGGGAATAGAAAGAAATAATGAGCGCCGAGAATACCAATACGGTAACAGCGAACATCAATATGAACCCGATTGAAATGGATACTGCATCATCATTTTTAAAAACATTCTTGAATTTCATGTCATCACCATGGAACCGAAACCGGGATCGTGAGATTTGCGCGCACCCTGTTGGTGGAATATGTCAATGTTGAGTTCAGGATATAATCGCGTCCCCGATAAAAGGTCCTGTTATTTGCAGTTCCATGAACCAGGAATCTTCCATAAGCGTTACTGCCGTTTATGATATTAATTGAAACGCGATTAGAAGAAACGCTCTGGTTAAAATAATATTTTGCTAAAGTAAAATCATCCCCTGCATCAGGAATAAATGTACCGTTTGAGGATTTTGTAGTATTTGTGACTACATAGCTCGTACTGTTAAGCTCAACTGACCACAGGGTATAACCCGTGGAATTCCGGGCTTCTATCTTGAAACTTTTCCCCGGAAAAATAGTGGCATTCCAGAATCTGAAAACATCCACCGTACTGACGTTTGCCCCATATATCATAGTCCAGTTATTTGCCCCGTTATATGTGCCATTCTCGGTGAAATTCGCATAGCTATAGCCGTTCCAGTTTCTTAAATCCCAGCTTACATTAACCATCTCGCCACGCAATGCATTGATCTTAGATAGATTTTTATTGAAAGTGTTCATCTCACCGTTGAAGAAGACTTTCATATCTGCTATAGGCCACCCAAAACCATTTGCCGTAGTGTATAAATATCCAAATTCATTTTTTGTAATCTGGATATGATTGACTATCTCATTTTTTGAAGGGTCACTTCCGGCACCAACGGCAGTGTTGATCTCAAATATTATGCTGTTAAGTATCACGGTGGTTATCACCAATCCGACAGCTATAATAAAACTTGCCAGCAGCATAAATTGGGCATTCCGGTTCTCTATCAGTTCCATTATGTTCTCCACAGGACAAGTTTTATCTCAACAATATTGAACAGTTCAGTATTAAGATCAATAGGCTCTATTGCATAATTGCCTAAATCAAGACCGTTTGTATCACCCATCTGTAGTACTATTTTTTTTGAGACTATCACAGCATTATGCGAAGGGACACCTGCATATATCCATTGGAACGGTTCAGAGGGCTCAGTGACGTTATTTTTTCGCTTGATATACCTCAATTCCACTTTATGGGCTATGCCCCGGCTGATCAAACTCGATTTCAGGACTTCGGTCAGGTTATTAGTGAGAATATTTTGTGAGTAAGTGGCATCCGTGTTTTCGATATATTTTGTGCCGTTCCACAGGTATTCCTTGCCGTCCCAATTTAGTATATCGCTCTTAAGCTTCGAATTATACCCCGGCTCCGCATAGTCCAGCGTGTTGAGGATATCTTGCCCCAGCGCCGCAAGCTCTGATTCCACATGCGCGTTTGAAGTTGAGGAAGTAAGGGGCGTCATCGAGGTCGCATCTATGGCATATATTATTACCCCGATCAGGAGTATTGATGCAGCCACGCCCTCAAGGGTATGCAACTGGGCCTTTTCATCGAACATTACCACACCTTCACTGAAATTACGGCGGTTTCGTTATAACCAGTAGATGAATTTATGACCATTACAAGGCGCTTTGTCTGGCCGATATCTAAGTTATCTGGAGGTGAGGGCCCGCCCTGATACATGGGGTTATCCGGGTTTGACAGGTTTGCAGCCGATATGTTGAAGTCAAAAACATTCTCGCTGCTAAAGAGCCCGACTTCACGGAGCGCATCGTTATATGCCGCCACATCGTAGCGTTTCAACCTCGTTTTTGTGAAATAATCCAGTTTTCCCTGGTCTATTACATTCGCCTGGCCCGATTTTTCGGCTACGAGGATACGCTCCACCAGTACAATGCTGACCCTGTCAGCGGCCAGCGTTACTTCATCCGAGCCTGACTGGAAAGGGAGGAATAATGAATACATGAACTGGAATACAAAGGCCACGGCAAGGAGAAAAACACCCATGCCTGCAACGTAGTCTATTGTTATTTGGGCGTCCTGGTTCTTTTCTTCACTTTTATATGGCTGGAATAAAATCATAAGAACAGAATGAATTAGTCAATACCTGTTAATAAGCATTATCATGAGCATAATTAGCGAAATGCGTTTTGTTAGCTTGCCAAGCTTGGCAATATTCCTGACATTAAGGCGAAAGGGACTGGAATAAAGCTTTTCGTCTTTCCGGCCATTTTAAGTCCCAATGCTTGCAATCAGGTCAGAAGGGATATACAAATATTACAAAGACAGGCTCCAGGGGAAAAAAGAGGTGTTGAAGAATGTTTCCCTTGATATAGAGGAGGGAGAGATTTTCGGCATCCTGGGGCCAAACGGCGCCGGGAAGACCACGCTTATTTCAATACTTTCCACGCTTACAATACCGGACTCAGGGAAAGTTGAGATTTTCGGGCTTGACGCGATAAAGCAGGCAAACCGTGTGAAAAGTATTGTTAATGTCAGCAGCGGGAACCCGAATTTCCCATGGAGTCTTACGGTTATTGAGAACCTGCGGTATTTCGCTATGCTCTACGGGCTAAAAAACCGGGAGGAGGCGGTAAGAAATGTTATAAGCGCACTTGAGCTTGGATCTTTCACAAACGCCAGGTTCGATTCCCTGTCCACAGGCACAAAGCAGCGGCTCTCACTCGCCAAGGCCCTTCTTAACCAGCCGCGTCTTCTTTTCCTTGATGAACCCACTGTCGGCCTCGATCCTGATATGGCGATAAAGATCCGAAAATTTATCAGGCAAATCCATAATGAAAGGGGCATTACCGTAGTCCTTACAACGCATTACATGAAGGAGGCCGAGCAGCTCTGCGACCGTATAGCGTTCCTCAAAAAAGGGGAGATAATAGCAAAGGCATCGCCTGATGAGTTAAAGAGGCAGATGAAACTCGGGGAAGTCATATCAATCGGTTATGAAGGGGAGTTTGATATTGCGCGGTTAAAGGATATCCCGCAGGTAATTGATATCATAGGTGAGAAAGGAAAAGTAAAGATAGTGGCACAGGACGTCGAATCTATCATAGACAGGGTATTGAAGATGTTCTGTGATGTGCATATCAGGAACATAGAGGTTTCCCAGCCAGATCTTGAGGATGTGTTCCTGAAGCTTGCGAAGTAAATGGATGCTTTATAAATAAAAAAAGCATATTTAAGCAGGATATGAATAACCCCACACCGATCAACCCCAAACAAATAGCAGGCGAACGTGCAGCAGAGCTTGTGAAAGACGGCATGATAGTCGGGCTCGGAACCGGCTCAACCACAGCTTTTGCAATACAGGCTCTGGGCAGGAGGGTCGCCGGGGGTCTGGCAATCCTTGGCATCCCCACATCATACCAGTCCGCATTCCTGGCTGCTGAGTGCAAAATCCCTCTCACGACACTTGATGAGCATCCTGTTGTTGATGTCGATATCGACGGTGCGGACCAGATAGCGGATTTTATTGCAATCAAAGGAGGAGGCGCAGCGCATACGAGGGAAAAGATAGTGGCAATGTCATCAAAACGCTTTGTGGTCGTAGTGGATGAATCCAAACGTGTCGATGTACTGAACCATCCTGTTCCGCTTGAAGTCCTGCCATTTGCGCGGCAACTGGTACTAAAACAGGTAGCCAAACTCGGGGGAAATGCACGGGTGCGCATGGGTGTAAATAAAGACGGACCTGTTATCTCAGATAACGGGAATTTTATTATGGATGCGGATTTCGGCGCAATAGATGACCCTGCATCGCTTGGCGAGATACTTTCACAATGTACCGGGATAGTGGAACACGGGATATTCACAAATGTCAATAAAGTCTATATCGGGAAAAAAGACGGGTCTGTAGATATCATGGAGACTTAAGAACCCTTAATATTATTTCCATAATCATCGTTCCCGATGCTTTCTTTCACCCGTGTTTCCTTTTTGACCGTGACTTCGGGCCATATCCTTATCTCGGAATGGATTGTTACCTCATCCCCGATTAAAACCCTTGGGCCAATAACGCTTCCGGTCTCAAGAATACAGGAATCTTTTATCCTTGTGGCATTATCTATCACTGCACCTGAAATCCCGGTGTTTATGCCTATATGGACATTATCAAAGATGTAGGAAGAGAGTATCCTTGAATTATCGCCTATCGTGCAGTTTGAGCCAATGGATGTATAAGGCCCTATCAATACATTGTCCCCGATAGTGGTATTCTCACCGATGACTATTGGCCCCACAACAGAGGAATTTGAACCCAGGGAAACGTCATGCCCTATATCGATAGGCCCTGTCACCTTAGCGTCCTTTATGCTGAGCCGCCCTGATATCTTGGTGCCAGGCATCTTTTCAAGCATCCACCTGCATGCTTCCCTGTAAGCCCTGGGATTGCCTATATCCGTCCACCTGCCGCGTACCAGGAAACCGTTTATGGTTTCACCTTTTATCATAAGGTCCGGGAAAAGGTCCTTTGCAAAATCATATTTGTTCTCCGGTATCCACTTCAGGATTTCAGGGTCGCACACATAGATACCCGTACTTGCAAGATTGCTGAATATCTCGCCAGGTCCAGGCTTTTCAAAGAAACGATTTATCCTGTTATTGACATCCAGGTCTGCGATACCATATTCGCGCGGGTCATCGATGGGAATCAAACCGATGGTCACGGGTGCATCATTCTTCTCATGGAAACGCACAAATTCCCGCAATCCCAGGTCCATGACATGGTCTCCTCCCACGACCAGAAAAGGTTCTCCTTCAAAGAGCTCCTGCGCATTCTTCACACTCCCCGCGGTTCCCAGTTTTTCTTTTTCATGCACATATTCGACGTGTACGCCGTACATGCTCCCGTCGCCGAGTGCTGCTTCTATCTCCCCCCCAAGGTATCCGAGGGTAAGCACGATATCATTGAAACCTTCAAGCGCCAGGTGCTCGACAAGGTGTACCAGCGATGGTTTATTCAACAGCGGAATCATTGGTTTTGGCCTGTCAAAGGTCAAAGGCCGAAGTCTTGTCCCTTCGCCTCCGCACATAATGCAAGTCTTCATCCTAATCCTGCCTAAAATTAGTCCGTGAGTATATAGAGCTAACGAAACAATGAGAAAGAGCAATAACCTATTTCAATACATCACTTACAACCTCGGCCACATCCAGCACCTGTACTTTGTCCTCGGCTTTCATATCTTTTAACCCGTCTTCAAACATCGTCATGCAGTAGGGACAGCATACGCAAATTGTTTTCGGGTCTTTCTTTAATGCCTGCTCAATACGCGCGATATTTATGCGTTTCCCCATATTCTCTTCCATCCACATACGCCCGCCGCCCGCGCCGCAACAAAAAGATTTCTCATGGCTGCGCTCCATCTCGGCTGGCACCTGTCCGGTGGCAGAGACTATAGCCTTACGCGGGGCTTCATATATCCCATTATAGCGCCCCATGTAGCAGGAATCGTGGAACACGATTTTGCCATGGTCTTTGATACCTGCAAGCTTTAGTTTGCCAGCTTTGATTAAATCATTTATCAACTCTGTGTAGTGAATGACTTCCAGTTCCGCTCCATACTGGCGGTAATCATTCTTCAGGACATTATAGCAGTGGGGGCACTGGGTAATAACTTTTTTTATGCCCTTCTCTTTGAACATTTTGACATTTTCCCTGGCCATCCTGTCGAACACGAATTCGTTACCCATGCGGCGCAGGCTTTCACCGCAGCACATCTCGTCCTTTCCCAGATAACCCCAGGAAATGCCGCTTGCATTAAGTATCCTGGTATTCGCAATAGATACCCGCCTGTTGCGGGCATCGAAAGCACCGAAACAACCTACATAAAACAAATATTCAGTTTTTCCTGCCTCAAAAGGTTTGACATCTGCCTCTGCTGTCCATTTGGTGCGTTCTGCGGGTATGATACCCCACGGATTACTGCGCTGTTCCATATTTTCGAAAAACGGAACAACTTCACCCGGGAACCTGGAAATCATTTCCACAAGATTCCGGCGCATATCCACGATCTTGGGAACATGCTCAATTAATACGGGGCATACCTCCATGCAGGCCCCGCATGTTGTGCATGCCCAGAGAACATCATCGTGATTGCTGCCCTCGACCCTCTCGCCGATTAAGGGCAATACCGGCGGTTTCTTTTGGTATATCAGAGGGCCGTTTTTCAACAGGTTGACCTTCATATCATTGATAACAAGCCTCGGGTCTAATGTTTTGCCTGTAAAGGTGGCAGGGCACATATCTGAGCAGCGGCCGCACTTGGTACAGGAATAAGTATCAAACAGGTCTTTCCAGGTAAACTGGTCGATTTGTCCGGCACCGAATGTATTGCCTTTCTTGAATTCTTCCCTGGGCTGTGTGTTAACCTTGGTCAGACTCCTGAAAAAGACATTGGGAATACCTGTGAGGATATGCATGTGCTTGCTGTAGGGCAGGTAATTCAGGAAAACCAGAAGGACAATGGCATGTACCCACCAGAAAGCCTCAATATATCCGGCCAGACTTCCTGACTGGACGTTTGCGAAAAAAGCTGAAGCTATTAATCCCGATATCGGCATATATTGTGCTGCCCTTTCACTTCCCTGGGCTATCTCACCTGCGTGTAAGCCGAAAAAGGCGATCATTAGCAGGGCTATTAGAATCAGGATGGCAAAAGCATCAGGATTTCGCGCCTCAATATAGGGAGATGGAAAAGCAAGACGGCGGATAATTGCGATGAATACCGCCAATAGCGCCAGCAATGATGCAGCATCAAAAATAAAAGCCAGCGCAAAATAGGGGCCGTCAGGTAGCAGCGAGAGGCTGATATAATCAGGGAATATGCCATGAAGCAGGAATTCTGTGTTTGCGATCAATAATATAATAAATGACCAGAAAAGCATAACATGGTTCAGGCCGAAGTTGTACCCATGAGAAACAGCACACCGCTGCCCGAACGCATGATACAGCATGCCCATGATACGCCTGCCTGCATCATTTGACCTATTTTCGGCCTTACCCAGCAATACCAGGCGAAACCGCCTGTAACAGCTCCAGAAAAAAATCCCCAGTGATACTGCAAGAACTACAAAGAATACGAAGTTAAAAGGCATAATTTATTTCCTCCCGGATTTGTCTTCCTGCATATCACACGATTTTTTTGCGCGCAATTCCCTTATCTGGTTAATAAGGGCTGGTACAACCTGGAATACATCGCCTACTATCCCATAGGTGGCCACCTCAAATATCGGGGCCTGTTTATCCTGGTTAATTGCTATTATCACATCAGAACTCTGCATGCCGACCAGGTGCTGGATAGCGCCGCTGATCCCGCATGCAATATATATTTTGGGCCTGACGGTTTTACCCGTCTGGCCGACCTGGCGTTCTGCCGGCATCCAGCCCGCCTCAACAGCAGCACGCGAACAACCTATAACGCCGTTTAGCTCATCGGCCAGCTGCTGCAGCAGCGCGAAATTCTCGCTGGCCCGCATTCCCCGGCCCCCTGAGACTATCACATCGGCTGCTGCAATATCGATGCAATCCGCACCACGGTCTTCAATCACCTCAAGCACTTTTACAGCCACGTCTTCCTCTTTGATATCAAATGATTCGCGGACTATCTCGCCCTTGCGCGAGTTATCTCTTGCTGGCATGGCCATTACATGCGGTCTCACAGTAGCCATCTGCGGCCTTGTGCGCTCAGTAAAAATAGTGGCCATGATATTGCCGCCAAAAGCCGGGCGCGTCTGGAGCAGGAAGCCCTTATCATCTATATCCAGGCCAGTACAATCGGCTGTCAGGCCTGTATTGAGTTTCGTGGCAACAGCACCTGCAAGGTCCCTTCCCAGGCCAGTGGCGCCCATCAGCAGGATTTCAGGTTTATATTTTTCAACAAGGTAACAGATGGCTTTGTAATACGTCTCTGTACGATAATGGTGAAATACAGGAGCATCTACCAGATAGGCTCTGGAAGCCCCATAGGCGAATGATTCCTGGCAAAGGTTCTCCACTTTATCCCCGATAACCACAGTACATAGATCGACATTCAGCGATTTGGCCAGCTTCGCACCAGCACCCAGCAATTCCCAGGATACTACAGCGGGCCTGCCTTCGGTGTGTTCCACAAAGACCCAGACACCCCTGTATTCTTTAATCCTGGCAGGTGCTTCCCCGGCGACTGCCTCCACGGGAGCTTTTCCTTTCTCTTGCGCCGCTATTTTGTCAAGTATTTTCTGCTCCTCGGGTGTGAAATGTATCTCCAGGGCTTCGGCAGGACAGACTTTGAGGCATCTGCGGCATCCGATACATTTTTCAATATTGATGACAGGCTCACCTTTATCATTTATTTCTATAGCATCTTCAGGACAATCGCTCTGGCAGCGGGCACCGCATGCGATGCATTTACCAGGGATAAGCCGGGCTACCCCGCGTGGTTTCTTCACCTTTTTAGTTTCATCCATTATATACGCCTCTTTTCAGGGGTATCTGACTTCATACCCATCATAGACATAGGATTCCTTTTTCCACGAGCCTGTTAATCAATATCCCGGCGGCTTCATCCGGTTTGTTAATACCATCCCCGATTATTTCACCCCGTGCCCTTTGAGGAGAAAATATTTTCCTCACCTGTGTAGCTGAACCCTTAAGCCCGATTGTTTCTTCTTTCAATCCCATTGTTTTGTTGTTCCATAACGGCACCGTGGCCTCCTCTGCCTGCAACCTCTTAGGAACCGTGGGGTAGCGCGGGCGGTTTATTTCCCGAAGCACCGCAACCATCGCAGGAAGAGGCGCCTCTACTATTTCATGCCTGCCTTCCAGCCTGCGCCTGACCCTGATTTTTTTTGTTTTTACATCTACATTCTCAACGAGGTCTACCAGTGTCAGTTGTGAATATCCAAGACGGGTGGCAATACCGGGCCCGACCTGGGCCGTATCTCCATCAATGGTCTGCCTTCCGCAGATTACCATGGCCACCTCTTCATTCTGGCCCAGTTTCCTGACAGCTTCGGCAAGAACCAGGCTGGTAGCCAGGGTATCAGCCCCGCCGAATGCACGGTCGCTTAAGAGCACGACTTCATCAGCCCCCAGGGCAAGAGCTTTTTTTAAAGTAATCTCGGCATTCGGAGGCCCCATTGATACAACCGCTACTCTAAACCCGTATTTTTCCTTGAGCCTGAGGCTTTCTTCCAGCGCATGGGTATCAAACGGATTGATAATAAAAGGTACGCCTTCCCTGATCAAAGTACCTGTAACCGGATCGACTCTGACCTGGGTTGTATCAGGTACCTGCTTAACGCATGTGACAACTAACATTTTCCACGCCTCGTGATGTTAAATATGATACATTGTTATATAAAATGATTCGATTTCCGATATCCTTCATTTACTCTCCTTCTTGACTATTAATGGAGATTATATATAATAAAAGTTATTGTTCACACCCGTTTATTTTTCCAGGTTGATAGTTCTCCTGGTGGTGCCGTGTGGTTTATATTGGTGAATGATAAAAAGGGAAATAATGGATTTTTTTTCTCATGCCGTGCTGCCTTATCTGCTCGGGAACCTTTTCAAAAGGAGAAAAGATGAGGTCGCTGCCTTTGTTATCGGTGGCATAGCTCCCGATCTCGATATTTTCATCATGTGGATCAATTTTGTTTACCCCACTTTTTTCCTTTTGACTCACAGGGGAATAACGCATTCTCTTTTTTTCGGTTTTTTTACAGGCGTTATCGTACTTTATATCGCATCCCGTGAAAGGGTCAGAACCAGAGTCACAAGGTTGATAGGTACAGAACCTGTTTTCACCGGCCGAAATATCGCCTATGCCTATGCCGGGGTGTTGCTCCATCTTATTCTTGACTTTACCACCACAAAGGGAGTTCCCCTGTTTTATCCGTTTGAGGCCGCAAGGCAATCTGCGGAGGTATTTTTTTACACAGATCTCATTCTCACGATATTGAGCGTGGCAATTATAATAATCCTCTACAAAAGACCCGCGCAAAGGAGCAAAACTACAAAACTCCTGATAATATTCCTTATGGTGTTTGCAGTACTTGGAGCCGCCAGGCTCGTTGAAAAAACCGGGGCAGAGACTTCCGTTCGCGGCACTGATATAAAAACCTACCCAACATCCGGTGTTTTTGACTGGTACATCCTGGAAAAATATCAGGATAAAATTAATTTATATAAATATAATGGAGTTAATAAAACATCACAACACATTGCGACATTCCAAAAATTAAATATAGTGTCCGGGGGAGGAAATCCCACGGACGCTCTTCTTTTGGCAGGTGGACTGCCACAGGTAAAGATGTTCGAATGGAGGGCCTACACCACAGCGGTTAATGCTTCTTTGAGCAACGGGTCATGGCAGCTTGAGTACTATGACCCGCTGCAAAAAGTTATGATATGGGATTCTCCAGAAATCATCAGGAGATTTGGAGCTAACTGGAGTTCGGTCAGGGTGGAAGTAAAAAAGGGAGAGGCAGTTGTTATATAATGAAGTTCAGGGTATATATAGTCGATCATAGCCTATATACCCGAAATTATTAGTATACATACGAACAATGTACTTTTAAATGTTATCAAAGAGTAAAAGAAATAAAACTCTCAA
>VEPN01000036.1 GCA_012026835.1 Candidatus Methanoperedens sp. | reverse complement strand
ATCCCACCTGATATGCCCCTGTGAATGCGCCATGATTATTTCAACATGCGATTGCTCTACTGCGATACAGATCAAAAAAGAGATCAGCCAGATGAAGGAAAGCGGTTTTTCAGAAAAACAAATGTTTTCAGCGCTCCAGGCCGAGTATGGCGGTGAGATCCTTGCGCGCCCTGAGAAAGATAAACCGATGCCAGTATGGCTGGCAGGTATACCACTGGTTATCATATTTGTTTTTCTTGGATACATAATTACCAGGAAGCCAAACCCTGGTATTATACCAGTTACTGACCTGAAAAAGTATGAACAGCGCTTTGAAGAAGAATACCGGAAATTTGTTTCTGATGAATCCGAGGAGGACGTATGAGGGGGATATTTCCTGTATTCATGGGATTATTATATCTGTTAAGTGCAGTCTCAGTCCAGGCCAGCGAAAGTTTTAGGGATGAAAAAAATTCTACAGATACCTGGCACCAGAGTTCTGATATAAGGGTTGTCATTGACCACATTTTTATTAAAAAGGATAACAATTCCCTTAAAATCTCAGAGAGCGTTGTTTTCAGGAATGAAGGCCCTGAGATTTCCTATATTAAAGATAACCACACATTTTTTGCCATATCAACACCTCACGATGTGAAAGACCTGAAAACCCGGGTGATGGAATGCTGTCTTGTACAGGAGGAAGGAGTTGTGTTGATGGATCCGATGCAGTCCATCAAGTCGGGTGAAACCTTTGAAATGCAGGTAGATTATACGATTCTGCCGCAGGGGCAGGAATACATGTTTAATAAAAACGCGGTGTACAATACTACTTCTCTTTTGTTATTTGTCGACAGGAAAAGCGGGGTTGTCAGTGAAGGCCAGTACAAGACTGTAACGCTCCAGGGAAATGAATACAATGTTATTGCTTTTAATGATATTGGAGCCGGGGAGATGGTAAGCATTCCCGTAAAAATAACACAGGAACAGGGTTTCTTATATCAAGGTATCGGCCTTTTTATTTTGGTTTTAGCAATTTCAGCAAGTCTGGTTTATTATTATAAGTTTAAAAGGAAATCAAAAGAGTACACCCTGGCTGAGCTTGGGCTTGAGAAGGAAAAGATTTTCCGGACTATCAGGAGTTTTGAAAAACATGCAGGGGCGGAAAAATCCGAAGAATTTGGAAAGCTGATGGAGGAATACAGACAGAAAGCAATCCAGATATTGATTAAAATGGATAAAATAAAAAATAAGAATTAATCAGGAGAGTTATAAATGTCGAAATCAAATAAACATAAAGAAAGGGGAAAACAACGTAACACTGCGGAAAAACTACCGCTTAAGGGTATTTTGTTCATGGTTATCGTTATCGTGATTTTCGGTTCTGCACTATATTTGGTCATGAGCAAATCAGCATCCCTGGATCCGGTTGATAAAGATGCTATTAAAATGACCATTACTATGGCAGGCTTTGAACCCAATGTAATAAGAGCAAAAGCAGGGCAGCCTGTAACCATAAACCTGATCAACCCTGATAATTCGCACCACACAGACGGCGGAGGCGTTCACAACTTCATACTTGAGAGCGCGGGCTTAAGCAGGGTAAACATCACAGTCCAGCCCGAAAGCCAGGATGTCTTCACTTTCACACCTACTCTTCCGGGGGAATATCACTGGTACTGCGATTCATGCTGCGGAGGCAGGGAGAATCCGAGTATGCATGGAACACTTATTGTAGCCTGATGGAAATAAAATGGCGATCGATCCTCAAACATTAACACTTCCGCTTGTGATTATCGCAGGTTTAGTTGACGGCTTTAATCCCTGCGCTTTTGCAGTCCTGCTGCTGTTCATAACTTTCACTATGGGCATGTTACAGATGCAAGCGGATTACAGGTATGGGTTGATGAAGGTTGGCTCGATATACATAAGCGGCATCTTTGTTACCTATGTGTTAATAGGTGTGGGCTTTTTGAGTGCAATATCGTTTTTTTCCGCAACACATGCCGTGGGCAGGGCAGCAGCCTTAATTTCCATGCTGCTCGGCGTGATTTTGATGAAGGATTACTTCGTACCCGGCGGTTTTGGCCTTGCAATACCCGGGAGTATGCATACCACGATAAATACATGGATAAAGAAAACATCTGCCCCCGGGGTTTTTGGTGCCGGGGTGCTTGTCGGCCTTTGCACGGTTCCATGCAGCGGCGGCATATATCTTGCAGTAATAGGCCTGTTATCAATACAGACCACACTTGCCCAGGGAATACTGTATCTTCTGATTTACAATCTGATGCTTATAGTGCCTCTTGTGGCCGTACTTCTTGCTTCATCAAACAGGGTCGTGGTTGATAAAATGGTAGCATGGCAGTCTGCGAACAAGAAAATGGTGAGACTGATAATGGGCTTATTCATGGTGGCTATGGGCTTTGTGATATTATTGATGATATAGAGGAGGAAGAAATATGAAATCGAAAATCATTCCTGCTGCAATTGCGATTGTGTCGATTTTAATAATCGTATATACCCTGGTTAATGGCACACAACTGATAGATAAAAAGAGCGATGACATCTTTGGTCGTAAAAACATAAGTAAATCCTGGATGCCCGAACTTCCGGAATTCGCGCAAAAGACCTCGCGCGTGGCTGAGGCATATATCTATGCTGCGCAGAACCAGGATAAAGTGATGTACCTTGCCTGCTACTGCGGCTGTGCGGGAATGCAGCATTCTGAAAAGCTCATTTCGCATAAGAGCCTGAAGGATTGCTACATCAAAGCTGACGGGAGCTTTGAGCCGCATGCTGCTGAATGCAAGCTGTGCAATGATATTACACTGGAAGCAAGGGATATGTTAATGAAAGGGAGTTCGCTGAAAGATGTCAGGAAAACGATTGATGATATGTACTCAGGCAGGGGCGTGGGGACAGATACGCCGATGCCACCGTAACATTTAGCAAAATTTATATCAGGTAATAATTAATTCACATCTTGAGGATTATGAATAAAGATGTGAAAATATATTTCTTCGGTGCTGTGTTCGCATTATTAACAATCGCTTTTCTATTGATGTTACCAAAACAGAAGGCGCTGGAGATGCTTGTTATTATCCTGACTGCCATAGCTTCTATCTATCTTGGCTTTGCGCTATCTGACGGGCGCAGAAGGGAAATAATAATAGAAATATCAGCTATGACATTTTTCATAGCGCTGGCGGTTCTGGGCATCTGGATTTCCCCATATTTTTTAATTGCGGGTTATTTGCTTCACGGCCTCTGGGATATTATCCATAGCCCGGGAATTATCCAGACCGAAGTTGTGGAATGGTATAAGGTTTTGTGCATGGTTTATGATTGGATCATGGCGGTTTTCATAGTAGTGTGGATGTAAAGAAATTAAAAAATTCCTGATTATATCCAGACTTTATTTGACCCCTGAAAGTTGACGTGACACTATATAAAACTCTTAATCTCTATCACCTTAGCGATCTTCTCTCCCTGATAGCCAGTGCGATCAGTATCAAGATCAAAATAAATCCCGGCACTTCAGGTATCATCTTCCCTGGTTCCGATGTTTCCGTTTCCTTTACTACAAGGGTTATCGAACTTTCAGGGCCCCACCTGTCATTCCGCTCCATGGCCCTGATAAAAACCAGATGTTCCCCTGGTTTTAATCCTGCCGTGTCTATTTCAGCGGTCAGCTCTTCAACCCGTCCGTCAAAAGAACCGTCCCTGGCAGACATGGGGTAAGTATTGGAAGGAGAATCAATATAATACTCCGCGCCCCTGATGCTCATTGCATAACCCGAAGCCGCCGTGGCACTGAGAGTGACTTTTTCACCGGCATAAACTTTATTACTGGATATTGATAACTCTTTAATGCCCGGAGTCACATAGAAGCGGATTATTTTATGCGTACCTACCACATGGCAGGGCCTGCAATCCTCGATCGTGCTGTGTTTTTCATCCCCGATATAGGTGGCATTGTAAAACGGCATCTTTTTCTCGACGTGGCATGATTTGCAATTCTCTGGTTGTTTGTATTTTATCGGATGCACCCGCGGCTCGGTCCCTTCACCGTGGCATGCCCAGCAGGCTTTATTTGCAGCGTCAACGTTGCTCTTTGCCTCCCGGTTGATACCCTTATGGAATCCAAGCTCGCCCATATTATGGCATGAAGTACAATCTGCACCCCCGTCCCTGCCATCGAAAAACAATGGCGAATGTATATTTTTCGGGATCCTGCCTGTCATGAACGTGTTATTCTCCCGGAGCCAGCTTGCATTATACCCGTAAACGCTTGAATTAATATTCACCCGGGTTATTTCGGGTGAAAGCGCAACGATATCCTCCAAGATAACGATATCAGGCTGCATTATCTCGGATACGTTTGCTTTGAATATCGTAATATTCGAGTATGTATATCCAAGATAATTTATCTTCAATTCGTACTCAAGAGTATCTCCTTTCCGCACTATATCTGTCTGCCTGGCGCCGCCCGCATCAAGCATGAATACGGCTGAATCACTATTCTGGGCTACATCCTTAAGGTTAAGGACATAATTTTCCGAGAGAACCCATTTTTCACCTTTTTTAATGGTCTTCCTGTTTGTCCTTTCTATATCGATATGAGCATCTGATGATTTTGCAGTGGCAAGTGCTTGAAGAGCCTTCCCCTGGTCATACTCTTTCCTGTCTGAGGAATTAATCAAAACTTCTGTGTAAAATATATAGTCATCCTCCATATCCATCACAGTGTATTTGTGTTTCTCACTACTGCCTGTGAAATGGCACAGATAACATGAGGTTGTCCTGTTCTCAGGATGCAATCTCTTTATACGTGAGCCTTCGAATTGTATGAAACCTTCGTTATTATCTTTGAGGAACATTCCCGTAACATTGAGCTCTATAATAGGAATCTTTGATAAAGAATTATTTATTATTCTGTTCTCCTCATATACGTATCTTCCAGGATTAAAAAGCCCGGTATCCAGAAGCTCGTTCCTTCTGTATAATTCAAAAACCGCGCTGCCCCTTTTATCCGAGATGCCTTTTATCTTCAGCCTGTACCCGAGGCCGAGTTCCACAAATTCTCCCACCTGGGCCGTAAATTTGTTATTTATCCTGTCCATCTCGATCATGGCTGTCCTGTTCTTATTTATCTCTGTGGCATTACCCCATTTTTCAGCATTATCTTCATCGAGATGGCAGTAGATGCAGTTTATTGAGTCTATCAACTTATCCAGGGTGGCGTAGTGGGAAACCGAAGCATTGAGATTATTGCCGCTTACCGCAATGCTATTAGCTGCAATGCTATTGGAATGGCAGGATTCACATGATGCTTTTACTGAGACATTATAATTCGTGATATTGCCGGGATTACTATTTCTCCCGGCATCCTTAAAGTGTGAGTAAACCATGGGGGCTTTGAAAGACTGGCTGAGGGAATGGCAGTCATTATTGCTGCATTCACGCGGCGTCCTGTACCTATCCGGATGCCCTGAAGGCTCAGTACCTTCACCGTGGCAGGCCCAGCAGGCCTTGTTTACAGGGTCTATGGCCGTTGTGTTCGTGGCGTTGCTGTTCAGGTTCTTATGCACTCCCAGTTTAACATACGAAGCTCTGACCCTCTTGTTATCCGGCGCGCCGCTTCCTGCTGTATCGTGACAGCTTATGCAGTCAGGTCCACCGCCTCCTTCGCTTATGCTGTGCGAAAAATTAAAGGTGGTTTCTAAATATCCAGATAGAACGCCTCCGTGGCAGTCTTTACATATGCTGTCATTGAAACCGGATAAACTGCTATGATTATAGAAAACAGTGCCGTCGCTCGCATTGAGACTTGAATTTGTGATCTCAGGCGGAACAGGGTTCAAGATACTGCCGTTATATTGCGAAGCGGTCGCATAATGGCAGTTTATGCACCATGTGGAATTTGAAAGAGTTGGATTGTTGTATGTATTTGAGCCTTTTATGGATGATATATTACCAAGGAGATTATTTGCTTTATGGGTCTCGTTCTGGTGACAATAATAGCATGCAGCAGAGGTATTGTTCCAGTAGTTGCCCCATTTCTGGCCTGAAGAGGTATCAACAGAGTGTCTGAAAACCGGGATGACAGGGGTATTCGTAAACCCAGGAAGAAGTGACTGGTGGCAGTTGGAACAGCTGGCTGCATTTGTCCTTGTTGTGCCCCATGTTAATCCGCCCGACTCAAGGTATCTTGCGGGATGGATGCTTTTACTTGTGTTCAGGTGGCATTGCGTACAGTTGACAGTACCGTTGTGCTGCTGTTTTGAAGAATGGCATGAAGCACAGTATGTAGAATTTGGAAGCGAAAAAGAAGGCTTATATAACGTGCTGTTATGGATCCTGCCTGAACCGTGGCAATCGCTGCACGCCGGGTTTGTGGAAGGATAAGCAGTTGAATGGTTGGATATCGTCCTGTTGCTCGTGTCTATGAACGGGAATACCGTGGACGCATTATTATGGCACGTATAGCAGTAACTGTTCGTGCCTGATGAGGGATAATCGATTCTCTTCTTTCCGTAATGGCCTGAGTTATTGTTCCCGCCGTTTATCCCGCCGTAAACGCTTCCTGGACCGTCAGGATCATAACTCCTAAGCATCATTTCGCTCAAATTATGACAGGAGTAACACGAGGAAGCATTTGCAGTCGAAATATTGGCGCTGTTCCTGTAATGCCGGGTGACATTCAGGATACCCGATGGAGTGAAATTCATATTCTGGCCTGCTGCGGGAATGTGGCAGTTCTCGCAGAGATATGGTGTCCTGTAATTTGAGGGATGACTGCTGCCTGGTTCACTGCCGTTGCCATGACATGCCCAACATTTGAAGTTGCTTGCAGGGTAGCCGCCGGGGGAGGAGACACCGATGTTCAGGTTTTTATGGATCGCATCGGTATCGTTCATGGCACTGAAATTGACAAGCCGTCCTGCACCTGCCGAGCCGCCAGTATCATGGCAGGCTGTACAGTTAGCTCCTCCAGCCTGGCCCTCGTTCAGGCTGTGGGAATAGTTCAACGAAGTGGACAAATATGAACCGTTCAGGGCATGGCAGGGGAGGCAGTTAGTATCCTTGTATCCCGAACCAAGGTACGTACTGTGGTTCACCCAGTAGCTTTTTCCTGTGTTATCCACTGTGATAAGTGGCGGTGATGGAGACCACTGGTTCCCTTTATAGTTCGTGTTCACGGACGCGTTGTAATGACAATCCGAACACCATGTTGTTGTAGAGAGCGAGCCGTTTCTTGAATTGTTTGTATCAGACAGGAGACTGCTGATATTCCCGAGTGCTGTGCTGTTATGTTTTGTATTGTTGTGGCAGTAATAACAGGATGGGTTGCCGCCTTGCCAGAACGTGCCCCAGATAGTGCCGTTTGTGAGGTTCGCTGAATGTTTGAGCGTAGCAGGGACAAGCGGAGCGGTCGTGAATCCACTCGATGTTGACTGGTGGCAGTTCGTGCAGTTGATTGCATTCGTTCTTCCTATGTTCCAGGTTAAGTCGGTTTGAAGGTATCTAACAGGGTGGATGCTATTGCTCGTGTTCAGGTGGCATTGCGTACAGTTAACGGAATTGTTGTGACGGTTCAGATTCCTGACCGTTGCACTTCCTCCTGTGCCGTGGCAGGCAGTACAGTATGTTGAGTTAGGAAGGTTGAGGGAAGGTCTGTACAATGTGCTGTTATGAATCCTGCCTGAACCGTGACAATCGCTGCACGGTGGATTTGTGCCTGGATAGGTAAGGGAATGGTTCGATATCGTCTTGTTGTTCGTATCACTGAATGGAAAGATGCTTGATGCATTGTTATGACAGGTGTAGCAGTAACTGTTCGTGCCTGATGAGGGGTAATCTGTTCGTTTCCTTCCATAATGGCCTGAATTATTGTTCCCGCCGTTTATCCCGCCGTAAACGCTTGCAGGACCGTCGGGGTCAAGTGTGGTGCCAACCAGCATCTCGCTCCTGTTATGGCAGGAATAACAAGAGGAAGCGGTCGCAGTCGAAATATTAGTGCTGTTTTTGTAATGACGGGTGACGTTCAGGATACTTGATGGTGTGAAATTCATGTTCTGGCCAACAGCCGGCACATGGCAGTCCTCACAAAGGTATGGTGTTTTATAGTTTGAAGGATGGCTGGTACCTGGTTCACTGCCGTTGCCATGACATGCCCAGCATTTGAAGTTGGTTATCGGATAACCTGAAGAAGACGAGACACCGATATTCAGATTCTTATGTATGGCATTGCTCTCATTCATAGCACTGAAATTGACAAGTCGTCCCGTACCAGCAGAGCCGCCAATATCATGGCACGCTGTACAGTTAGCTCCCCCCGCCACTCCTTCGTTCAGGCTGTGGGAATAGTTGAGGGAAGTGGATGAATATGAACCATTCAGGGCATGGCAGGGAAGGCAGTTAGTATCCTTGTATCCCGAACCAAGGTATGTGCTGTGGTTTATCCAATAGCTTTTACCCGTGTTATCCACTGTGATGAGAGGGGGAACGGGAGACCACTGGCTGCCTTTATAATTGACGTTCATAGAATTGTTGTAATGACAGTCTGCGCACCATGTTGTTGTGGAGAGTGAGCCATTTCTGGTATTGTTTGTATCAGACAGGAGACTGCTGACATTCCCGAGCGCTGTGCTATTATGTTTTGTATTGTCATGGCAGTAATAACATGAACTGTTGCTACCCTGCCAGAATGTGCCCCAGATACTGCCGTTTGTGAGATTTGAGGAATGTTTGAGAGTAGCCGGAATGAGCGGGGCATTAGTAAATTCTGCCAATGCTGATTGGTGACAGTTGGTACAGTTGACTGAATTCGTTCTTCCTGTATTCCAGGTTGAGTTGGTCTGAAGGTATCTTGCGGGATGGATGCTATTGCTTGTGTTGAGGTGGCATTGCGTACAGTTAACGGAATTATTATGCTGCTGTTTTGTTGTGTGGCAGGCAGTACAATAGGTCGAATTGGGGAGGATGAGGGACGGTTTGTACAGTGTATTGTTATGAATCTTGCCCGTGCCGTGACAATCACTGCATTGAGGATTTGTGTTCGGATAGGTCTGGGAGTGGTTAGATATCGTCCTGTTGTTCGCATCTATGAACGGGAAGACGGTAGATGCATTGTTATGGCATGTATAGCAGTAACTGCTCGTGCCTGATGAGGGATAATCTGTTCTCTTCTTTCCGTAATGGCCTGAGTTATTATTCCCGCCGTTTATCCCGCCGTAAACGCTTGCCGGACCGTCGGGATCAAGTGTGGTGCCAACCAGCATCTCGCTCCTGTTATGGCAGGAATAACACAAGGAAGCGTTCGCGGTCGATATGTTTGTGCCATTTTTGTAATGCTGCGTAACGTTCAGGATACTTGCTGGTGTGAAATTCATATTCTGGCCTTCTGCGGGAACGTGGCAATTCTCGCAAAGGTAAGGCGTTTTATAATTTGAGGGATGACTGCTGCCTGGTTCACTGCCGTTTCCATGACATGCCCAGCATTTAAAGTTGCTTGCAGGGTAGCCGCCGGGGGAGGAGACACCGATGTTCAGGTTCTTATGGATGGCATCGCTCTCGTTCATGGCACTGAAGTTGACAAGTCTTCCTGAACCTGCAGAACCTCCAACGTCATGGCATGAGGTACAGTTAGCTCCGCCCGCCCTTCCTTCATCCAGACTGTGGGAATAGTTCAATGACGTTGAGATGTAGGTACCTGAGCTGTTGAGAGCGTGGCAGGGAACACAGTTGCTATCCTTATATCCCGAATCAAGGTAAGTGCTGTGGTTTATCCAGTAGCTTTTTCCAGTGTTATCTACTGTGATGAGTGGCGGTGATGGAGACCACTGGTTACCTTTATAATTGATATTCATAGAATTGTTGTAATGACAGTCCGCGCACCATGTTGTTGTGGAGAGTGAGCCGTTCCTGGTATTGTTTGTATCTGAAAGGAGATTGCTGATATTCCCGAGCGCTGTGCTATTATGTTTTGTATTGTTATGGCAGTAATAACAGGATGGGTTGCCGCCTTGCCAGAACGCGCCCCATATCGTACCATTGGTGAGGTTTGCGGAATGTTTGAGCGTAGCAGGGACAAGCGGAGCGGTCGTGAATCCACTCAATGTTGACTGGTGGCAGTTGGTACAGTTGATTGCATTCGTTCTTCCTATGTTCCAGGTTGAGTCGGTTTGAAGGTATCTAACAGGATGGATGCTATTGCTCGTGTTGAGGTGGCATTGCGTACAGTTAACAGTACCGTTGTGCTGGCTCAGGTTCTTTACAATCGCAGTTCCACCAGTACCGTGGCATGGGGTACAGTATGTCGAATTTGGAAGTGAAAGAGATGTTTTATACAGTGTACTATTATGGATCCTGCCCGCGCCATGACAATCACTGCATGGAGGATTTGTGTCCGGGTATGTCTGGGAATGGTTAGCTATTGTCTTGTTATCAGTATCAACAAACGGGAACACAGCGGATGCATTGTTATGGCAGGTATAACAGTAACTGTTCGTGCCTGATGAGGCGTAATCAATTCGTTTCCTTCCATAATGGCCTGAATTATTGTTCCCGCCGTTTATCCCGCCGTAAACGCTTGCCGGACCGTCAGGATCAAGTGTAGTTCCGGCCATCATTTCGCTTATGTTATGACAGGAGTAACACGAGGAAGCATTTGCAGCCGAAATGTTAGTGCTGTTTTTGTAATGACGGGTGACGTTCAGGATACTTGCTGGTGTGAAATTCATGTTCTGGCCAGCGTCAGGAATATGGCAGTTCTCACAAAGGTATGGGGTTTTGTAATTTGAGGGATGACCGGTACCTGGTTCACTGCCGTTTCCGTGACATGCCCAGCATTTGAAGTTGGTTATCGGATAACCTGAAGAAGACGAGGCACCGATATTCAGATTCTTATGTATGGCGTTGCTCTCATTCATGGCACTGAAATTGACAAGTCGTCCTGCACCAGCAGAGCCGCCAATATCATGACACGCCGTACAATTTGCACCGCCGGCAACTCCTTCGTTCAAACTATGGGGATAGTTGAGAGAAGTGGACAAATATGAACCGTTCAGGGCATGGCAGGGGAGGCAGTTAGTATCCTTATACCCTGAGCCAAGGTATGTGCTGTGGTTTATCCAGTAACCTTTCCCTGTGTTATCTACTGTGATGAGAGGAGGAGACGGAGACCACTGATTGCCTTTGTAGTTCGTGTTTATGGATGCGTTGTAATGACAGTCCGAACACCATGTTGTTGTGGAGAGTGAGCCATTTCTGGTATTGTTTGTATCCGAAAGGAGACTGCTGACATTACCGAGTGCTGTGCTGTTATGTTTTGTATTGTTATGGCAGTAATAACATGAACCGTTACCCGATGTCCAGAACATGCCCCAGATAGTGCCGTTGGTGAGGTTTGCGGAGTGCTTGAGCGTGGCAGGGACAATGGGGGCATCTGTGAACCCGGATAAGGTTGACTGATGGCAACTGGTGCAGTTGACGGCAGAGGCATTTGTGGTACCAAAGCTCCCGTTCGATTGTATGTACCTGATGGGATGTATCGTATCGTTGCTGCTTGAATTAATATGGCAGGAGCTGCACTCCTGGGTGTTATTATGTTTCTGCCTGTCTGCATGGCAGTCCTGGCAGAACGTAGTGTTTGGAAGGGCGAAATCCGGTCTTGAAAGAGTCGAATTATGTATCCATCCCGAATTGTGACAGGTTGAATTATTGCAGGAGGGTGAATTAAAGTTCAGGCTGTGGTTCTGGATAGAACTGTTATATCCTGGGTTTATCATAGCAGATACAAATGCAGTGCTCGTATTCTGGTGGCAGTATGAACAATTGGTACTTGTCCCCTGCCTGACCTGCGTGTCCAGAGTCATGTTTTTACCGTAGTGGGAGACAAAAGAGTAATTGGAACCGTAAACATCGTCCTCGGAATAATTTACTTTCATCTCACTCAGGTTATGGCATACCAGGCACGATGACGAAGCATTAAACGCATTTGCGGCCGATTTTATCCTGTTGCCACCTTTAAAATGCTCACTCACGTTCATGGCACTGCTGACATTGGAATAAGGTTTGCTCGTTGAATTGTGGCAGTCGTAGCATTTGTAGGGGCTCATGTACCTGGTTCCCATACTGTTATTAGCAGGCTGGCTGCCGTTGGCGTCGTGGCATCCCCAGCACTTCTTGTTCTCTGCCGGTACCCACGATGAATTCGTTGCATTGCTATTAAGATTGGCATGGATACCTGTGCTCATTGCCGTATTATTTATCCTGTGATTTGCATTGGTATCACCATAGTCATGGCAGCCAATGCAATTGGGGCCTCCGGATGTTTCAACGCTATGCCCATACCTCGACGAAATACCGTGGCAATCATAACATCTTGAATTGTTTCCTTCTAATACACCGAAAGAAGCATGGTTTGTTGGTGTCGGCCCCTGGCCGCCCCCTGCAAGAGGATGGCACACGGTACAATAGGGATCCGAATTCCATTCATGGGAACCGTTGTAGTCAACTATCGTTATATTTATCGGGTTGGCCGAATAATTAATAGAATATGTTGCATTGGTATGACAGACAAGACATCCCTTTTCCTCGGTCGGATGCCCGCTGGTAATATTCAAAGTCATACGGTAATGGACGCTACTGTTAAGATCCGACCCAATTTTCGGCGTTTTCTTATAAGCATCGGGTGGAACTAAAGTATTATAGTCATGAGAAGACGCTACCGTCACAAGCATTGCATGGCAGTCAGTACACCGTGGCATTGAGAGATTGTGGGCATTCGGGACCTGGTTGAGCAGGACACCGCTGTATGAGGGGTTGACCCACCAGATAAAATGGCAAACTTTACAACTCGATGTGGCTCCCCAGTTCTGCTCCCTCCAGTCTCCATTCGCCCGGATAATATTCGAGTGACAGTTCAGGCATATCTGGTTGGGGTCCCTGGCTGAATCTGTTGCCCCCGAATATCCTCCGGAACTATTCGGATTCGAATGCTTCGAATACATGTTAGCTCCTGCTGGAGGATCATAGCCATAATTTGATACTTTCGTATCCCTTTTATGGGTCATATTCTGTCCGGTAGGTGCAGAATCATTGTTATAACCCAGTTCAAGCTGGCTTACGACAGATACGTGGCAGTTAATACAACTCAGGGTCTTATTCAGTGTGGAATTGTGGATTCTTCCGCCTATGTGACAATTAGCCTCGTTACAGCCCGGTGTCGACAGGGTAGAAGTGTGATTGCTTATGGATTTATTTGTGACAGGGAATGACGTAGAGCTATTCTGGTGGCAGTATGTGCAATAGCCCGTTGTATTCTGAATACCTGCAAGGTCCTCACGTTTTTTCCCATAGTGGGATACGCTGAGATTCCCCCCGTTAATACCACTATACACAGCGCCCGTTCCGTTATCGGGGTCGTTTGCCTGCAATATCATTTCGGTTCTGTTGTGGCATGAATAGCAGGTTGTCACTGAAAAGGTCGTTAGGTCAGTTCCGTTCAGGTAATGTTCAGTTACGTTCAACAGAGTATTATTTGGCGTAAAATTCATGTTCTGGCTGGCAGACGGAACATGACAATCAGAACATTCATAAGGAGTTTTGTAATTGGATGGATGCCCGCTGGCAGGCTGGGTCCCGTTGCCGTGGCATGCCCAGCATCTTTTATTATTTGAATCCACGGTAGCCGTTGCGTTGCTATTAAGATTATAATGGATTGAACTTGAAGAATTGGTTGCTGTAACATTGATAAGCGCAGGCGCACTGCCGCTAATGTCATGACAACCAGTGCAGTTCGCCCCACCGCTTATTCCTCCATCCAGGCTGTGGGAATAATTCAATGACCCTGAAGAATATGAGCCGTTCAATGCATGACATGTCCTGCAATCATTGTCCTTATATCCTGAACCAAGATATGCGCTATGGTTTATCCAGTAGCTTTTTCCGGTGTTGTTTACTGTGATGAGCGGCGGTACGGGTGTCCACAGGTTCCCGCTATAATAGGTGTTCACTGATGCATTGTAATGGCAGTCCGCACACCATGTCGTTACAGAAAGGGAACCATTCCTTGTATTGTTTGTATCAGACAGGAGATTGCTGATATTTCCGAGTGCAGTACTGTTATGTTTGGTATTATTGTGGCAGTAATAACATGAACCGTTGCCCGAAGTCCAGAACGTGCCCCAGATAGTGCCGTTCGTGAGGTTTGCGGAATGTTTGAGCGTGGAAGGGATGATCGGGGCACTTGTGAATCCGGCCAGCGCCGCCTGGTGGCAACTGGTACAATTTACAGCATTTGTCCTTGAAGTGCTCCAGCTTGAACCGCCCGACCCAAGATATCTTGCCGGGTGGATGCTCTCGCTCGTGTTCAGGTGACACTGTGTACAGTTGACTGTACCGTTATGCTGGCTCAGGTTATTTACAGTCGAGCTTCCCCCTGTACCGTGGCAGGATAAACAATAGGTTGAATTAGGCAGCGCAAGTACAGGTTTTGTGAGCGTGGAATTGTGTATCCAGCCTGTGTTATGGCACTGGGAAGATACACAGGCAGGGTTTGAAGAATCGTAATTGAGGCTGTGGTTTGAAATGCTACTGTTGCTTGAATTTAACATTGCTGTGGCAAATACAGTACTTGTGTTCTGGTGGCAGTAGCTGCAATTTGTCGATATCCCCGCCCGCAGGTCTGTCCTGTTCCTGCCGTAGTGGTAAAAACTCTTATTGCCGCCGTTGAGCCTTATCCCGTCCCCGGTGAACGAACCAGTATCCGTATCATTGCTGTAAAGCGTCATCTCACTGGCATTTTCATGACAGTTGATACATGATGAAATGTTTGAAGTGTTATTTCGGACTTTTATATCGATGCCTGAATAGTAATGTTCATCCACGATTGTTGCGTTATAAGCCGATGTGTTGTAAGTGCCTGAGCCAAGATGGCACTCGGTGCAGGTTTTGGGTGTTTTATACCTGTCCGGGTGTCTTGAGGGGGCAGTCCCATTTGATCCATGACATGCCCAGCATGCCCCGATTATGGCCGCATATCCCTGGCCGGTGGCGTTATTTGAGTTCATGCCGTAATGTACGCTTGAATTCGCAGATGTAAAATTGATGCCCGAAGGCGCGCCGCCGGAAAGTCCAGTAACAAGATTATGGCACGTTATACAATCAGGTCCCCCGCTTTCTCCAATCGAGACATTGTGCATGAAAGCGGTCATCCTGACGCTGCCGCCAAGATTTCCATTATGGCAGGTAAAGCATGAATTATCGTCTTTGTTAAAGTTGGCGTGGTTGGTATAACCTGAGATACTCTGGTTTGCCCCGTAAGTGGAATGGCCGCTTATCTCAGGAGGGATTACCAGTGAGTCCATCGTGAGATATCCGGTCATGGTCAGATACGTATTCGTACCATTGGCATAACCCTGCCAGTGGCATGAAGAGCACCAGGAGGTGTTGCCTATTGTTGAATTCACAGTATTATTCCCTTTAAAAAGAGAGACCCTGCCCAGCATTATCCCGGTATGTGAGTCATTATTATGGCAGTAACTGCACCATGCGACCTGGGCACTGTTGTTCCAGTATCCCGGCGTCTGGTTCCATTTAGTCCCTGCAAGCGGGTCCTGGCTGTGTTCTATGGGAGATACAACCTGGGTGGAACTTGCACCTGTATAATTTCCTGCTGTGGGGAGAGAGAGGAGGGCATTAAAAAAACTTGAATTCTGATGGCAGTTTGTACAATTGCCTGTTGCTGTATTTTGGTTTCTTTTATTTAATGTGACAAATGTGCCGTTTTGTGCAAATACCTGGGTTACATGCACGTTATCACTATGGCATACAGAACAGCCAACACTATTGTTATGAAGGACGTATTCCTGGTGACAGGCTATGCAGTGGCCGTATTCAGTAACATTATTTCTTATAAATCTTTGCGTAGTATCGGTTTTTGTTATGGCATGCATCGGACCGTGGCATATGATACATGGAACTGTTGAGTTCGGAGTATGGAAAGTGGCGTTGAAAGATGAACCGTTATAATAAGAATACAGGCTTGTAGCCGAGGATACAGTGGAACTGTTCAATGTGGATTTGTTAGACAGGTCAGATCTGTTTGCAGGCGTATGGCAGGCTGAGTTATAGCACGAATAAATGAGCTGGTTCGAGTTATGCGTGGCATAGGTTCCGTGGCAGTTCGCATTATCGCATGTAAGGTTCCGGTGAACATCGGCGGGTTTATTGAGGTAGTTGCCTGTGCTGCCGCCCGGTTTCCCGTCAAATGACAGGTGGCACCAGGTGCAATTGCCACTCCTGTGGGCGGTCTTAGTTCCTGTGACGCTATCCCTTCCTGACAGGTAAGGTGAATTACCATTTCCAGCAGTGGGGGGAGTCTCATCATTATGCCCGCTGCATGAGCCTGTTGTTGAGCCGCTGCATCCCCACCAGTTATAGATGAATGTAGTGTTTGCACCAATACTTCCATTGGTTGCCCGGATAATCCAGTTCCCGTAATAATTCTTTGCGTTCATATCATATGAGAAATTTGCCAGGCCATAGGTATTTGTAGTATCGTTTACCGTTGTTAAAGCTGTTCCATTGGGCATGTATATCGTGAAGTTGATCTTCGTACCCGAAACAGGGGTCCCATACCTGTCTACAAAAAGTGCGGTTGCATTTATTTTTGTATTCTTGCCTGTCCAGTAAGTCGTGGCCCAATTATTCCGAGGCAATGAGAATCCTGTACCAACCTTTGCTGAAGTTTTTACCGGGTCATCCAGGACTACATACCTGTTGGTGGCGACCAGTATTTTCCCATCGCCTGAATAGTACATGGAATCATTATGGAAATCAAGAGGGATAGCACCCTGGATGTGACATGGGTAACACTGGCTGTTATTTGTCTCAGAATGCACTCTTGGGGAAGTGAGGCGTGTTGGGTCATGCGGCTGCCCCCATATTGCGGCGTTTATTGTATTAAGATGGCAATAGGTGCATCCCTCAGGTTCAACATCTCCGATGGTTTCCACCAGGGAAGTGTTGGAACCGTAAAGAGCGACACTCTCGGCTTCTGAAATTGTTCTTTGATCAGTAATGTATGTAATGTTCAGGTTCACGCTGTTATTGTGGCATGTAGTGCATGTGGCGTTGTGCGTTACTATCCTGGTAAGAGGTGAATCTTCATCTATATGGTTGACAACACTTCCTGCATTTGCTATATTATCATATGGTTTTGTACCTTTCAGGTGGCATTCATAGCAGGTATATGGTTTATCATACTTATCACCCATGCTGGTATTTCCAGGTTCGGAACCATCGCTCTGGTGGCATCCCCAGCATTTCTTGTTATCCGCGGATACGCCTGAGGAATTGGCTGTATTATTGTTCACATTAGCATGTATCGATATCTTCATGACAGTATTATTGACATGAAGCACAGACCCGTTTTTTCCCATGTCATGGCAGAAGAGACAGTCCGGCCCCCCACCTCCGACCACAGTACCATGCAAAAACTGTGATATCCCTGTGACCGCTACAGTATCATTATGGCAGGTATAGCAGAGGCTATCATTATAAACAGCGTATGAGTGGTTCCGTCCGCTGACATAATACTGGCTCCCTTTTATGATCGAAGGAGGAACGCTCAGATTATCGCCTTCAAATGTTGTGACCATGTCAGAGTAATTGGCAGAGCCGGGGTAATGGCACAGCAGGCACCATGATGTTGTGCCTCCCGCAAACGTAGCGTTTATCTGGTTGCTGCCCATGAAAAGAGATGGTCTTCCCAGGGCGGTTGATTTGTGGTTCGTGTATCCGTGGCAGTATTTGCATGACAGGTCGGCGCTGTCATAGGTCCAGTAGCCTCCATATCGTGTACCATTAGTGAGGATATCAGTATGATGAAGGGGAACTGGTATAATGGGGGGATTCCTTCCTGCATGCGGCCCAGCTTTTGTATTACTTTTGACCGTATCAAATAATGTTGAGTTCTGGTGGCAGCTTGTGCAGTCGCCCCTGCCGGCATTGGGATCAGATTTATTTAAAGTCACATATGTGCCGTTCTGAGCGAATACCTGTATGGCATGGATATCATCGCTGTGGCAGAGTGTGCAGTTTACGCCGCCTGATGTGGCATTGCTTGAATTATGCTCCACATAACTTGAATGGCAGTTCCTGCAGTTGCTGTCTTCGGTAAAGCTATTATTCGTTAATTTCAGTGTTATATCGGGTTTGCTTATGTTATGCATCGGGCCGTGACAGATGATACAGGGTATTGTGGAGTTAGGTGTGTGGAAGGTCGCGTTGAAGGCTGAGGTATTGATAGAATAGAGGCTCAATGCTGTTGAGACCGTTGAACTGCTAAGTGTGGACTTATTGGAAATATCAGCCCTGCTTGTATGGCAGCCTCCCGTAGTATTGTAGCAGGATGCAATGACCTCGTTCGTCGTGTGAACGCTTAAACTGCTGTGACAGTTTGAATTATCGCATCTGATATTGCGGTGAGCATCAGCCGAAGAAAAATTTGTATGATTGCCCCAGTTTGCCCACGCTCCTCCGGTATTTCCGTCATATGATTGATGGCAAAAAGTACAATTTGTGGTTCCGCCATAGTGGTTGGAAATTTGAGTTACAGTAGTATCCCGCCCGGTTGCATAAGGAGAATTGGCAGAAGCGCTTCCTGATGGAGTCGGAGTTTTTGAACTGCCATGATTTTGATTACACGGCGAAGTACTGTATGAGCATCCCCACCAGTTGTAGGTAAAGGTCGTGTTCTGTCCTATGCTGCCGTTCTCTGCCCTGATATTCCACCGTCCGTAAAAATTCGCTTGATTCATATCATAACTGAAGTTGGCAAGTCCAAGTGAGTTCGTTATCACATCACTTGTAGCGTTAACAGTCCCGCCAGGATCATATAACGTGAACCGGATAACAGTCCCATTGACAGGAGCGCCGTTTTCATCAATATAAAGTGCTGTGGCGTTTATAGTGGTCGTTTTATTAGCCCAGAAATTCCATGTAGAATAGTCGTAAACAGGAAGAGTAAAACCTGCTCCGTTCCTTGCCCCGGTTGTCCTGGGGTCATCAAGTATTACGAACCTGTTCGCAGCAACAAGTATCCGTCCCGTTCCTCCCGTACCTCCGGATACGGCAAATGGCGAGAGCGATGCGGTGGTAGCCGTGAGCATGTTGTTCGTCAGGTCAACTGTTGTCCGCAGAGGTTCCCATAATGCGCCGTTCCAGTGATAAATAAAAAGCTCGTTTTCTTCTGCATCCCCAAGCTCGGCATCTGAGTAATATATCCTGATCTCTGCGGAATCAAAATCCAGGTTTTGGGCGCTTATATCAACGTACTTGACAGCAGTTCCTGGCGGCTCCTGTGCGACAGGATTTTTCTTTCCATGATCATCAAGGATTATCTCACCTCCGGACTGTGACCTTAATTTAAGCCTTAAAGAAATGTTTTTGATTTTGAGGGCATTAACTTCGAGTTCACCGTTTTCAGGTAAATCCGCTGATGAAAGGACGCTGGTTTTTGTTTCTTTTTTAAGTGCTTTATTTTTATCGTATGTCCTGATGTTCCCTATGATAGGAGTATTTTTAGCATCACGCACTGATATTTTATTACTGGTTTTACTGACCGTTTTTTTCTCTTGTGCCGGCGCACTCAGGGCAAAGATTGACAGGGAATCCACAGTTGCACTGAGGATATTATTTTCGGCATCAATACTGGCTGGCAGCTTGTTCCAAGTTTTTGAAACAATATCATAGCTGTAAACAGCAAGATTATTTTCGTCATGCCCTTTCAATTCCTTGTCAGAATATCGTATGGATATCCCGGCTTCACTGAAAGAAACACCGGATGCATTAATCTCCATGTATTTTACAGGCACTCCTGGGGCGGATGAGTTCACGCCTCCGGGAATGCTGGAGCCGTAGTTTTCCACCATTACTTTGCTTTTCGGGGAATCTCCTGATATAGTGAAACAGACTGAGACATCTTTTTTATCCAGGGCATTGAACAGGATTTTTGCATCAGGGACTTTGTCCCAGCTTATTGAATTTACATCTGGCTCTGTTCCGCTTGACCTGCCGCCGCCGGTTATTTCCATTATACCGTTCAACAGGGTCCCGCTGCCGTCTGTGAATAATATATCACCGCTTGTCCTGTATCCTTCGTCGTACGCAGATGAGAGGAGAACGGGAGATGCCGCTAAACTAAAGATTACAAAAGAAAATAATATTATGAACTGGAAATTAGTTTTTCTAACCATATCCCGAAGAGTCCTTTGTTTTTCATACGACGCATCATCGTTCTCTTCTCATAATCATAGTTATTATTATTTATATAATTTACTGGTAGTAGTTCTTGATTTGGTGAGAAAATCATGAAAAAATTTAACTGATTTTTAATATTTTAATTTTAGTATTATAATAAGTTTTTGATGTTTTATAACGTGGGCTCAAGGGGTAGAGAAAACTCAGACCCTTCAGGGCTGAGATGAATCGTACCCCTTGGAATAGCAGCTATAGGAATACCAAGAAAGTATATAGTTTCGAATCACATAACGTCTTGTGGAAATACAGAACAGAACTAAAGGATATAAAACTAATAACCATCTAATCTATAGTTGTCAGTATCACGTAATATTCTGCCCTAAGTATAGAAGATATGAAAGGATATACCTCTCACGAATTAAGAAAAGAATTTCCTACATTGACAAAGAGATTGCCTACTTTGTGGACACGTTCAAAGTTCATATCTTCGGTTGGTGCTGTAACACTTGAAGTTGTGAAGAAATATATTGAGGAGCAAAAGGGAATATGAAGAAAGCCTTTTCGTTCAGGATATATCCTAACAAGAATCAAGAGGTTAAGTTAAACAGAACACTTAACACTTGCAGGTATCTCTATAATAATTCATTAACAGAAAGAAGAAGGCGAGCAGAGCTTAACAATCTGTGCAGAAATTTTGATGTTTTTTCTTGGGGTAAACCTGAATGGCTAACATATGAAGATCAAGCCAATTCACTAGCCAAAAACAAGACACCAGAGCAAAAAGAAGTATATTCACAGGTATTACAAAACACACTTAAAAGATTAGATCGGAGTTTTAAGAATTTCTATAATGGTTTTGGATATCCAAGATTCCAGGGCAGGAACAGATATAACTCATTCACATATCCGCAAAGCGGTTTTGAACTTGAGAATGGAAAGCTCAATCTGTCAAAAATCGGAAATATCAAAATTGTCCAGCATCGAGATATCGAAGGGAAAATCAAAATCTGCACCATCAAGAAGGATGTTGATCAATGGTATGCCATACTTTCAACTGAAATAGACAGGGAGATTAGAAAAGTGCCTGTGGTCTCAAAGACAGGCATTGATGTTGGATTGACTTCATTGCTCACCTTGAGCAACGGAGAACAAATAAAACCCCCAAAACTCCTTAGAGCCTCAGAAAAGAGATTGACAAGAAAGCAGATACGGCTTTCAAGGAAACAGAAACGAAGCAATAACCGAAAGAAACAGGTAATAACTGTTGCCAGAGTTCATAGGAAAATCAGGAACCAAAGAAAAGATTTTGCACATAAGACCAGTCGAACACTGGTCAATACATATGACCATATAGTGTTTGAAAATTTGCAGATACAGAACATGGTACAAAACCATCATCTTGCAAAGAGTATCATGGATGCTGGATGGTACCAGTTGATCAGTTTGACAAAATCCAAAGCAGAATACGCTGGAAAAGTAGTTGAACTGGTTAATCCAAAAGGAACGTCTCAAGTCTGTATATGCGGCTGTCCAGTACCAAAAAAACTCTCAATGAGGATACATAACTGCCCTGGTTGCGGTTTGGTATTGGGCAGAGACCACGTATCAGCAATAGTAATAGAAAGCAGAAGTACCGTAGGAACTACGGAAATTCAAGCCCGAATGAGTAGTCTAAACATAGACACTATGAAGCGGGAAGCTCACACGCTTCAGCGTGAGTAGTTCACTATCAAGCTTAATATACCCCTTCGTAATATTATCCCACGAGGTTTTACCATGCATTTTACCATGCAGTCTACCATGCAGAACACAAAGATACTCTTAGATGAAAATGACATACCAAAAAAATGGTACAATATTCTCCCTGATATGCCCACGCCCCTGTCCCCGCCATTAAACCCGGCCACGAAAGAACCAATAGGTCCGAAAGACCTTTCACCGCTTTTCCCGATGGAACTGATAAAGCAGGAGGTGAGCCAGGAAAGGTTCATACCGATTCCCGATGAAATCCGGGAAATATACAGGTTATGGCGTCCCTCCCCGCTTTTCAGGGCACATCGTCTTGAGGCTGCATTAAAAACGCCTGCAAAGATTTTTTATAAATATGAAGGAGTAAGCCCGGCAGGGAGCCACAAGCCAAATACGGCCATCGCCCAGGCGTATTATAATATGAAGGAAGGAATTGAAAGGCTTGCTACCGAAACAGGTGCGGGACAATGGGGAAGCGCGCTGTCGCTTGCCACAACGTATTTCGGCCTGAAGTGCACAGTCTACATGGTAAAAATAAGCTACCAGCAGAAACCTTATCGCAGGTCCCTGATGCATTTGTGGGGTGCGGATGTTATACCCTCGCCCAGCAGCAAGACAAACTCAGGTAAAAAGATACTCTCAAAAGACCCTGATTCCCCGGGCAGCCTTGGGATTGCCATAAGCGAGGCTATCGAGGATGCCGCGTCACATGACGATACACACTACTCCCTTGGAAGCGTGCTTAACCACGTAATGCTGCACCAGACAGTTATCGGTATGGAAGCAAAAGAGCAGCTTGCCCAGGTGGATGAATATCCCGACTATATTATCGGATGCGTGGGAGGCGGAAGTAATTTCGCAGGTATCAGTTTCCCGTTCCTGATGGATAAGTTTGAAGGTAAAAAAGATGTGAATGTGATAGCTGTTGAGCCAACCGCATGTCCCAGCCTGACAGGCGGTGAGTTCAGGTATGATTTCGGGGATACCGCGGGGCTCACGCCCCTGTTGAAGATGTACACAATGGGGCACGAGTATATTCCCCCTGCTATCCATGCAGGAGGATTGAGGTATCATGGCGATTCACCTATCGTGAGCCAGTTATATGCTGATAAAGTGATAGATGCAGTGGCATATCACCAGAAAGAGGTTTTTGCTGCTGCCGTGACTTTTGCAAGAAGCGAAGGCATAGTTCCTGCGCCTGAATCGTCACATGCGATAAAATGCGCGATGGATAAGGCCCTGGAATGCAGGAAGACCGGAGAAAAGAAGACTATCCTGTTCAACCTGAGCGGCCACGGGCACTTTGATATGGGAGCATATGATAATTACTTTAGCGGGAACATGAAGGATCTAAGTGAGCTGGATTGAAAAAATTTTCGGGAAAAAGCAACAGCAGGCATCACCTGAAATAAAGTTTGGCGAGCTTGGGGCCTGGCTTGATGCAGAATCAGGAAAACTATCGGAGAAATTGGGAAGCTATGCTGCTTCCCTGTATCCTGATATCAGGGAAGTGCTTTCTGAGATAAGAAAGAGCGCTTCCATTCTTGAAAAAGCAGATCCTGAGGGGAGATTCCACCTCAGGCAGGTAAAGATTGGGACAAGCAACCGTGATAATATGGTAAAACAGGTCAGGATGCTTATTGATAACATATCTATACCGAAAACAACAGATGTTAAAAGCATCATACTATTTCATGATAATGCTATGCAAAGCCTCAGGGTATGTCTTGAGAACATGCTGAAAAGCCACCAGTATGTCAAACAGGTTTTTCTTGAGGAATCAAAACAGGTAATAGGAGATGTTAACGAACTCGGCAGGCTTCTCAATAAGCTTATAGAACCTATCCGGGACAGGAAAGCCGTGCTTGATGCTTTTGATAATGCAAAAAATACCCTTTCGGATTTAGGAAAATTATATTCAGATATTGAAATTGAGAAAAAAACAATAAAGGAGAATGAAGAGAACATATCCGGGCTTAAAATGGAAATTGGAGAGAACGAAAAGGCGCTTGCCGGGCTAAAGGGCGGCCAGCAATGGAAACAATACCTGGAACAAAAGGATGAACTTATCCTGCTTGAGAATAAAGCCAGGCAGGCAGAATCCGATATTAATGCGCTGGTGCTACCTTTGAATAAAGTCCTGAACAGGCTTCGGCAGTTAAGTGAAAGCGGAAGATATATTTTAAGACCGGAGATCAGGGAAGAACTCCACTCCTGCTTATCAGCTCCCGGCTCAGCCAGTCTTGAATTCTTTACAGAGGTCAAAAGCATCATTGAAAGTGGTGCATTGAACCTTGAACCTGAAAAAAAGGAGAAAATGCTGGAACAAATCAATTTCATAATCTCATCTTTTGGTGAAAATAAAGGACGATACGAGAGCCTGGTAACCGGGATTGAGATGAAAAAAGAGGAAATATCAAACATGGCCGTTCACCAGGAAGAAAAGCTTCTTGAGAATAAAGTCAGTTCCCTGCAGGATAAGCTTTCAACCTCTGAAAAGGAACTGGAAGCATCAAAAAAGCATCTTTCATCTTTTCTTGGCGAAGTGGAGTCCAAAAAACAGGAATTGCAGCAAAGCGTATCTATAATTGATAGCAGGATGAAAGTTATTTTTTAAGCCTTTGTTATCATGTTGTTTATCATTTCCGTTATCGAAAAGTATTAAACCTTTCTAAGTCATAATAATAATTAGCATAATATACATGAGTGTGAAAAGAGGGTCTATGTTAAAAACTCCCGAAGAAAGAATAAGGCTGTTAATTGCAGGTTTTTCTTGCAAAGCAATCGAAAAAATGTATATAGAACAAAACGGTTTCAAAATAACAAATTTGCCTTTGTACATTGAACTGGTAGAATTTGAGATTACAAATTTTAAAAAGCCAGCCACAAGTGAAATGGCAGTAGAGTGCACCTGATTCCCAGTACTATACAGGTATCAGGGCTGCTATTTTATCTCCATCCTATTGACATATATATTTCCATCCTCCACTATCCTGCCAACGATTTTTCCTCCCAGCATCTTTGATGCCTCTTCTGCTTCGCCCTCGGACATTACGACCACAAAACCCATACCCATGTTGAAAGTCCTGTACATTTCGATATCCTCCACCTTCCCTTCTTCCTGGAGAAACCTGAATACGGGTTGTGGCATAAGCGGGTCCGTGATATCAAAACCGTATTTTGTAATGCGGTGAAGTTTCATGAGCCCGCTGCCTGTTATATGGGCAAGGCCGTGAATATCGAATTTATCGGCCGCTTCTAATATTTCCATATAAATCCTGGTGGGAATCAGCAGTTCTTCACCGATAGTAGTTCCCGTATTGTAAGGGAAAGAGTCGGAATATGAATAACCCGCATCTTTTATGATCCTTCGGACAAGGGAATATCCATTGCTGTGCACCCCGCTTGAAGGGAGGCCTATTATCGCATCTCCGACTTTAATATGTTCGCCTGTGATTATCCTGTCTTTCTTTACCATGCCCATACAGGTGCCTGCAAGGTCAAAGCCTTTTATAATGTCAGGAAGGGTGGCGGTCTCTCCCCCTACTATGGTCATCCTTGATATCTCTGCCCCTCTTGCAAGCCCTTCACCTATCTGCTCCATAATCTCCTCATCAGGTTTGCTGATGGCAATATAATCCACAAATGCGAGAGGCTCAATCCCCATTGCCAGGAGGTCGTTCACGTTCATGGCGATGCAGTCTATACCTACAGTGTTCCATTTTCTCATCTCATTTGCAATAAGGACTTTTGAGCCCACACCATCGGTCGTGAGGGCAAGCGCGTATTCCCCGAAATCTATAAGGCCTGCATAATGCCCCACGTCGGTCAAAGGCGCACCAAAGCCTTTGCGTTTATAAGTAAGTTGTTTTGCCAGTGCCGAAATCGCTTTGTTTTCCTTTTCTATATCCACACCCGCTTTTGCATAGGATAGGGTCATGCGGCATTCAATAAAATTGATTGCATAAAGACTTTTTGGATATCTTTTTGATAGCCCGGCCTGGAGGTAATAGATAGGAAGAGCAGGCTTTGGATAGGATAGGATAGGAGTGAGGTAAAGAAAAGTTTACTGCCTGCTCTAAGTGAGTATTATTATAATAATCATACATAAAGCTTTTGGTCGAATGACTGATAAATTATTTTATTACTTATTTTAAAAATTTGCCGCAGGTCAGGAGTTTTTTTATAATTCCCAAACGCATAAAGACAGTATATTACATTCCCGACCTGGATTTTACCCCAAAACTATTTCATTTATTAAAAACCTGAAGAAGATAATGCTAACCAAACGTATTATCCCCTGCCTTGACGTCACCCTTGATAAGAAAGGGGGCTGCGTGGTCAAAGGCATAGAATTCGTCAACTTAAGGGAAGCCGGCGACCCTGTATGGCTTGCGAAGAAGTACAATGAACAGGGGGCTGATGAACTGGTTTTCCTTGATATTACGGCTTCCCACGAAAGAAGGGGTACGATGATAGATGTTATAGAGAGGACAGCGGACGAGGTATTTATACCTTTGACGGTCGGGGGGGGGATAAGCAGCACAGATGCGATACGGAATATCCTGCGGGCAGGGGCAGATAAGGTTTCGATTAACACGGCGGCTGTGAAAAGCCCTGATTTTGTAAAAGAGGCTGCTGATATATTCGGTTCCCAGTGCATCGTTACTGCTATCGATTGCAGGCGAAATCCTAATATTAAGGACAATAAGGATAAAACCCTGATCGAACTTGAAGACGGAAACATTGCCTGGTATGAGGTCGTGATTTACGGGGGCAGGACGCCAACAAGTCTTGATGCAGTGCAGTGGGCACAAAGAGTGGAAAAACTCGGTTCAGGAGAGATACTCCTCACAAGCATGGACAGGGACGGGACAAAGGATGGCTATGACCTTCCTATTACAAGGGCATTATCTGAGGGCCTGGATATCCCTGTAATAGCTTCCGGGGGGGCGGGTAATATCGAGCATATGTATGATGCCTTTACCAGCGGCAAGGCTGATGCTGCACTTGCTGCAAGTATTTTCCATTTTGGTGAATACACCATCGGCCAGGCGAAGGAATATCTCAGGAATAGGGGTGTGCCTGTAAGGGTATGATATTAATGATGTTTTATTAAGCTTGATGTCCAGCATAAACACCGCAAAGGGATGAGGTGGTAATGGCACAGGCTTACCTGGATCAAAATTTGCAGCCGCATCATCCGCATTCTTGCAGGACGGCGCCGGGCAGGATGAGGGGGGCGCGCGGGTGTGGAAGGCGGGAGTTGAGTTGGGGGAGGATGCAAATATGTTTTTCAAGACGCGCTATTAGACTTTTCTTTATTAATCCTTAACTCAGCCAAATGTATATCATGTTGCAGAGCAACCAAAAATTGTATAAAATTACTGAAACCATGAAATAGAACATTCTTATAGTATAGCGTTGGGTTGTGGTTTTTGCCAGAAAATCTTTTCATCGAATATTTCAGAAAATATCGCTTCTTGTTCGAGTTATCTTTAATTATCTCCTTTATTCTATCATTTTTAGGAACAGGCATGATATACTTGAGTTTTAAACTCTCAAGAACTTTTATGATTTCAATTGAGAAAAAAACCATGATCGAGAAGCACATATTTAATATGTACATATTTCATAGCATGTTCCAGTAACTCTTTCACTACATCCTCATTTTTCGAAATTGGTGTAAGCGGAATTGCTTTCAGGGTGAACCTCTGATTCTTCTCGACTATGTCTATGGTTGCATATTTGTAACAATAAGAAGTCCCTCTATTGTGTTTACAGCCTTTGTGTGATTAACAAAATATTCCAGTAAGGATAGACTTAAATTTATCTTTCACTTGCGCAAGTACTGTATATTATATTAAAAAATATCTGTTTAAAACCCAATAAGTATAAAACCACAAAAAATAATCAGACCAGGCATGATAATATTCGATGATATTGGAAGCTACCCGCTTCCTCCGGGCGTGGGCAGGGACTGGGTGGCCCAGGCCATAAGAAATAAAGACCCGAAATTCCTCAGTATCCTGAAGGATGCAATGCAACAGAAGATCGATGCAGGGGTAGATGTTCCCAATTATCCGCAGTTCCAGGACATGAACCAGCAGTTCCTGGATATAATCAATGATGAATCAAAGATGGAGGAGCCTCTGGTCGTCAGGAAAGAAAACGCCGCTATCATGGAGCTTTCAGCCATAGAGGAAGTGGGGGCGGAATATTATAAAAAAAATGGAAAAAAATTAAGGGTAAGGGTATGTGTCACAGGTCCTGTGGAATTGTACCTGAAGCAGTTCGGGGGCACTGCCTACACTGATATACTTGGCTCCTTTGCAGAAAGCGTTGACAGGTTCGTGGGCAATTCGATCGATAATGCAAAAAATCTGGAGATTGCTACAATCTCCATCGATGAACCAAGCATCGGGATAAACCCGCAGATCATGTTCAATGACAGCGACCTGGTAAAGGCCCTGGAAAAAGCCGGAAGAACAGCGGCTTCCCATAAGATCGATACTGAAATTCATCTCCATTCCCCATTACACTATAAACTTGTATGTAATGTTTCATCAATCAGTGTGATCGGAGTGGAATCTGCTGCAAATCCCTCATACCTTGACCTCATCGATAAAAAAGATCTTCTGGAGTATGATAAATTCCTGAGGGTAGGGGTTGCGCGCACTGACATTTTCAACATGGCCGCGGTACTGAACGAAAAATACGGGACCAACGTCTGGAAAGAACCTTCGGGGCTCAAAGAGATCGTCACTGATATGGAAACCCCGGGGACTATCGGCAAGCGGCTTGGGAAAGCGTACTCCATATTCGGGGACAGGATAAGGTATGCAGGCCCCGACTGCGGGCTGGGTTCATGGCCCTCGCAGGAGATGGCATCTATGCTTCTTGCAAATACAGGCAAAGGAATAAAAGAATTTTTAAAGCAATCATTTAATACATAGCAGGAATTTATTGGTTTTATATGAAGTCAAAACAACGGGTAAATAACAAAAAGAGCACAAGATACGGCTCAGGTACAAAAGGGGCCGGGGCGGTAAAGGTAGTGGTAAAACCTGCCGGTTATCCGTTAAAGGGCATGTTCCACGAATACCCGGAACCTTCGGAACTGGATGTTTTCGAGTTCTATGCACGCGAGCAGTGGAATGGCTTTATAGTAAAAAAGGGCGATTACCTGTTTGACCGCAGGATGTTCCCGGATTTTGCGTTCAAGGTCATTGAAGCGGAGCCCGATAATTCAGAAATCGGGAAAAACACGCAATTTGTTGTAGAGGATTATGATACTGATTTCTTTACCCAGGAAATAAAGAGTGATGTTACTTTCAAGCAAATTATCGGACAGGAAAAGGCCAAGCAAAAATGCAAGATAATAAAACGTTACCTTTCTAATCCTTTGAAATTCGGGAAGTGGGCTCCAAAGAACATTTTGTTCCACGGGCCTTCAGGCACCGGGAAAACCATGATGGCAAAGGCGCTTGCAAATACCGCGCATGTACCGCTACTTCCGGTCAAAGGTACAAAACTGATCGGGGAATTCGTTGGCGACGGGGCGCGCCAGGTTCACCAGTTATATGAGAAGGCTCAGGAGCTTTCGCAGTGTATAATATTCATCGATGAGTTCGATGCTATTGCCCTTAACCGCGGTTTCCAGGAGATAAGGGGGGATGTGTCCGAGATAGTCAATGCGCTCTTGACAGAGATGGACGGGATAGACGAGCGTGACGGGATTTGTACAATAGCTGCGACAAATATGCTCCTTACCCTTGACCCTGCAATCCGGAGCAGGTTCGAGGAAGAGATAGAGTTTACCATCCCGACATTACAGGAAAGGCTTGAGATACTAAAATCCTACACAAAGACCTTCCCTATAAAGCTTGCCAGGGATGTCGATCTTGAAATGTTCGCCAAACAGACACCTGGTTTCTCTGGCAGGGATATCGTTGAAAAATTGCTAAAAGGGGCACTTCATAAAGCTATCCTAACAGGTGGGAAAGTGACAAAATCCCATTTTGAGAGAGCGCTTGAGGAAGCGATAGGGAAGAAATCAGAGCCGCCCAAAGGGATGTTCGCATAATGGCAGTCAAAAGTATAAGAACTCTGATGGGCGAGATGAAGGAGTCGTTTGATAAGAGTAAGGACAGGTCGGGCTGGAAAGTCCTCCAGGGCATGAACCGGGGATATTACGATGCCTTCCTGAGTGGGGATAACCACCTGTGGCAGATCAAATCTGAAGAGGTCGGGCAGGGTGAAATGATGGCAGTGGGCACAAAGATATCGCGTTCTGATGAGGATATCGAAAAAATTATGAGAACAGGCTCCCCAGTGCCTTTTGGTACGATGACACCCATGAACCGGAAGCTCTCGATAATTATGGCAGGGATACAGACTTATTCCTCGGAATCCTCAAGCCTGTTGTGCAGGGAATATCTTTCAGGTAGCCAGGCGTCTCTTGAGCAGAAATTAAAATCCCAGGTGGATAAGATGATGGACGACCCTGCTTTCCGAAAGAGATACAGGGAGCATAAGGACAGGGTCACAAGGGCGTATTTGTGATTTTGCAGTTATGCCGGATATTTTGAACATCATAACATCATCGGAAAAAAGAAAAAAAAATCTGCTTTTATTATTGCAGCATGGCCCATGAAGCGGGGGGAACTGGGGATCACCTTGAATTTCACAACTACGGTGCTTCCATAGATGAGGATACTTGAGGAAAGGAATCTGGTGTGCATAATGGATGTGTATATAAATATGAAAGTATTCCTAATATCTGTGAAGTTTCTTGAGATGGAATTTATTTTAACACTCTCATTGAAAAGTAAGCAATAAGCATGCTGATGAATCCACCGATTATATTTAACTCATAACTAATATTCATTTTAAATAAAGACATCATTATGGTGACGAATAACCATATGAAAAAGCCTATAGAACTGATGTTCACACATAACATTCAGCCAAATTAAAGTTTTCATTTACTTCGTATGACCAATTAGAATATTTTACATCAATATTTGATTTATCCG
>VEPN01000035.1 GCA_012026835.1 Candidatus Methanoperedens sp. | reverse complement strand
TACGTATTTATAGATTTATATAATACATAGCTTATTTGGTAAACAGTTATGGTAGGTCTATTTTATCATTATAAAATTTGTGTTTCTGTCAAATTAGGGATTAAAGAAAGATATTGCATCCTTACCAAACTACCACCACGACTTATAACCATCTCCAATTCAATGCTGAAACCTCGTCCTTGATTCCCTTGTCAGGTGCTCTTTTTCAAGTTTGACACGCGTTTCCTGAAATACCGCCCTGATCCGCGCCTCATCACACAGTGCCTCACCTTCACCGCATTCCCCGTTCTTCTTACATTCCTGCGCCAGCCGGAGGGCGCGCGCTTCAAGAGAGGGGAGGGTATTTTCAAGCGTATTTTTCAACCATTTATCATCCTTGGAAAGGACACCCACGAACATTGCAGGTATGATATCACGCTCTATGGCTTCAAGCCGTTTCCTTACACTGGAGGTTACCATTAAAGATATGTTAATTTATCGTGATATAAACTTTCGGGCTGGGCAGCATACATGGCAGCATACACTACAGCAAAAAATCAACAGTTTTATATACAGTAAAGATGTAAAACATACAGAGATTTAAGGCTGCCAGGTAAAGCATATACGGTAATAAATTGTTATATTTACCGCCTATGTATATCATGTTAGTCTGTAATCAAACAGCAAGGATGTGTAATAGTGATGGAAAACAGTGAAAAAAGTGCTCCCGTTGCAGTTGGGGAGACTTATGAAGTATCGATAGATGACATCGCAAAAAAAGGTGATGGTATTGCCAGAGTTGAAGGATTTGTCATCTTTGTACCGCAAACAAAAGTAGGCGACAAAATCAAGATAAAAGTGAATAAAGTGATGAGAAAGTTCGCTTTTGGCGAAAAAGTAGAGTAAATAAAAAGAAGTTTGGGGGTGTAACCAATTTTGGTTAATTTATTATATATCAAAACGTTATGTTCACTCTTAAGAATCACCTTGAAATAAGGGATAATCACCTTGTTATCAGCGGGATGGATACGATCGAGCTTGCAGAAAAGTACGGCACACCGCTTTATGTCACCAATGAATCGCGCATCATTGACAACTTCTCAGCTTACAGGAAGGCTTTTCCTGATGCCGATATCTACTATGCGGCCAAGGCAAACGGGAGCCTTGCTATCCTGCGGATGCTTGCAAGGCAGGGCGCGGGTGCGGATGTATTCAGCTACGGCGAACTCTATATGGCTCTTCTTGCAGGAATACCACGTGAAAAGATCCTCTTTAACGGGAATTCAAAGACGGATTTTGAACTTCAAAAAGCGGTTGAGACCGGAGTTAGAGTATCGGTTGACTCCCGCGATGAAATGCATACATTATCCGAAATAGCTCAAATTTCAGGAAAAACCATTGAAATCGCGTTCCGCGTTAATCCAGATGTATCCCCCAGGACGCATCCCAAGATATCTACAGGGCTTAAGACTTCCAAGTTCGGGATACCTGCCGATGAGGTCGTAAGCGCCTATCGCGAAGCATCAGGCCTTTCAGGGATTTCGCCTTGCGGCATCCACTGCCATATAGGTTCGCAGATACTTGATACATCGCCATTTACCGAAGCAACGCATAAAATGATGGACCTTGTCGGAAAAATAACAGAACTCGGAATAAAGCTTAAGTTCGTGGATATGGGTTCAGGCCTTGGCATACCTTACAAAAAGGAGGAAACTGCCCCGACCCCGCGCGACCATGCGGATGCGATACTTCCTGTTTTTAAGGAGAGGACAAAAGCCCTCGGCATCTCACCGAAACTCATCCTTGAGCCGGGACGTTATATTGTGGGCGATACCACTATCCTTCTCACCCGCGTAAACACGGTCAAGAAAGCTGCAAAGAATTTCGTTGGGGTAGATGCTGGTTTCAATCTTCTCGTCCGTCCCACAATGTATGATTCCTACCATTACGCGGTCGTGGCAAATAAAGCTGGTTCAGAACCTGAAGAGACCTATACCATAGCCGGGCCGATATGTGAAACCGGGGATGTATTCGCAAAAGACAGGATGCTTCCGCGCGTGGAAAAAGGGGATATAATCGCCCTGCTTGATGCCGGAGCATACGGATTCAGCATGAGCAGCCAGTATAACGGGAGACCCAGGTGCGCAGAGGTACTGGTGAAAGATGGAATCGCTGATATCATAAGGGGACGCGAGGATATCGGGGATCTGATAGGGAAACAAAAAATACCTGAAAGACTGATGTGAGAGTGAATATTATGATGAACGCAAGGCTGTTTCCATGGGTCTTTGGGAAATGGATGGAATGTTGTCAGTAAATACATTGGAACGCAGGATGTGCATCATGCCAAAAACGCTATCTACAGGCCACGGCCTTAAGTCCGGGGTTATGGATAATTGAAGTTACCCTTATCCAGTTTTATCATCTAATTTTTTATTTACCAACATAAATTGAACTTGAATTTATGTTGTTAATTATATTTATGTGCAACACTTTTAATAAGATTGAACTAAAAACAACCTGAAACTGAGGTCAGGATTATTATTTTATTACGTATATATCTGAGGGTAGTTAATATTTATAAGATAGTTGTTTGCCTTTTGTTTCAATATCCTTGAAATTGCTTAGAATAGCCCAAACGTAAGAATAAATCCATTTTTTATCTCCAATAATACTTTCAATGGATTCTTTTATACTTTCAATGTTATTACCTTCACGTAAATTGATATAGGCTTTTTCAATGTCAGCGATTTCTATGTTTCTTTTTTTCTTAGACTTCTGAATATATATTACTATCTCTTTAGTTGTTATTTTAGATATCTCACTTTTTTTGTTCGTATAAGTTGTTAACTCTGCCCCCATCTTTAATTCTGTAAGATTCTTCTTAAAATCGTCTTCATAAGTCATGCATCGTCATTAAGGAATGGCACTATTAATACTTTTTGATGTTATTTGCACCTAATCATTAAAAAAAATAAAAAAAGTCTGTCTTGGGTGAAAGTGCATATAATTTTTGATATATTCAATTTTCCCGCTTCACCTTGGCCAATAGGAGACCATTGACCAATTCGAGATAACGCCCCATATCGCATTTATGAGGCTTTTTTTATGTGCCTCATTAGGTAAAAATTTTAACAAACTGTGCTTTGAACTCTTCTTCAGTAGGTACTTTAACTTCGCCATTTTCAATTAACTGTTTTATTATTTTTTCTATACTCTCGGTCTCGAATCCAAATTTTAATTTAAATTTACCTCTTGCTTCAGCTTCATATCTTTGCCTTATCTCATTTGCTTCCCTTTCCAATCTATTCGTGTCCTTTAATCGATACCATCTTCCCCGTTCATATCTTTTTCTTGGTGGTATTGTTTCATCAAATAATATTTTTATTTCTTTCCTGAACGCTTTTTCATTTCCATCATATTGGATGATTGCTTTAATTTCTTTCAAAGTATGAGGTTTATCAAAGATATTATTTAAAAAACTCTGATAATATCCTACTAATAATCCTATTTCAGAACTGCGACTGAAAGGGATTTCTCGTAAAAATGAAAAATATAAGCGTAATTCCATTTTAATAAGCTTGCGTATCTCAGTATCGATATCAGGTCTTACTTTATCTACTTTTTTTAAAAATATCATGCCAAGTTCATCCATCTTATTATACTCATGATACTTAAATCGTTTACATAAACAATGGAGAAGAAAAAATGAGCAAAATGCTGCAAATAAGAAATGTTGTTTATGAACGGCTCAAAGCTATGAAAGATGAGAATTCATCATTCAGCGATGTTATAACTCGTCTTTGTGATGAGGTCGATAGAAATAAAGGTATTGCGCCAGCCCATGAAACCGACAAGCTTCAAACTGACGCAAGCCAACAAAATCTCAAGGATTGTGCCAGCCATGAGTATTAAGGAGTTTCTGGATAAAAAACCTTCTCTTTCTGAAATACTGAAATATATTGAAACTGAGGCTCAGAGGATAGCTAAAGAAAGAGGGGATAGATATGACAAATGATTATGGGGCTTCTCATTGGTCAAGTAATAAGAGGATTGAACGAAGGGGAAGGACACGAAAAGCCTCCGATAATAACACACCCTATATGGAGTCTTTCAGATACGGTGAAGATGAGTGGAATTATATAGACTTTATCCGGAAGCACTTAACGGAAGTTGATCCGGATACAGATTATAACAATAACAGCATGCTGCTCAGAAGAATAATTAAGATGGCATACGTCTTTGCTCTTCAAAATCAAAAAGATAAAATGGAAAGTGATGAGGTGAAAAAGGGGGACAAACCGATAACTTAAAATAATATGTTGTATGATATTATTGTCATACATATATAAATTAATCATTATTGTGATACAATATCACAATAAAGGATATAATATATATGTTGCATTATTGTGATACATCATTTTCATTATGGAGAGGTTAATTGTGATATTGTATCACATGTATCACAAGAAAACGAACAAAGGGTTAGTAAATTTTTTCGTATCGATTATTTTGAAGATTCATTGCATTTAAATAACTCTGAAAAATTAATTTCAGGAATAAAGGTGTTGCATGTGGGATGCTTTTCTTTCTGATTTTAGGATAAACGGTTTTAGATTCGCAGTATTTGCACTCATAAAGTTGCATAAATCTTAGCATTCCGTCTTTTCTCAATCCTTTTCTGCCACAAATAGGACAATATTTCCTTTTATTCTTCATAGATAGGATAATATTTCATTAAAGTGGGATAAAATATACCCTATTTTGACTTATTTTGATTTCAATAATATTTCGTTTACCCTTGCTTCAATCATCGCTTTAAGTGTATCTTCGCTAAATAATGCCTTCATGGTCTCCATTTCTGCTATGGTCTGCTCATGTTCCTCAAGCAATCTCTTAACAATCGGGGTTAATTCCTGATGTTTGCTGCAATTGGTGCAATACTGCGCCTCTATTGGCATATCCTTATGACAGTTTGGACATTCTTTTGTTAAGGGACTCTGGGACATACGCTGCTGTATTGACGCCTTCCCCTGCCTGGCTAATTGTGCCTGTTCAACATCCTTATTTCCAACATGGATATAGACCTCTGGCATATCAGAACTACCCGCCCATCCTGCAAGCTTCCTTAAGATACTCTCTTGCATTCCATCGCCTGCAAGCTGTGTCAATGTCGAATGCCTGAATAGATGAGGATGCACATTTCGCTTTATTCCTGCTCTCTTTGCGATCTCTCTTATTTGCTTCCTTGCTGCCGTTCCTATCATGCGTTCATGGTGTGCCCGCGTTCCAAGATTGATAAATAACGGTGCATCTTCATTACTTCGTAAAGGATGAATGTTTAACCACTGCATGATATGGGGAACTGAATTTATTAAAGCTATATCACGGCTTCCGGTTTTACCGTCTCTGATTCTCATTTTAAAACCGTAATCGGTTTTAGATAAGTCTGCAATATTCAAGTTGAGGCATTCGGAGATTCTACAAGCACTCTCAGATAAAACAGAGATTAAAGCCTGTTCTCTTGGACTTTGACAAGATGCCAGCATATTTTTTATTTCATCATTGGTTAATAGGTCATCTTCTTTGATGTGTGTTTTTATCTTCTTACATTTTACCCACGCGACCTTATCCGGTTCATCCTTCCATCTAAAATAATTCTTGAGATACACTTTATATAAACTCGCTGTCTTTTCAGTGACTTTGAGATTGCCAATTATCTTTTTTAAATCGTTCTCGCTGCATTTGTCAAGTGATTTCACCTTATCCATTGATTCAAGAACAAAACGAATTGTATTCAAGCTGTTTTCTTTTACCCCATTCAATCGTTTTTCATTTAGATATTCATCAAAGTTAGTCATGGCAAACATCGTATTGTCATAAAAGGTTATAAGTGTAACTGCAATAGTCTATAATCCGGGGTTTGTGACTACCCCCGACCGAGGTCGGGGGCATCATGTGGATGCTCAGGGTTTAGCATTTCTATCGGTTTCCCAGAGGTTTTGTTTTCTTTTCAGGCGCCTGTTAAGCATTTAAAAATGGGAAAGAGTTCAACCAAAAAGTTAATAACAAGAAGTACCCTTCAATAAGTATGAAAAGTATGGAAAAATTAAATGTTACAGCTATAATCTGGCAGGAAGATGATATTTATGTTTCAAAATGCCCTGAACTTGAAGTTGCCAGTGCGGGTGACACACCCGAAGAAGCTCTTGAAAATCTAAAAGAAGCTGTTGAATTATATCTTGAGAATGCCAAAGCGCTGGGAATTTTGAATGATTTTGCAGCATCCTTATATTCCCCAAATAAATTTACTTCGACTATTGGCGTGGCAGTGTGAGCAAACTTCCTTCTGTTCCATCAAATAAGATTATTAAACGTCTCCTTAAAGCTGGTTTTGATTATGCACCCATTAAGGGTAAAGGCAGTCATATTGCTTTAGTAAGAACAGGGAGTCATGGAGAAAAGTATCTCGTAATCATCCCAAAAAGAGATCCCATACCAAAGGGAACTTTAATGTCGATTATTAAGCAATCCGGATTTACAAGAGAAGAGTTCATTAGATTGATGGAATGAGAATATAGGTGTGGATTTCAATGTACAAGGGACAAAGTGCAACTATTTTTGTCGAAAGCAAAAAGAGGTGAATATCCACATAACATCCGTAGACATGCGATGTATGAGACTTGGCTGAAAATTTGGGGAGGTGGAGCGAAGTGTAGTCGTATGTCCACTATTAGGCGCCCGTTGCCATATTTTTCATTTTGGTGCTGAACCTATTAAATGAAAGACGAAGGTATCTTTATTATCAGACTTCGATAAACCGATATCTTTTCTAATTGCTAATAAGAGTTCTTTGAGTAAAACATCATGCCTTTCCACTGATTTGTTTGGATTAGAATACTTTATTTCATCATGAAATTTCATTAATGCAGTTACCACATATTGTGGAGCAACAAGGCATATTGTATTTGAAGCCAATGAAAAACGTTCATTAGCTTCTTTTTTATCTTTACCGTCTACGGCTACATCAGACATAGCAGATAAAAGAACTTTATAATGATTCATTTTTTCATTTTGCCATTCAGTTTTCGTCTGCAAACGTTTTGTAAAATAATAGGTTAGTGAAGCAGCCAAAATACTTCCAGAGACAGTAATCATAGCTACCAAGACGTTTGTATCCATCAATCAAACCTCCATTATCTTTTTAGCAATGACGCATAATATTTATCTTTATTGTACTTGCTTTTTACATGGTTCATGAGGTTTCGGATCAAACGGGATTTTTCAGGGAAATCAAGTCTATCCTAAAGCCGGATGGAAAAGTATTCGTTATAGAACCTAAATTCCATGTTTCCAAAAATGATTTTGAAGAGACGTTAAAAGTCGCTCAGGAAGCAGGATTAAAACCATAGCGGTTTTATCCGTGCCCCAATTCTAGCATTACGACTTTTAGCCTGGTTTCAACTCAGTTCTTTTTAAGATTTTTCGCTTTTATGCAATCCCTGAAAACCGGCTCAAACATGATACAAAAATATTCAAATGCCTTCTTTGACGTTGTTGTACCTTTTTCCGTAAGGGAATAGATAATATTCCTCCCGTCTTTGCGTGAGGTTATAAGACCATTATTTTGCAGATGTTTTAATGCAGGATATATCGTGCCAGGAGTAGGTTTACTTCCTTTCATCTTTTCAAGTTCCTGTGCTATCTCCTCACCATACATGGGTCTTTTTGAAAGAAACCACATTATTAAAAAAGAAAGCATCCCCCTCATATCACAGCATTCGGGGGGACGTAATTCTTCCTGGCAATTATCATCTGTCACAGGTCAATGTTGGATGTCCGATATACTTAAATATTATTATTGGGTATACGATACATCTGATCCTGACAGGATCAACCCAGAGAGGATAATATGAAAATATTAGGACTTGTAGGCAGTCCCAGAAAAGGCAGCAGCACTGACCTTCTTGTGGACATGGTATTAAAAGGAGCGGTTTCCAGTGGAGCAGCGGTTGAAAAAATAAATATCGGCGATCTGAATCTTGCATTTTGTACCGGGTGTATGGAATGCAGGCAGAATAATGGTGTTTGCAGAATAACAAAAGAAGATTCAGATGACGATCTCACCCGGATAATTGACAAAATAGCAGAAGCGCAGGGGATTGTACTTGCATCTCCGGTATATATCCAGCACGTTCCCGGCCAGTTCAAAAATCTGTTTGATAGGCTTGTATCCCAGGTGATTTTTCCACCTGGAGGAAATCTCCAGGAAAGAAAGTGCCGTATCCCTGGTAAGAGGAACAGTGTTATAATTGCAACCTGCGGAAACTCGGATATTAAAATGACTGCCGGGACATTGGAGTTCCTGAAGATTGCAGCATTTACGTGCGGGAACGGCGGGATAGTTATTTCTGAACTGGCAGTTGGGGGCTTGATGTTTCCAGGCCAGGTAAATGCAGATAAGGGAAGATTATCAGAATATGCATCAAACTTCAACATCCCGCAACCCGTAGTGGATAATATGATAAAACAATATAAGTCAATTAAGGAGCAGGCATATCAGAGCGGGCAAAAGCTGGCATTAATGGGGAAGTAGACATTGTTTTTTTCACATGAATTTCTGCCATTTTAGTAACTATGTATAGTGTTTGTTAGATTAATCACAGGTTTTTTTCTTTATGAGAGCGAAGAACTTTGATGATAGGGAAACTGAACAATATTAATACACCAATATCTACACCCACATTGAACCATACCCCAAGGTAGGCCGAAAACAATCCTTCAACGATGAGCCACAGGACTATCCCATATAGCAGAGCCTTCAACAGCTCCGTATCATTTCTGCTAAAAGCAATCCGTCCGACCATCAAAAGTGTTACTCCCCAGCCCATCATAATTGCGCCGTAAAGTGCACTTTCCCACTGCAACAAAATATCCCTGTTTATTATTGGAAGAATATCAAGACCAAAGAAAGCAAATACTATCCCCCAGAACACAAGAATGATGGATATGGTACTGAACCAAATTGTCAATTGTTTTGTACTCATATTTTTATTTTATCCTTTTATTAATCCTTTCGCCAAAAGCTCGTCGAGACGATCATATGAATCGTTGACACCCCTTTTCATGCCAGACTGGAGCATGCCATCACGGTCTGCAACGGACTGGAAGACAGATTGAGACATTAGCTTTGTCCTGTTATCAGATAAGCTTTCAAATCTCGCCGTTTCGAGAATGACATGCCCTTTTTCAGGAAGCCCTTCAAATTCAAATGTGCTGATAATCCTCTCAGGGGCTGTGACCTCATGATTCACTTCATGAAACGCGTATTCATTGCCGTCTTTGTCTTTATGTATATATCGCCATGACCCGCCGTTTCTCGGTTCAAATTTCTCAAATCTTAAAGTTTCTATGTCAATTTTCTTCATTTTAAGCAATGCTTCCATAACTCTTTCCGACTTCTCAACATCCCTGTCTTGCATCATCTCGCCCAGAACAGTCGGGACAATCTGCCATGACAGTACCGTATTTATCTTTCAGCCAGCCGCACGGTCCTTTCTGGCCGCCCTCGGACAGCTTTCCCCACAGCTCATCTACCTCTTCCTGTGTCCCGCAGTTCACGACGAATGATATAGCCTCAGTGAATTTGAATACCGGGCCACCGTTTAACGCCATGAATTCCTGACCTCCGAGCTGGAAGGTTACGGTCATTACCGTCCCCTCTGGCCGGCGGCCTTTGCCCCTTCTTCTCCGTAGCGGGTAATGTTTCCAATCTTAGAATTTTTAAAAATCGACACATAGAAATTCACAGCCTCTTCGGCTTTGTCATCAAACCATAAGTGCGGGATAATTTTTGCATATTCCTCCTTTATCACTTCAGACTTTCGGCCAGCTTATCGAACGACTCATTCCAGCCCTGTTCCATGCCGCTCTTTAATATTGCATCACGGGCAGCAGCAGATTCAGGAAGCGGGTAAGCTAATGTGAGCTTCGTCCCGTCCACTTCTTCAGTGAACGTGATCGTCACCCTGGATTCTGGCGGGAAGTCTTCGCTCAGCCCATATTGTGTGGGTGAAACTCTATTTCCATCTTTATCCGAGAAGTAGTCGGTGGCAATGATCCGCTCTTGAGGGACAATTTCCTGGAAAATCCCTCCAGACCAGAAATCCTGACCCTCAGGCGACCGCATGCAGTATAGATACTTTCCTCCTACACGTAAATCAATCTTGATAACAGGCGCAGTGAAGCCTTTCGGTCCCCACCAGCGCTTCACGCGTTCGGGATATGTCCATGCCTTCCACACAAGCCCGCGTGGCGCATCAAAAATCCGCGTGATGACAAACTCCTCAGTGTTCTTTGCGATGTTTCTTCCTGCTATTTTTTCAGCCATATCTATTCCCCCTTGGTAGGTAACATTTTCATCAGACTCTCCCACTAATAAGATAATTATGTGTTCGATGATATAAGGATTTTCGCCTTCCATTTTGGCTTTCGATCCCAATCAGATCGATTTGTTCCCTACTCGACATAGCGAGCCAGCTTCTCAAGTGTTGACCGTGTGCCAGCCTCATTGTCCTCTGGTCGAATTCCCGACGGGATGTTCTTGAACAAGATTGTCACCCTTGTTCCACCGCCTTCAGCCTCAAATGTGACCTCCATTATCATCTCTCCTGAGAAGGCCGGATCGGCCGAATCGAAGTTTATCGCTTGAACGATTCTTCTGGGTGGCGTAAGTTCCATGAACCGTGCAGTAAATCTGTCCTCCCTGTCTGAAGTCTTGCCGCGGAATGCTTTTTCGGATGAGGGATAGTATAGCGACATTTGATACCCTCCACCCACTTTGAGGTCGAAACTATGGACCTGGCCGGTCATCTCTCCCGGTGCAAGCCAGACAGCCAGGGCTGCGGGATCGGTAAACGCTCGATAGAGAACCTCCTGAGAAGCCTTAATGAATCTCGAGTTTCGCGTGCTGGAAGCTGAGTGCGCATCTGTCATGAGTGTCCCCTTTCACAATCTAATCGGGAATAGCCGTCGTTGAGCATCATACAGCTGTCCAGTGTCACAATTTTAGCCCCATCTTCTGGAAATGATTCTGCTATATTCTGGTGTTGTTTTGATTTACTCGGTTCATCGTCACGTTGTATGTGTTTTCCGGAGTTTTCCTTGCCTCTTCTTCCGGCCGCCAGCCACCTGAAAGGGTATTGCCATTCTCACTGAATGTGGCTGTATACTTCGATCCTTTCGTCCAGTGTGTTACGACATTACCCTGAATACCGATAATTTCTAAGCTCTGGATTTTAAAGCCCATAAATTCGATCTCTCCGCGCTGTTGAAGAAAAAATCCTCCCGGCAGCCATTCAATAATAACCTGTCCGCCTCTTCTTTGCTTTCCGGATGGACGGAAACGTAAACATTGTTGCCTTGCGTTAGTTTCATTCCGAGCGATTCAAGAGAATCAGTCGCCATTAACACGTTGTCTTTACCCACTGGCAAGCTGATGTGCATGATTTTGTTTTCATCCTCTTTCGGGATATTTACGCCTTCCATCGGCATATCCTTGAATCGGAAAACAGACGTAAACTCTCCGCCAAAAACGGATTTATAAAAGTTAAACGCTTCTTCCATATTGCCCGCAAAATTTAGGTAGATGTTTAGTTTTGTCATAATGTTTTCTCATTAACTTTTAAAGATTTTGATTTTTTTTTATTTATTTCCCCCATACGCTTTCTTTAATTCCCCAATGTCAAACTTTTTCATTTTCAGGAAAGCATTGGTAACGCGTTCCACCTTCTCTTTATCGCGGTCTCGCAGCATCTCAAGGAGGATAGCGGGAGCGACCTGCCATGAAACACCGAACTTATCCTTGAGCCAGCCGCATACACTTTCCTGTCCTCCATCCGTTGTGAGTTTCTCCCAGTAGTAATCGATTTCTTCCTGGTTCACGCATTCAACCATAAGCGAAATAGCCTCGTTGAAGTTAAAATCGTGTTTACGAGCGCTATCCATGGCCGCAAATCCCTGATTCTCAAGCGTGAAGTCGGCATGCTTTATTGATCCTTCTTTGTCGGGTTCCTCGCCTTTGCCGTAGTGGAAGATGTCGCCAACTTCCGCATTGTTGAAGACCGATGTGTAAAAATTGATTGCTGCTTCTGCTTTCCCGCATTGCTCGCCAACAAACATAAGCGTCGGGGTGATTTTCTGCTTCATCTCATGAATGCCAATGTACATCACCTGCCAGGAAAGACCATACCTGTCCTGCGCCCATCCATATTTTTCACTGAAAGGATATTCGCCAAGTTCCATAAGTGCGCTGCCTCCTTGCGACAGTTTTTCCCATAATCCATCGACTTCCTCCTTCGTATTACAGGCGACAAGAAATGATATAGATGGATTGAATTTGAATACAGGACCGCCGTTTAATGCAATGAATCTTTGTCCCTCAATCTTGAACTCAATGGTCATTACCGTGCCCTCAGGCAGCCCGTGATCTTCAAAACCTGCTTTGCTGGCACGGGTTATCCTGCCGACCATGGAATTTTTGAAAACGGATGTGTAAAATTTCGCCGCTTCTTCGGCCTGGCGGTCAAACCATAAGAAGGGAGTGATTTTTTGTGTGATGGTTGCCATAATTTTACTCCTGTCAGGTTTTCCTGCGCTTACCCTCATGGGCAAGTCGTTTACGTCTTTCAATTTCCGCTTCACTTGGATTATCAGGCCCAAACGATCCTGTTTTTACTTCTCCGGCACGCCGGTAAGAAGCCACAATCACACCGGTGGGTGTTGCTTTTGAATCAATGAGCTGAAATGCGGCTGGAATAGTACCCTCTGCAAACAAGCGCTTGCCTGTGCCTAAGATAATCGGAAAAATTTTCAGCCAAAGTTCGTCAACCAAATCGTATTTCAATAAAGTCTGGATGAGATTGCCGCTGCCGTACACTTGCAAATCCGGTCCTTCCGAGTTTTTCAACTTTTTTAATTCGTTATCATCCTTTATAACAACAGTGTTTTCCCAAGTTCGTTTTTCCAAAGTTTTTGAAACAACATATTTCGTAATCTTGTTAACTTGAGGCCATCCCTCCGTATGCGTTGGCCAATAGCCGGCAAAGATGTCATAGGTAATTCTTCCCAAAAGCATATCATATTCGCCCGCCATTTGCTTTCCCATGACCTTACCCAGATATTCGTCTTCGTCAAAGTATGGGACAGTCCAACCTCCATAGGTAAAACCGCCGGTCGGATCTTCCTCCGGTCCCCCGGGCGCCTGCATGACCCCGTCAAGCGTTACGAATGTGGTTACAACAAGTTTTCTCATGGTTGTTCCCCCTTATTTCGACTTTGGTGCCTGCTATCCAAGAATGGCAGGACGGTCCGCACCAGCTCGGGCGCGGAGCCGATTTCGTAGTGCGTGAGGTTGGGAAGTATCGCCAGCCGGTTCTGTGACATATGTTCGCGCATCCAGCCGGCATCCTTTAAACCGCCGCCGAGGAGCTGATAGAACTTGATGATGTGTTCGGGACGGAACATGTCGCTGTCGCCATAGATGAGCATCACAGGCATGGTCAGCTTCTTTACATCCTCTGACCAGTCGTAGGGCATGCGCATCCACTCTCCCATCCGATCGAGCAGCTTCGGGAACTCCTCCGGATGCGGTGCGATCGCCTTGTAGGACTGATACATGAGTGTGTCTTTCATGGACTCCGCCATCCCCGCCCCCACCTGCGCCTGCATGGGCAGCATTTCGGGATAAAAGCCATCCTGAGCATAGCCCGTCGAAATCAGCGCCAAGCGGCGGACCATCGTCGAATGTTGTACTGCGAAGCGGAATGCCACGCCGCCACCAAGCGAATAGCCAAGCACGTCAACTTGTTTGTAACCAAGCTTCTGCATCTGCCAGCCAAAAGCCTTCGCGTAAAACTTTACGAGGCGTTCGCGGTTTTCATACGGCATTTCAAAATGCACTACTGGATTCATTTTCATCAGATTTCCCCCAATAAGATAATTATATGTTCGATGATATAAGGATTTTTCGCAGTCTCACAGATTCAACCTAAGAGACCGAGCTCTTTCATAGCTCTCTCCTCATCCTGGTGAGCTATGAACATAATGATTTTTGGCTCCAGGCCGGTTTTTTGGATAAAATCTGTAACATCAAATTCAATCAGTTTGTTTCCTGTCTTCGCAAACGTCGCCCCCCAGTGGACTTTGACCATGGAATATTCTCTGGTGATTTCGGTTTCCTCCATGGAAAGAATTTTTGCGGATGTCTGTCCCACGCTCCTGTAGAATTCTGCGGCTTTACTCGCCATTTTAGCGAACTCATCTCTTCCCTGCGCGATACTGCCCCTCGGACCCGCTGAAATGAAATGTTCCGCAAAGAATGACACCTGCTTCTCAACCTCAAGTGCATTGAATGCTTTCTCGTATTCCGCAAAAAGTTTCTTGACTGCGTCGGTCATAAATTATTTCTCCAATAACATCTTCAAGCCCTCAAGCATCATTTTCCAATTATTTTCAGAGTGCTCACGAGCTTCTTCGGTTGCGTTGTTGTCCTGCTGGAGAGAAACAATTGTCTGTCCTCCTTTGTCTGATAGCTCAATAGTCACGATGTGATAATTTTCAGGCAGGTCCGGTTGGCCTGAAAGGGGGCTGAAATGGCTGTACTGGATCATGTGTCCGGGCTCCAGCTTGAGGATCAAGCCCTTGTCCTCGTACTTTTTTCCCTGCCATTCCCCTTTCCAGACAATAGGGCTACCTTCCTGCCAGTTCGAGACTGCATTAGTTCCAAACATATACTGTTTTATCATGTAAGGCTCTACAAGCGCATCCCACACTTTATCAATAGGGGCATTGATAGTAATTGATGCTCTGGCGATGAGTCCTCTGTTCATATTTTCAGTCTGATAGGTCTGGATAAGGTTACTGCAGGTATCATCAAATATGGCCTGTGTTGTCAGTTCCGTTTCTGTTGGCTCCTGTGTAAACTTCACACCCAGCTTCTTCATTCCTTCATATTCTCTTTGAATACCCTCAACAACAAATGCGGTTAAAGGTATCTTCTTCTCAAAAAGAGCTTTTTTGAACGCTTTGGCTATCGGATTGTCGTCAAGCTCAAGAACCAACTCGGTACCGTACGGCTCTTCTGGTGAGACAACTGTCAGCCACTTGAATTTCCCCACAGGAATGTCACTTTTCTTAACAAAACCCAGAACTTCAGAATAAAATTTAATGGCTCTATCCTGGTCGTCTACAAATACACTACTCAGTTTAATCTTCATTGATGTTTTCCCCATATTACAAACGTCATTTATGATAATAAATGTAATCTAAGTTCCTCTCACAATAAATTGGTGCGGAAAATAATGAGAAAGTTATTTCTGGAATAGAAGTTAAAGGATAATTTTATATCATTCTATGAATCATCTACAAAAGTGATATCATGAGAGATTTTTTGGAAAGAAGGATTGATCAATGAAAGCAAGACTCAGGGGTCATCACCTTATTTGCCTCAATTTCTTCAGAGGTGAAGGTTATTCTGAAGAGTTCATTAAAAATATTTATTCAGTCGTTCAGAGAGAGAATATAGTGATAGTAAAAGGACCTGATGATGTGTGCACCAGGTGTCCTTACCTGAAGAACAACAAATGCTCAAGTAATGAATATACAGACGAAAAGATAATGCTTCAGGATAAAGATGCCCTAAGATTGCTGAAATTCAATCCTGGTATGATAATTGATTGGAAAATTATTTCAGATAAATTGCCCTTAATAATGGAAGAGTGGAAAAAGCAATTCTGCTTGGATTGCGGGTATCAGAAAGTCTGTTTTCCCATTACTCTTCATCAACAAGGCAAAGAACCCATTCCGTAAGGGGCATGCAGTGTTCAGGTATACATTCAAGCGCACAGCCGGCGCAGGGCTCGATCAAATCATCAACTAACAACAGCTTGAAATCCCTTATTTTTTCTTCTTTCTTCTCTAAAAACCTGATGCGAAAAGTCCTTGTACCGTTATCCGTTTCCGGTTCCCTGATTATTTTTCCCTCTTTTTCCAATTTATCAATTATCCGGGAACATTTGCGGCGGTCTATCTCTGCTTTCTTCCAGAGCTCATTCTGTAAAATCCCCTTCTTTCTGGATTTTATCAATCTCAGGACTTTATCTTCAATTTCCATTCTACTCCCCTATAGGACATAGCAAGATGATATTATTTCCTCTTAATACTACCGAACCGAGAGAGCGCGCCTTTACACCATCAGCAATTTCGTAAGTATCAACAAGGTGTAGATTCAAATTATCATCCGCACTCTCAAGCTTTCCCTCAAGAGTATGTTTGTCACCTTTCATCTCAACCTGTACACGTGTACCTATCAATGTTTGAACTTTTTTATTGGGAAACATTATATGACCTCCCTTCATTTTATTTCATTTAGTACTTCAACTTTTGCATGGATTTTAGCTTTTCAACCGTATCCGGGATATTTGATGGATTCTCAAGTACGGTTATTCCTTCAAGTTTACGTAATATTTTTACATTCCTGGCATCTATATCCCTTACTTTAAGTTTCGCCATCCCGCCTCTTATGGCACCATAACTGCATAATTTAACACAAAGCCCGCATCCACTGCACTTTAACAGGTCTATCTGGTCGGTAATTGCATTTACAGGGCAGTCTTCAAGAGGCGGGCATAGCTCGCATTTCATGCATATTTCACGGTCAATAAAAACCGGCATTTTTGATTCGACATACCCTGAAATATCCACTGGAACGATAAAAACCGGCACATCTCCCTTTACGGCCTGCGCCACCGCATTTGTTACGATCGTATCCGCTATCCCGTAAGCGATCTTTGCTGTGGTGTTGGATGTGGCTGGTGAGACTACCAGGGCATCGTATTTATGCAATAAGAACCTGCCGGTCTTGGGAACGCTTGCTCCATGCCCGCTTTCAAAAAACAGCTCTTCAAGGTATTTACCGCCTGAAATATCGGCAAGGGTTTCCCGCAGGCCATACATCCTGATGACTTCCTCACCTGCCCGCGATACGAAAGTCGTGACTTTCAGACCGTCTGCCCTGAGCTTTCTAAAAACATCAAAACTTTCGCGCAGGAAATGCCCCGCGCCTGTGATACCCCATGCAAGTTTCATAGTGATTACCTGAGAAGATTTTTTATTGCTTTATTTATACTCTAAACTTCTATTATCCCATCTTGATATATTTTATCGTAATCAATATTTCCTGATGGCATGTTGCTGAATAATCATTTCCGGGACGGTTGGAGAAGTGCTAACAAATAGTTAAAGTAAGAGAATATAAAGATGCCTATATCATAAAGATAAGGATTAAGTCCACAGGAAATGTATTAATGGCATGGCCATTTCAATAGCACTTGCAGGAAAACCCAACTCCGGGAAATCAACGTTTTTCAAGGCAGCGACCCTGGCAAATGTTGAGATCGCAAATTATCCCTTCACGACAATCGACGCCAATCACGGTGTTGCTTACGTCAGGACAACATGCCCATGCAGGGAATTAAAACTGGACTGCGGGAACTGCAGGGATGGCGTACGCTTTGTGCCGATAGAAATGATCGATGTCGCCGGGCTTGTGCCAGATGCACACAAAGGGCGGGGACTGGGTAATGCCTTCCTTGACAACCTGAGGCAGGCAAAGGCGATAATCCATGTAATAGACGCATCAGGCGGCACTGATATTGAGGGAAATGTGGTTCCTGTCGGCTCCCACGACCCTCTCCAGGATATAGAATTCCTTAAACACGAAATAACCATGTGGATCTTCGGGATCCTGAAACGTAATTGGGAGAGACTGTCGCGAAAAGTCCAGGCAGAGGGATTGAAACTTGAAGAGACAATAGCATCCCAGCTTGAAGGCGCGGGGATTACGGAATCCCATGTTAAAACCGTGCTTGGGAGATTGAAACTTTCCCGTGACAAACCTCACATGTGGACTGATGGGGAGATCTTAGAACTTTCGGATATGCTCAGGTCTGAGAGCAAACCCCTCATCATAGCTGCAAATAAAATAGATGCTGCTCCGGAAGAGAATATTGAACGGCTCCTGAAAGCCGGGGCCTTGCCTGTAAGTGCGGCAGCAGAGGTGGCCCTGCGCCTCGCGGATAAAAGCGGTGCGATCAAATATGTACCAGGAGATGAAGATTTCCATGAATCTCCGGGCCTCTCACAAACCCAGAAAGAAGCACTCATGAAAATACGTCTCCTTGCTAAGAAATACCGGGGCACGGGAATCCAGAAATGCATCAATGAAACAGTATTCAGCCTGCTTGGCCTGATAGTTGTTTACCCTGTAGAGGATGAGAACAAATTCACAGATAAAAAAGGGAACATCCTTCCTGACGCCTTCCTGCTGAAAAAAGGAAGTACACCTAAGGACCTGGCTTTTCATATCCACACCGATATAGGCAAAGGATTTCTTTATGCTGTGGATGCGCGTACCAGGATGAGGCTGGGAGAGAAATACGAGTTGAAGAATGGGGATATCGTGAAGATAGTGGCGGTAAAATAAAATCAATATTATCTATTTAAATGTTATATATATTATATTTTACTCGGATTTAATAAATACTATATAGTAGGAGATAATAATATTAATTATGATTGATTTATCTTCATACGGTCTTGAAGAGAGCATAGGATTGCATGTCATCCTTTCGAATGTCATGTGGTGGATATCACTTATTCTTGTAATCATAGCTTTCAGGAACAGGCGCATCTGGAATATCGGCGATGCTCCGTGGACTTTCCTGTTCCTTGCTTTCTTTTTTTTCGGGATACGTGAATTGGGGCATCTTAGTAAAGAGCCGCTGATAGGATCGATAAGATATATTTTTGGCATATGGTCTGCAATATTCATGACTACTGCATTATTTTTTATATTCTTGATCCTGTGTCATGGAAGGAGAATTACCGGAGTAATTATTTATATACCATATGCTCTTGCGCTTATCTTCCCTGTCATCTGGTCATACCTATATATTTCTGATCCCGGAAATCTAAAAAGCGCGATGGGAGCCATAGAGAATATTACATGGATAATCGGGAGCCTGGTAACCATTTATACGGCATATATGCTTGGGACGCGCACCACGGGTGATTTTGTGAAAGTGTTCATGTTTTTCCAGTTCTCGGCTTACCTGGCCCTGACATGGAAATTCCTCGGGCTGATTGAAACGCAGGGCTTTACAGTATCCTATTCTATCCGTGAAATAATTGAGACATTATTCGGCCTGTTTGCAATTATCTCCATGTATATCCTGACAAGGATGCTTCGAAAATTATCAAAACAATTACACGGAACATATGACAACAAAAGCTGAATTATATTTGCTTACACTCCAGGAGTTGGAGAAATCTGCCGGAAATATCATGTCTTCGGCTATAGTAACACGTGACGGGCTCATCATGTCCAGTACATCTTCAAACAATATCCACAAAGAGACTTTCGCAGCGTACGGTGCTGCCGCCTTCAAGAGTGCAAGCAAGACCATGGAAGAACTTTCTGAAGAGAATATTAATATGTTAATATTTGAATCCGAAAACTACAGGGTCGTAACCCTCCAGGCCGGAGAGGTTCTTCTGATTGCGTTGACAGGCAAGGATATCCAGATGGGTATGATGCTTCTGGAAATGAAAAATACAGCACAAAAGGTAAAGGGATTCCTGGCTTAGATTGCGGGGATAAAAGCCGGCGGGTGAAACGAAAGGCTGAAATGCTAGTAATCCTATTAGACGGACTTGTCTGGTGATAAACGTGAAAGTACTTGTAAGTGACCCGATATCTGATAAAGGGGTTGAGATACTGAAAAATGAATTTGATGTGGACATAGCAACGGGTCTTGAACCATCCGAACTCATAAAAAGGATAGGTAATTACGAGGCGCTTATCGTCCGCAGCGAAACGCAGGTAACAAAAGATGTCATCAATGCAGGCAAGAAACTCAAGATCATAGGCCGCGCGGGTGTGGGCGTTGACAATATTGATGTAAATACCGCGACAGATAAGGGTATTATAGTTGTAAATGCCCCTGAGGGCAATACAATTTCAGCGGCCGAGCACACGATTGCAATGATGATGGCAATGTCACGGAATATCCCGCAGGCAAATGCCTCGCTCAAGAGCAAGAAATGGGACAGGAAGAAATTCATGGGTGTTGAGGTCAGGGATAAGATTATCGGGATTATAGGACTTGGCAGGATTGGGGCCGAGGTTGCAAAACGCGCGCAGGGAATGGAAATGAAAGTGCTTGCATACGACCCTTTTATCTCGCCTGAGAGAGCAGGCGACCTGGGCGTGGAACTGACCACGGTTATTGACATAGTAAAAAGGGCGGATTATATAACAGTACATACGCCGCTCACTAAAGAGACTAAAGACCTTATAAATACAAAGGAATTCGCTGTAATGAGAAGAGGCTCGCGTGTCATAAACTGCGCAAGAGGGGGTATCATCAATGAGGAAGCTCTTGCAAATGCGGTCAGGGAAGGCATAGTTAGCGCCGCTGCAATAGATGTTTTCATAAAAGAGCCGCCTTTTGACAGCCCCCTCCTTGAACTTGACCGCGTTATCGTAACACCACACCTTGGAGCATCGACCGAAGAAGCACAGGTCAATGTCGCAGTTACGGTTGCCGAGCAGGTAGTGAACGCCCTGAAGGGCTTTCCTGTGAAAAATGCCATTAACATGCCTTATATAAAAGCTGAGGCAATGCAAATCCTTGAGCCTTATTTTCCCCTTGCTGAGAAAATGGGCAAGCTCTGTATGCAGCTTATAGGGACCAATTATGAAAAGGTCGAGATATCATACTGCGGAGAGATATCAGAGCAAAACGTAGCGCCGTTAACCCTTGCAGTATTAAAAGGGCTGCTTGAACCTGTGCTTGGCGCTGGCGTGAATTACGTAAATGCGCCCGGCATTGCAAAAGAGCGAAAGATAAAGGTGGTCGAAAGCAAATCAAAGACAATCGAGGGTTATTCAAGCCAGGTTACCGTAAAATTAAGCAAGAAAAACGAAGAGAAGCTTGTCAGCGGTACTATCGTAGGAAAGGAACCCAGGATCGTACAAATTGATAACTATCGAATCGATGTTCTGCCTTCAAGGTATATGGTTGTTGCAAAACATGAGGACCACCCCAATATTATAGGCCCCTGCTGTATGATACTTGGAAGGAACAACATCAATATTGCAGGGATGCAGGTTGGCAGGCTTAATATCGGCAGCGAAGCCATCATGGTGCTTAACATCGACAGCGATGTGGGCGATGAGGTACTGGATGAAATTAAATCTGTAGACGGCATAATCGATGCAAAACGCGTGGTTCTATGAAGAAAACGCAACTTGAGATATCCACCGCTATTATCTCACTGGTGATTTTTATTATTTTAATAGCTGCATCAAAACTTGTAATACCTGCATCCTCTGGATATGGTTATACTATTGCCCTTCTTGTATATGTGATCTTGATGGGTGTAGCCGGAATAAAGCTTGCTGAGATCCCGGATAAATAAATGCTAAAAATCATCGTAATCAACAACTATGGCCAGACCTGCCACCTGATTCACCGCGCAGTTCGCGACCTTGACCAGGAAGCGGTGCTCATGAAAAATACATCTTCCCTGGAAGATGTATTATCCCAAGAGCCCGATGGCCTCATATTGAGCGGCGGGCCGGCCCTTGAGCGTGCAGGCAATTGCAGCGCTTACGTGAAAGAACTCGACCTGCCTATCCTTGGCATCTGCCTCGGCCACCAGGTAATGGCAAAAACTTACGGCGGCAGGGTGCGAACCGGAGCAACAGGCGGTTATGCAGCCGTCGAAATAGAGATTCTTGAAGAAGACGACATCTTAAAAGGGTTGGGCCCGAAGACGAACGTATGGGCATCGCATGCTGATGAGGTAAGCGTTCTACCTCCCGATTTCATAAGACTGGCACGTTCCAGGATATGCGAGATCGAAGCCATGAAACATAAAATAAAACCTCTTTATGGTGTCCAGTGGCATCCTGAAGTCTCGCATACCCGGAGAGGGAACGACCTTCTCAGGAACTTTTTTGAGGTTTGCCGCTAAAACGTATAACAACGTAACTCAGTATAGCAAAAAGCGCCCCGGATGCCATAACTTCCCTGAAACCATAATGCTCAAGAATGATGCCGCCTATGAGGGAACCGATTATTGATGCAAATGCGATCGACGAATTAAGCAACCCTGCGGCTGCGCCTTTTTCTTCGTTTGTATCAATAAGCATGCGCGTAGAGCCCACATAAAGGCTGGAATAGGAAAACGCTATCAGGATCAATCCGGGAATTGCCTGGTAATATGTGGTCAGTGGTATAAGAGCTATGAATGCTGCTGCTGAAAATATATCCCCTGCATGAATGAGGGACGTGGTATTGTAACTGTCAAGCCGCCTCATGATAAAAAATTGCAGGACAGGATTAATAGCATAAAGTATCCCAACCTCCAATTCATTTGCACCAAGGCTTACAAGATACAGGGGAAATATTATCCAGACGTTATTAGCCCCGATCTGGCGAAGGAAAAACCCAAAGTAGATGTTCCAGTTTTTTCTCAGGATATCTGATGAAAGATAATTCCCGCTCTTTCTTGTACGAACTTCGGTGGGGGGAAGACTTAGCGTAATTGAAAAAGCCACTGCAAAAAAGAAGGATGAAAAAATAAAAACCTCTCTGACGGTCCAGTAAATAGCGATCAATCCTGCCAGCAGGTTCCCGATAGCCCATCCCATAGGCATAAAAGAACTGAATTTCCCGATGCTTCTTTTTAAGTTATAAACATAAAGCAAAAGTGCCGCCGGGTATATACCCACACTAAATCCTGCAAGAGCGCGTATGATTCCCAGGCTTAAGGGATCGGTAGCAAATATCTGGAGGAGAAAAGTTATGGCTGCGCTTAAAAAACCTGCATATAGAAGTTTTTTAGGAGAAAACGCTTCAGCCGCCCTGCTGAATATGTAAGTTGAAATAAAGAGGGAGGCTCCATAGGCGGCACCGATTAAACCAATCTGTGTCCCTGATGCGCCAAGGCTGCTGGCAAGTACTGGAATAAAAAGATTTGCCATCATTATAGATGAATTTATAAAAAGCTGGATAGCGTTTAATTTCATTTGGGATTCTAATGAAAAGATATGTATTTAACATTTGCAATATAGTTTGTATAAATCATGACATCCCTTGACTGGGCGGAGAAATACCGCCCTCAGATACTTTCACAGGTGGTCGGCCATAATAAGGCAGTTGGGGAACTCAGGTCATGGGCAGAATCCTGGAGAAAAGGTATCCCTCAGGACAGGGCAGTTGTGTTATACGGAAAGGCGGGCATTGGCAAGACCACTGCTGCCCATGCCCTGGCATACGAAATGGGGTGGGAGATCATCGAACTGAATGCAAGTGACCAGCGCACGGCGGATATAATCGAAAAAGTGGCTGGCTCTGCTTCAAGGTTGGGCAGTCTTGAAGGTAGCAATGTGAAAAGGCTTGTGATAATGGATGAAGCAGATAATATACATGGAAATGCGGACAGGGGGGGAGAAAGGGCTATCACTGAGCTGATAAAAAAGACACGCCAGCCGATAATTCTGATTGCCAATGAGCTTTATGATATGTCGGCAGGACTTCGAAGTGCCTGCAAACCAATCCAGTTCAATTCCGTGGCCTCACGTTCAATGATCCCTGTTCTTAAAAGAATTGCAGAGGCTGAGAATATAACCTGCGGGCTGGACGTGCTGGAGAAGATAGCAGAGAGTGCCAATGGTGATTTGAGAAGCGCTATAAATGATCTTCAGGCCGTTGCCCAGGGGAGAATAAAGATTGGGCCAGAGGATATCATCACAGGTGAAAGGGATACAAAGGAGAACATCTTCAAGGTACTGGTAAAGATCTTTAAGGGCACAAATATTATTGAGGCCCACAAGGCTACTTTTAATCTTGATGAGAATCCGGAGGATTTTATCCAGTGGGTGGATGAAAACCTGCCGCTTGAATATACAAACCCGGCCAATCTTGCGGCAGGGTATCATCATCTTTCAAGGGCGTCCATTTTTCTGGGACGGGTAAGGAGAAGGCAGAATTATAATATGTGGAGGTATGCAGGCGTAATGATGACCGCAGGCATTGTTGTGGCACGCACCAATCGCTCCACAGGTTTTGTAAAGTTCCAGCCGCCTTCCCTGTGGAGAAAACTCGGGCAGACAAAAGGCATAAGGCAGATAAGGGATTCTACAGCCATGAAAATAGGGACCCATTGTCATGTGTCTATGAGTTACACCCGTTCACAATTGTTCCCGTTTTTCAGGTTAATTTTAAATAACGATGAATATGCCCCACATGTTGCAGCTTTGCTCGGCCTTACTCCCGAGGAAATCGCATTTCTTATCCAATCAAAATCAGTCACGAAAAAAGTAGAAAAGATATACGAAAGGGCGCAATCTCTTGTCGAAAAAGAGACAGAGCATGAAATAGAATTATTCGGAGGATTCGGAGCTAAGAAGCTTCAAAAGGCTGAAAATGAAATAGAAGAAAAACCCGAGGAAAAGCCCGCTAAGGATGTAAAATCACAGAGTTCTTTGTTTGATTTTTAAGATTTAATTCTGCGGTTCGATTTTTTTTACCAGTCTTATTATATTCTCCTTGCCTTTTCTTACCTTGAGAACCCTTCCTTCTTCCTTCATCTGTGCAAGAACGATGCTTATTTTGGATTTTGAGAGTCCGCTCTCCTTAACGATATCTGATTGGAAAGCCTGCCCGCCGGATTTTATTAGGAATTTCTCTATCATATCTTCATAACCCAAAAATTCTTCATTTAGATCAGCTGGTGCTGGTAAAGGTGCTTCGTTTTCAGTTAATTGACCTGTTTCGTTTTCCACATTAGCCGATCGCTTTCTTCTCCATATTATCACAAAAACGATCGATATTAAAATAATTATTGCAATGATTATAATAATAGCCGGCCAGGGCGAAGGCTCATCTTCAGGGGCTTCTACAGCTGTTATGTTTATGCTATCAACAGGTGAGAGTACAAGATAGGGTTCTCCTTTGCTGAAGTTTTGGTATGATGGCTCCCATATCAAGCGGTTCCCATCCCGCTTATCAAATTCCGGAGTCGCATTCTGGACTTCGTAGCCATTTGGCATTTTGATAATAAGTGCAGTGGCAGAAGAAATTACCATTTCATCTAAAAAAGCGTCCCCTATGTAAATATTTGAGGAGTTTATAACTGAAAAGTTTTTCCACCAGAAACTGTAGCGGACAATCCCAAAGCCTCCATCCAGGGTTTTTGATGTATCATAGGATATATTGGAGCTATTGAATTCTTCAACTTCCATAGAGCGGTTCGAGAAATTTTGAGATGAGACAATGAACAAGTTGATCGTGTCGTTAAATTCTGAAATAACATTGTACTGGGATATGTTCTGTCCAGATTTTATGGCTGCCTCCCATTCGTTTATTTGGGGTTTGGTAAAAGGCAGCCGCTTCTCCATCGTCCACAGGGCGTTGCCATTCCCGTTAATCTCAATTGTGATAATAGACTGGGCTGCTGCTGCGTTTGCCCATAATAATAAAAGAATAAACAGAATTATTGATTTTCTCATTTTTATATAGCAACTCCACCACATTAGTATTAAAATTTACTGATTGATTGTTGACATTAATAGTAAGTTAATATAGTTTGATATCCGGGTGTAAACGCCGATAACCTAAAGAAATTTTATTTGTTGGCAAGCCGTATAAGGTTTTCTTTCCCCTTTTTGATCTTCAATATGCGCCCTTCATCTTTCATCTTGGCAAGAACGAGACTTATTTTGGACTTTGAGAACCTGCTTTCCTTTACTATTCTGGATTGATATGCCTCCCCTCCGTGTTTTATCAGGAACTGTTCTATCATTTCTTCATCTTCCATATCCTCTTTTGCCTGTGGGGCCACCAAATCTGTATTAGCCGCAACTGGCGGTGCATCAGCATTATCCCTGGCCGTTAAATCACGTTTATAGCTTCTTTTCCATATCAGGAACGAGGCGCCTGATAACAAGCCGACCATTACAATCGCTATAGCAAACCATGAAAAATAACCTGTGCCTGCATGTGAAAGTACAAGAGCGGGTTCTCCTTTTCCAAAACTGCGGTACAGCGTCCCATCCCATATTAAACGATTCCCATCGCGTTTATCAAAACCCGGAGATGTGGCCGTGACCTCATAACCATCCGGGATTTTGATGACAAGCACATTATCCGAAGATAACACCATCCCGTCTAAAAAAGAGTCACCTATGAACATCTTTTGCGAGTCATGGCGCGAAAAATTATTCCACTTAAAACTATACCGTATAATACCATACGTGTCTGACGGTGTTTTCACCATATCATAGGAAATATTAAACTTCTCAGCTTTCATCGGTCTTTTTGCTGATTTTTCTGCAGAACCAAGAAACCAGTCAATTCTCTGTCTAAATTCTGAAATATCCTGTGCTGAACTGTTAGCATCCTGACCTTTTCTTATGAACTCGTCCCAGTAATCAATTTCTGTCTGGTTCGTAAGAGGAAGCCTTTTTTCCATTATCCAGAAAGCATTCCCATTATCATAAACTTCGATCGTAATGATTGATTGCGCTCCTGCAACAGATACCCACACCGCAAAAAAAATAAAAAAAAGTATTAACCGTTTCATATATAGTACTCAACAAAATTTACATCTCAATCATCGCTATCATTTTTATTGTCTTTATCTTCATCTTCTTTTTCATGCCTCTTGTTTTTCCCTGTACTTTTATCATAGGACTTTATTCCCGGTTCTTTATCTTCATCCTTGAAATCTTCCTTATCATTTCCCACCTCTGCCATCTCTGATATCTTTTCGAAATCTTCGCTTGACCTTTCATCCTTGAGCTCGTCTTTTGATATTTTTGCCAGCTCCCTTGCCTGTTTGAGGTTATACTTCTCGTCCCTCTTAATCAGTTTCAGGGCTGATACATATTCTTCCTGGGTGATCTCGCCTGCTTTGAACTCTTTTAATATGGATTCTTGCGTTATCTTTCTCCGGATAATCTCCTCGCGCAGACCGTTCACTTTTTGCAATGCCAGACCTTCATAGTCCTTTTCTTTTTCTACCCTGTATTTAAACATCTGGATTTTGATGTCTGTGATGTGGTTCTCCAGGGTATCATCTATCACATCAAAGAGGTTTCCGCCCCTGTATCCACCTATCTCATATACATTTACATACCATCTGAAACCCACAGCAGATCCATTATCATTTCCATTATACGTTATTGTATGGGAACCGATGTCCTGGTTGTCCCACCTGTGGACATAGGAGTATATATCAGAGCCGGTTGTTCCTGCTACCGGAGTCCCATCCACTTTCCATGTATTTACGGCCATGGGTTTTGATGTGGTGATCGAATACTCTATTGTCTCATTTATAGTATTGTTTACATACACATAATCCACAACCTGGGGAGACCATGAATCAATAATCGATGCGCTGGCGGCAGGAAGTGACAAACATATCAACAGGAATAAACTAATAAATTTCATTTAATTTCACAGACACCAATATAATCGCCAAAGATATAAATACATCGAGAATTTCATAGCCCCCAAAAAATACACGGCGTTGTTTAGATTGGTTTTTTATTCTTCATTAGGACTTATTTTATTCATATTATTTTTATCCTTGCCCCGTCGATTTCATACTCAAGCCATTGTGTGGGTTTTGGTGATAAACCTATTACCCTGATAAAATTTCTATCATCTTCTGATTTAACCTCAATAATACCATCGAACAACTGGGTTAGCGCTACAATCGCCTGCATTTCGTGTATGCCACTCTCCAAAACGAATACCCCAAGACCTCCTGCTTCTTTGATACGTCCCGTATAGACCTGAATGAACCTGAAAACCGTTTTGATATTTGAATACATTAATAGTGTAGAGATTGAATTGATGTCAAGTTGTATTTTATGAATTTTCTTTACTGTAAAGAACTTCTCATAAAACTGGCTGATCTTAACACCGATTCCTGTTAAATCCACAGGGCTGTTGGCAATTTTAATGTTTTCATCTTCATCTATCCTGCTTCCAATCAGATTTGTGATACAATCGACTATCCCTATCCTCGATTGCGGCAGGTCTAATTTATTCTCTTTGAACCTTTCCAGCATACGGGTTCCGGGTTCATTAGTGATTACACTTATCACTGCACTTTCATTTTTTGCCGCCCCGTGGTACATTATCTGGTTTAAAATAAATTCTTTTCCACTCATAGGGGGACCGATTAGAATTATGTTTGATCCTTTTTTTATTCCCCCCCCAAGCAATTCATCCAATTTTTGGATTCCTGTCTCTATCGTACACTCACCTCGTTATTCTCATTTTTTAATACATAACTTAGTATGAAAGGAATAAACAACAGCATAACAATAATCATTACGATGATGAATTAAATAATCATCGATGATTTCCAGATTTTTTTCAGTTTTTAAGATTTATCAGGATTCTTTTTTGTATTTAATAGTTTATAAATACATTTTGAGGTTTTTAGGATGATGTAATTTATTTAATACCTGGCTATCGTAATAAACCCTGTATGGCCCACCCTTGATGTCGAAGGCCTTGTTCCGCGATCTGAAAAAGAGATCTCACGTTCAATGGTTTCAATTGTCTTTACTTCAGTAAAGTTTGTATTTTCTATAGCGTTTCTTACTTCTTTTGTCTGTTCAAAAAAAGGTGAATATACTGCAAGATAACCTCCAGGATAAATTACCCCAGGAACATGGGGGACAATCCTTGCCGCATCTATGGTATCAAGGGTAATAACATCAAATTTCTCATCCAGCGTCTGTATCTCTGTAACCATGTCCCCGGAACGCAGTTCTATATTGGAAAGGCCTGTGAGAGCTATGTTCTGCCGCGCAATATCGATGAATTCATCCCTGATCTCGTAAGATACAACTTTTCTGGCGATGCTTCCCAGATAGATAGCCAGGATACCCGACCCTGTGCCTGCATCAAGTACACTGTCAGAATGGGAAAGACCTGTGCTTGAAATTATCTGGCCAATATCTTTTGGCATCATAGGTGCACCGCTTCGTTTTGCATGCCTGAAGAAGTCAGGAGGTTTTGGCTTCTGGATAACGAAATCAAACCCAAGATGGGAACTTATCATATCACCGGGTAATTTTGCCTTTAGCTCATCAAGCCTGATGATCCCGAGGTCGGTGTGCAGATCCCCTTTAGGCATTACAAAGTACTCTTTGATTTTACCTTTATGAAAAGTCTTTAAGATTAGAGGTCTATCCATTATCTCTCCGTCTGGCTAATATAGGACTTGATAGATAAGAATATGTGTGGTAAGTATGAACTACATTAATATTAATAATAAAAAATATTCATCAGATACCTTAAAACTTCTGACAGGCCACATGGAATTAGATATCGATAAAATCCCTGAGAACCTGCTTATTATTGCCGAAGCCGTAGATGGGCCGGATAAATTGCCTTATTTTATAGAGACCATTATGTCTCTTAAAATCGAGGATCCTGAAAAGTTCAGGCTTATATTGCTGCGCGTCCAGATTGATTCCGAACTTCATATGAGCGAAGATTTGCAGAAATACCAGAAGCGTCTTTATGTGTCCCAGGTAATTGAGAAATTACTTTACGGCGAGTTGTTTTTTGAAGCAGGAAAAGAAGAAGAGGATGATGAAGAGTGAACAGTTTCTATTTCACCATTTGTATTCCGCGTCCCAGTGTCCAGAAGCCTATCAATCCCATTAAGAACAGATATCCAGAGGAATAAGCAAGAGGTATCATGGCATCAAAGAACGGGGAAAGGGCCTGGGAAAGAGCTGCGTTTATGTCAGGCTGCCCTGAAGCACTCGGTGGTGAGTTCTTGGGGGGCAAAGCCTGGGGATATGGGGAATTCAGGTAGCTGTAGGACAGGTAAAATGTAAAAAGTAATAAAACCAGCCCGGTAATGATTACGGCTAAACCGGCCATTTTTAGCTGTTTATCTTCCATAATAACATCTATATTATATACATAGTATATAAAAACTTCGAAAAGAAAGTTATTCCCAATATTCGCTCATGGGAATCTCTTTCCATTCCTTATCAATCGGCGCATCATTGACCCGGAGCGCAAAAATTATCGAACCGTCCCTTATTTTGTGGTTCTTTGAATCCCTTTCCATAACCCATCTTGATAGTTCGCTATTTTTTAACATGGAACGCAGGGCGAATTTGATGCTTCCCCCATCCTCTTTGCTCCTGATACTTGCTCCGCCGTGTATGAATTTTATCTGTCTGAACCCATGCTCGTATGCCTCTTTTATTTTTTTGCGAGCTACAAGTATTGCAGTCATGTGAGAATAACCGTGCAGATCAACCTCAACGCACTTTTCGAAAATATCCACTTGGAACCAAGCCATAAAATCTATATTATCTCCCTTTGGGTTATTATTTCCTTTGGGTTATTATTTCCCTTGGGTCAGTGATCTTCCCTTCCAGAGCGCTTGCTGCCGCGGTCTCTGGCGATGACAGGTAAATAAGGCCGCCTGTTCCCATCCTTCCCTTGAAATTTCGGTTTGACGTGGAAAGGCACGTCTCCCCCTCACATATTACTCCCATGTGTGCCCCAAGGCATGGCCCGCAGCCCGGCGGCGCGATTATGACGCCCGCTTTCAGGAGCGTCGCAATAATACCAGCCTCTGTTGCCTTTATAAGTACTGAACGGGAAGCTGGAAGAACAATTGTACGCGTCCTGACTTTCTGTCCCTTCAATATCCTTGCAACAACTTCTAAATCTTCATACCGCCCGTTGGTGCACGAGCCTATAAAGACCTGGTCAAGAGGCGTTCCCGCGACTTCAGTTACCGGGGATACATTATCCACCTCATGTGGTTTTGCCACCTGCGGCTCAAGGTCGCCTGCATCAAAACCATATTCCTCTGAATATTCTGCATCGTTATCTGCATATACAGGAGTGTATTTCTCAGCAGCTTTTCCTTTTAAGTATCCTGCGGTTTTTTCATCGGCAGGCACGATACCTGTTTTTGCTCCCATTTCAATAGACATATTGCACAGTGTCATGCGCTCTGAAATCGATAAATCACTTATAGCCGTTCCGTAATATTCTATCGCTCTATAATTGGCGCCGTCTGCACCAACATTCTTAATGATATAAAGTGTTAAGTCCTTTGCAGATACGCCCTTCCCCGCTGTCCCTTCTACTGTTATCCTCATGGATTGCGGCACCCGCAACCACAGCTTTCCTGTGGCAAATATCTCGGCCATATCTGTTGCGCCGACACCTGTTGCAAATGCACCGAATGCGCCGTATGTGCATGAATGCGAATCAGCCCCTATGATAAGTTTTCCTGGCAGGGCAAACCCGTGCTCTGGAAATACCTGGTGGCATATGCCTTCTCCGATATCGAAGAAATTCGAGATGCCCTGTTCTTTAACCCATTGCCTGATGTTTTGCTGGAGTTTTGCGGCAGTTTCATTATTGGCAGGTACGATATGGTCAAAGGCGATAATGATTCTTGATGGGTTCCACACCTTTTTTGCGCCCATTTCCCTGAATGCTTTTACGGCAAGAACGCTTGTCCCGTCGTGTGCCATGGCATAATCAATATCAGCTATTACAAAATCTCCTGCTTTCGCTGGTTTTCCCGAGGCCCTGCCCAGGATCTCTTCACTTATTGTAGGCATCTGTTGTCTATTAGGTCTTAAAATACTTAGATGTTGCTTACATCAAAGGAATATTCTTTTCGTTCTCCATTGACAGATACAGTAACTTTAAAAGCAGGACTTTCACTTTTACTGGTCGGGGGGTAACACATGCCGATAGTGTGGGATGATACTGCATCAAGCTTGAATTCCAATCCCAGAGGGCGCACGCATAAATTACTTAACCCGACCTGGGAATCATACCTATCGCCCACTTCTTTTCCGCTTTTGGTAATAACCGCATCTTTAAGGATTTTAAAATCAATACTTTTTTCAATATTGTTTTTTACTTCAAGGTTGATAATAAAGCATGATTGCTTTTGTCCGGTTTGTATTATGCAGTCTTCAAGGGTTTTCGCCTCTGTTACCTGGATCTGGAATGGGGGGACATCAGTAGTGACCATAGGAGTCTGGGTAGCAGATGTCTGATACGCCGGAGTCTGGTCGACCCTATCAGTGAATGTCGGCTTGGGATTTTCAGAAATAGTTTTATCAGGAGAGTTTACGCAGCCTGAAAAGAAGAATATCATTCCAATAGCAGTGATTAATATGATGGATTTGGATCTTACCATAATACCACATTACCTGAGATTGCTTACGGCATAATAAACTTATGGTTTTATTACTCGTTCTGAGGAATAGATATATTCTTAAATTAAAAAGCCAATTGATGACTCCTGTAACGAAGAAATAGGTACACAGGTGAATAAATCATAATGAGGGCAAATAAAAGAACCATAATTTTATTTAATCCCATGCCCGTAGAACATCCTGTAGCAATCCGAAATAAGCAAACCACATCCCTGCAGGTCCCTCTTGTCAATGTTCCCCTATCCCTTCTTGCCATTGCAAGAATGGCCAGGGACGATTTTAATGTTAAGGTCATTAATGCGGTGGTCGATAACGATTATAAAGAGAACATCCTTGGAATGTGCGCAGATGCGCTCTGCCTCGGGGTAAGCAGCATGACCTGTTACCAGATAAAGGATGGGATCGATGTCTCATCAGCAGTTAAAGAAAGCAATCCTTATCTTCCTGTCATCTGGGGAGGGTATCATCCGTCAACCGAACCCATACAAACGCTTACAAATCCTCATATTGATATTGTTATCAGGGGACAGGGAGAGCTGACTTTCAGGGAAGTTGTGGAAAAGATTAAAAATAACAATCCGCTCAACGATGTGCCAGGCGTATCCTATAAAGATGGTGGCCGCATCATAAGCAACCCTGACAGGAAATTTGAGGATGTCAACGTTTTTCCCCCTCTTCCGTATGATATGGTCGATGTTGAGCGCCACGTAAAAGGATATAAGTTCGGAAGCCGCTGCCTCGATTATTACGCGAGCCAGGGATGTGCCTCAGGATGTGATTTCTGCTCAGAACCACTTTTTTGCAAAAAGCACTGGTCAGGCCTGCGGCCTGAAACCGTGGTTTCCCAGCTTGAATATCTGGCAAAGACCTACAATATCGATACATTCATGATACGCGACAGTGATTTCTTCCTGAACGTCAGGAGGGTGAGAGAGATGTGCGAAATCCTGATTCAGAAAAACATGGCTATCAGGCTTACAAGTGTCAATGCCAGGATGGAGCATATTGTGCGCATTGATGACGATTTACTGGCCCTTGCACGTAAAGCTGGCATACGCGAGCTTTTCATTGGCATTGAGAGCGGGTTCCAGGATGCACTTGATGTAATGAATAAAGGAGAAGAAATCCAATTAGCTATTTGACTTAAAAAGCTATCTTTTTGTTAGCTATGACCTGATTTTCACAAAAATTCTATCGACATATATAAATACTTTGC
>VEPN01000034.1 GCA_012026835.1 Candidatus Methanoperedens sp. | reverse complement strand
CATAACTTTTAGTAACATAATTCATAAGCTTTTTAGCACCATACACCTTCTTTCCTGATCTGGCAAGAAGTGTAGCATCAGAAATATTCATAAAATTTTGATAGCAGCCGCAACAGTGAAGTTCGGTGTTTATCAATACCGAAGCTGGTGGAGATGGGGAAAAGAGTGGGGACCAACCAAGTCGATGAGCCTTCGCGATATCAGGCTGTCCATACAGGAAGTTCTATGTATTATTGCGGGGATTGTGTTACTGGTGATTGCAGCATATCGGGAGACGGTGATGCCTCTGACCAGGTGATGGGTCTGACAGCAGTAAATCCAACAAACAAATGTATGGCAGATATGAACAAAATGCTATTGATAATCATTTTTTCAGTAATCATCAGTGGATGTACTGAAGAAAAAACAATTAAATTCAATACTTCAAACGCTGACGATATATCCGCGGATTCCTCCATATACCGGGAAATATCGCCCGAAGGATCGGTCAATCTTACCTCTGAAAGCATAACGCTGCTGCAGGATGATGAGAACTTGTCAGATTCAGATTTTGAATTCACTCTGGAGTCTTTCAGGGGATTATATATCCGGGACAATCATAACGAAAATCCAAGGCCACTGTTTATCTGGGAACATGTACCCGGAAATGATAGCAACATACTGCTGGATTATATAAATAAAAGGCCCGGATTCCAGTGGGTCGATAATGCACAGATCATAAAAACAGATGAGCTAATGTATGTCTGGGACGAGGTTCCCGGAAATGGCAGCGAATCGCTTGTAAAACTGTTGACCGATAATTATGGAATTTCATGGTCTACGGATAGAAAGATTGAAAAAAGAGATGATGGGAATAGGATCGATATCTCCATCCAGAACAGAAATATTTCTTTTGCTTTAATTGACGATAAGACAAGAGCATTGATGGAGATCGATAATGTCAGAACTGAACAATTCAAAGTTAAACAGGAAAATGGCAGAATAAACATTTACAGCGATAGCAGAACTATTCACATTGGTGGTAGAATAAAGATTTCACTCATATCCAATCAGAGCGTTTTCTTGAGCTATGGAGATGGTGGTGGTATTCAATTTCCGGTACAGGAAAAAAATGGAAACCATATTGTTTACGATGTGGACAGTTTACAGAGTCATAGTATTTCAGAAAAGCGCTACGCTATTTATAACCTATCCATAAAAAATAACGGATCTAACGCTTCCCGATTCCAACCAGGCAAGCTGCGCCTCATTCCTAAAAATGGTTCATCAATTCCATCATCCGGGGATCCGATCTCAACATACCCTTTCGATGATAAAGAATTAAAGGATATTTCTCTTCTTCCCGGTCAGATTACAAGAGGTTATGCTGCTTTTAAGGTTGATTCAATGATTAACAGATCATTCCTGCTTATTTATGGTTCAAAACCCGTTACATTGAAATCATTTGAAAATTGCGTCCTAGCTCTTGAAAAGGCAGATCTCTTTGATTATTCAAATGCTATGGGAAAACCTCCATACAACGTTAGAGATTACGGATTGTCTGACACATATGAGCCTCCACAGCCTGAGTTTTATACAGATCGCGGGTTAGCTTATTCACAAATATGGTCAAATTGGGCTAACAGAAGTGTGGTTGAATTCTTCAAAAAACTCGATTTGAAGGAATTAAATAATATCAAAACAGATGATGATCTGCCGTCCACATACTCGATATACACACTGAAGGTGATACCTGAAAAAAATGTTTCGATCCATCCCGGAAATCCTGTTGTTATTACCGATGAAAATAATGAAGAGTTAATCAATGCCTATTACAGTGAAATATCAATTTCTGACAACACAACATTCAGACATAGTTATAATAATTTCACAGATGTAATCAATTATTCCAATGCCACATTAGTCAGAGTCTTTTTTGCTAATGACTATGGATGGTCTATGGCTACCCGTTTCAGCCGTAATGATCAATTTGTCATCCTGGATGAAAGTAGAAAAATAGTTATGATAGGCTTTCAATACCGTCACTTTGTATCATAAGCACCTTAAAACACCGGTCGATGCCAGTACTTCCGCAAGTGAAAGATAAATTTAAGTCTATCCTTACTGGAATATTTTGTTAATCACACAAAACCAGAAAGGATAGACATTTGAATTATTTAGTCGAACATTTACTTAAAGATGCGCTTAAAGCGCTGACTCTGGCATCATGTATCCTTGAAAACAGGCTAAGTTTTTCACCTATTAATTCATCATTCAAACCAAGTACTGGAGCCTCGCTGTAATTTGAGGTAGCGGAAGAAGAGCCAGTAATCCCCACAAGTTTTAACGAATATTTATTTTTAAGTATCTCAAATTATGTTATCCGTAACTCTTCCTATTTTACGTAATACTCAAATCAATGTTCAATTTTTCAATAAGTAAACGAGTTTTTTTCGGAATCTCAGGGATCACCCGGTTATCCCCTATTTTAACATTAAACACTCTTGACAGATGTAGAATAGCATCTTTTGGTGAACATCTACTCAAAATATCCCTGGAAAATAGCAATCCATAGACCTTATAATAAAAAAGCAGAGCAATAAAATTCACAAACATCCACCCTTCCATGGAAGAATCATCCCTCATATAACTGCGATCTGCATTCAACACATTTTTGAACGTGTCAAAAGTAACCTCGATCTCAACACGACTTTTCAGCAGCTCAAAAATCCTCTGTGGAGACAAATCTACTCCCGTAATAATAGATATTGTTCCAAACTTACTATCAGTTTCATAAAACTCCCCTATCTTGAGCTTTCCCTCATTCACTCTAATTAAGAAATCGCGTTCCTCTTCCACTTTCAAGAAGTTATCCAGGAATGTAACTATCCTTTTCCCATCAATTACACGTCCATAGTGCCAGATCACCCGGTTCTCAAAAAGAAAATGACCATCAAACTGCTTCCTTCCTGCCTGCATTAGAGGTGAATAATCGATCAATTGGCTATTTCTTTTAAGCGGTAAAATATACCTGATCTTATTAGTCTCAAGTTCTTTTGCATTATCAGCGGAATAGAACCCTTTGTCCCCCACCAGAATAATATTTTTTACTTTCGATTCTTCCATGGATAAAAGCAAACTGGAAACATCCCTTATCGAACCGGGAACAAGTCTATAAAAGATCGGTTGCATTCTATCAAGTGAAAAAAGCAAAAAAAGATTTATTTGTGGGAGGTAATTTTTTTCTGAATTTCGGCCTAAAGTAGCTGATATAACATTTTCTGAAAGAGAGAATACATGTGTGAGATCAACCGCCATACATTCCTCCCGGGCTATGTATTTTGAAAGGAATTTCTTGATAAGATCTCGTTGCTGCCCCATTGTATGAAGCATGTTGCCCAGCGACCTGGGGGATACTTTCGCATCTGGTATGATATCAGATAAGTAAGAACTCTGGTAGTGATTTTGGACATTCTTTAATGGAGATGATGAGAAAAATCGAAATACTGCGAATGTGAATATCTCTTTCCAGGTATCAGGGAAAACTTCTTTCAGGTTCTGGATGATGTCCTTTGATTCTCTGGTTATGAATTGTGATGCACCGAACTCTTTTACACTTATGTTTTTCCTTGATTCTATTATTCTTTCATGCTTTGGTTTTATGAGTCCTTCTTCTGTTATTTTACCAAGGAATTTTTCTGTGATTTTTTTTGCTCGTTTTTTTTCTTTATCATATTCGCTTCTGATTTTGTAGAGATAATAATATTTTCCAAGTTTTCTTATTTCTGTTCCTTTTGTCTTGTGTTTCATTACCCAGTCAGGATGTCCCATAATATTACGTATATACGTAATAGCAATATATAAAGATTTCGCTTTCTGTTGGCGGGTTTTTAAAAAATATTGGGTAAATCAGGCGAAGTCAGGATTAAAATTCCAAGGGCATGATTCATCGCTTGCCTGAAAGCAAGAGATTTCTACCCCTTGACCCAAACATCCAAATGACTGATTGACTGATGCATATAAAAAATGTTTTTATAGTATTGAACTAATTTAGATATTAATAATGTTTGAAAACATAATCAATATAATCTCTCTATCGCTTGTTATCGGGATTATTCTCACGATATGTTTGTTTTTAAGGGAGCGGTTCGCAAAGAACTTTGAGGACATTTTTAAACAAAGCATGGGGGGCTTTGAAATTAACAGGCGATATGTAATTCTGTATGCCCTTGTTTTTTTCCCTGCTATCGTATATATACTGATTAATTTAAGCAGTTCTATCGTATTATATTTCTATTTTTTTGCAGGTTTTTTCATTCTGGGCTCTTTAGGGTATATCCTGACTAAAAATCTTGCAGCTCTTTTTTCAGGATTGCTTTATCCAGTACTTTATTTTAATTACTGGAATATTTACACATTTAACCTGGTAGCCTGTTTATTCGCCATATCTATAATTTTATTGATGAGTAATTTAATAAAATGGAATCTCCTGAAATTATTTTTTATATTGATACTGACAATGGATATTATCCTTGTGTTTATCACTAAAGACATGGTTCATTTCGGGAATAAGGTATTATCTCTTCAGATTCCTATTTTAATTATCATTCCAGTTGGCAAAGGCATAACGATCGGCCTGGGGGATGTGTTTGTTACCGGATTATTGTGTGTTAAATTCACAAAAGAAAAAAATTATACAGGCACTAAAAGCCTGGCTTTTGTGTGGATAACTGCCGCCCTGTTCTTAATTGTACTTTATATCGTGGGCACATATTTACCCAGGCAGACTTATCCCGCAACAATATTTGTGGCTCTGTCTTTTACAGGGGCCGCCATCCTGTTTAAAAAAGCTGTTGCCTGACCCTTAGAATTTTATTCCTTTGACTTCAGATTCCCTCATGTTATTTTCCATGAAAATAAAACCCTGTTTCATCAGCATACCACATCATGAATCCCCTCACCCTCGGCTGATCGCCCTCTGCTGTCGCAATATAGCAAACCGGATTTTTATTTGCAAATTCAATACAGTCTTTAAAATCCATAAGTCCTCCTGCGGTCAGTGATGCTTTAATTGTACTTGAAATCTTCTAATTATTCCTATCCTATCCTTGCATCCACCACCATATGCCACACTCCGGGAGAGTATTTCTTAATCTTTCGAACCTTCATTATTTCAGCTTTCCTTCCCAGCTTCAATGCAGCCTCAACAATCCTCTCAACAGGACGGCTCTTGATAGCCTCAGGCACGGCTTCATGGTAATGCAGTATCCCACCTGGGAGGAGCGCCTTTATACCTTTTCCAAGATATTCCTGTGCATCCAGGTATCCCATTATAACTCGGTCCGCCAGACCTTCAGGCGTGGCAACAGAGCAATCCCCGAGTATGGGCTCAACAATATCTTCAACTTTATTAAGTTTGATATTCTCTTTCAGATAACCAAACGCCACCGGGTTAATCTCTATGCTGTATATTTTTTCTGGTTTCGAATGCAATGCTATTGGAATTGTAAAATATCCGATACCAGCGAACATATCCACCACAATTTCCCCTTTCCCAAGCCTGCTCATCCGCTTTTTTTCAGCAAGGTTTCCCTGCGAATACATTATCTGCATGGTGTCAAGCTTGAAAATACAGCCATTTTCTCTGTGTATGGTCAGAGTGTCCTTTCCTGCGATTATTTCCCGTGCGGGCTGCCTCATCCGGCCATTTATTCCCCTGTCAAGAAGCACTGTCTTGCATCTTGGATATAAAGATAATAATGCCTTTCCAATATTCGCTTTATGTATTTCAACAGTTTCATGAAGGGAAACTATGATGATATACCCCAATACCTGCCACCCGGCAGGCAGGTGTTTTTTCTTGCTGTCTGGAATATCAAGACAGTCAGCAAGGGTTTTTTTCGGACTATAAAATTCGGGCTGCTCCTGCTCGATAAAAGTTAAGTTTTCAACTGGAAGGAAATCCTTTACAGGGATCTCAACATAATCCCCTTTTTCCACAAGTTTTCGTTTCCTGTCAAACAAGCCCCCTGAGAGCAGTTTTTGCCTTATATCCTCGGCGTCCTTCCTGTTTGCAAGAACAGCTTTCATGAATTGCGCGCAATATACAAAATATCGCTAAGTATTGAACTTGCGGTCTCTATTGATCCGGCGCCTTTCCCGCTAATAGTGATCCTTCCTGCAAGGTCTGTTAATATTGATGCCACATTCAATGTGCCTCCCACGGCAAGGGGATGACGCCTGGGAACAAGGTGCGGTGCCACGGTCAGTACTCCGTTCCCGGCCTCGCAGATGAGTTTTACCACGTAATTGTTCCTTCCCGCAAGTTCAAGGGCTTCGGGGGTAATTTTTGTGATTCCTGTGACATCCACATCGCGGTAAGTGGCGCTCTGGCCGAAGATCGAGTTTGCGAGGATGACAAGCTTACATGCCGAATCAATGCCTTCCACATCATATGTAGGGTCAGTCTCGGCTATCCCAAGCTCCTGTGCTTCTCTCAATACATGTTCATAAGGCAGCCTTTCCTCAGCCATCCTTGTAAGTATGTAATTAGTGGTTCCATTGAGTATGCCCTCTATTCCTATGATAGTGTTGCCTGCAAGTGCTTCATGGACGAGGTTGAATATCGGGATGGCCCCTCCAACCGTTGCCTCATACCTGAATATAAGCCCGTTATCCTCGGCGCATTCCTTTAAATCTGAAAAACACAGTGCCAGCGGACCTTTATTTGAAGTGACTACATGCCTTCCAGATTCAAAAGCCGCGGTCATATTGCTTAATCCGGGTTCTCCATTTTCGATGTTGGTGGGGGTTACCTCCACGATGATATCCTGCTCGATTTCGCGAATGATATCTATGGCACTTTCAGCTCCTTTTGCCACACACCCATTCTCTTTTTTCCTTAAAAGGGCACTTTTGAGGTCTATCCCGTTAGCATTCACTTCGCATCCTTTCGAGTCAGCTATTCCCACAACGCGAAGGTCGATACCCTGTTTTTTGAGGGCTTCTTTTTTTAACACAATGGAGCGGGCCACTCCCTGGCCAACTGCCCCGAACCCGATAATTGATAGCTTTACTGTCTTCATGTAACCTCTGAGTTTAACCTGAGGGGCTCGATCATGAGCAGGTCTTTTTTCTTTGCGACTTTGCGCAGGATATCAAGCGATCTTTTTAATTCCTTCTCCCCGGTAGCATTTATGACAAGGTATGCAGAAGAGGCCTTTTCAATCCCCGGCATTGAGAGCGACAGGTCCACTACCTCAGCGAACCCCGTGGAATCTATCATATCGATAGTATCCCGTATATCCGAATGGACAATATGCCCGATAAGTATCACAGAAACCGCTGCCCTGAGCCTTTCTTCTCCTACCCTTGCCACCCTGACGCCGCTTTTTTCCAAGCGGTCGATAAGTTCATCCAGTACTTCCTGTTCGATTCCGAAAGTTATCTGGACCGGTATCGTGCCTGTCGGTGTCCTCTCATCGCGATGGTGTAAAACGCTCATGATATTCCCGTGCAACTCCGATATCGGAGTAAGGGCTAAGACAAGCTGCCCCGGGATATCTTTGAGTTCAAGGCTCATTGAGACAATCATGGTTCCCACTATGCATCGGTAATTAATAAGTTTATTTGGTATAATATGAGGTTGCTTTTGTTGCAGAAGGAGTTGTGAGAAAATATTATAAGCAAAAACGATATCATCTGTAAAAAATTCAATTAGTTACCTGACGCTGTAGTAACAGGTAACTAAATATCCGCACCGTTACTCTGCTGCCGCCCCTGGTCTGCTGGCAGGTCCTGAAGCAGGCTCAGGCGAAGACTGAACAGCCTCTACCTTCTGTAATTTTTGTTTTGCTTCTTCCCCTGATAAACTCTCCAAAAACCTTGGTACTCTATCCTTCAGGCCAAAGCCGAGGGCAATTCCAAGACCCACGCCTGCACCTATTGCAATTCCCCAGGCAAGAGCGGTTGCAAATACGTAGATAATGCTGGTGTTAATCTTCAGCTGATCAAGTGCGACAATTATTACTATAAAGTATAAGAATACCTCTATCGCCGCAGAGAAAACGCCCATATATGGAATTTCTGAATCGTCCGCTGTTGTTTTGATTAAATCACCTACTATATCAGCAAATATGAACCCGATTATCAGTACTATCAGAGCTGCTATGAGATTCGGGATATAAAGCACCACACTCTGGGCGAAAGATGTTAGCATGGGAATTCCCAGGACGTTTACAGCAGCCATAATCCCGATAATATATATAAACCATCTTATTATTAAATCAAACACGTGCGGTATTGAGGTCCCCGATGATTCAATAGATTTCCCGATAACTGTTTTCCTCAATGCATCGTCGACACCGATTTTATCTAATCCGGTGCTTACCAGCTTACCAACTATTCGTCCCACAATCCATGCAATAACCAGTATAATTATTGCAGCAATCAAATTAGGCAGAAATACTATTATGCTGCCTACAGCAGCATCGAAAGATTCAACAACTCCCATATAATTCCTCCTCATTTATGTTATTGTTATATGGTGTATTAAACCTTGCTGTATTCGGTTATTACAGAGCTACAATATGGCAAAAATAATTAACTGGATCTTGGTTAATAATCAGAGATTGTATGAAGTACAAGAAATCTGAAAAAAGAGAGTGCTTCAAATTTTATCAGGGAACTTCCCGCAATCTCAGAGGATATCCAAACTACACCATCGGGGTGCGGCTAACAATTCATCTATAGCACGTTAAATGTTCGGGCATGTTTTCTCTCAAATTCAAGTAATCTGGTTTTTATTTCCAGTCCTCCAGAATATCCCCCGATCCCGTTTTTTGCAATAATCCTGTGGCATGGGATGATAATCGGGATTGGGTTGTTCGCAAGCGCCCTACCCACGGCACGAGCCGACCTTGTTCCGGAGTTTCTTGCAAGTCCTGAATACGTTATTGTCCTCCCATATCTGATTTTCTTGGTCTCGTTAAGGACTTTCCTGGAAAATACCGATAGCCCCGATATGTCGTAATTGCATGAAAAGCTCTCTCTTTCGCCTTTGAAATACTCATCCAGTTCAACGGTGGTTTGCAATGTTTTTATATCCTCGATATTCTCTTTTCTTTTGATGAATCTTATTGAGCCCAATTCGTTATCCCTGTTATATTTTACCTCTATATAGCAATCGAGAGGCTCGGCAAAAATTATATCTACAAGTCTATCAGCAAGTCTATCAGCAGATCCTGTCATTTTTAATAAGTATTCATTTATAGTAAAATAAACCTGCTCTAACCAAAGCATTTATCAGGTTTGTTATCAAATTAAATATGGATGTCTGATCAGTTTTATAAAATCCTCACCGAAATTCTGGCACATAAGCAAATCTCCATCAGCAGCATTGCAAGAGAACTAAAAAAAAACGGCTATGACCAGCACAGGCTGATTCTTACAGGATATCTTCGGGCACTTCATGATCTTGGGTATGTTGAAGAACTTGACATACCGCCTTCAAAAGTATATACTTTCAAAGCTGATCTGAAACGTGATATATACAGTATTTTAAAAGAGCGCCTCAAAGATATCGACGCTCCCGAGAGAATGGAGATAGCTGTATTTATCCTTTCATCCCTTTTCCACCGCCCCTGTTTCAAATATGAACTCGGCCTGCTGGGGATCGAAGCTCAAAAAACCGCAAACGTAAAAGAATCGAAGGATTCGCGCCTCAAAGAACACAGAATGTCAGTCACACGAATTAAAATACCTCCTGATGATCCTGCATTTGAGATAAGTGAAGAAAATAGTAATGTTCTCAGTCACGGAAATGATATTTTGATAGATATTATTACTGAATTAATTGATCTTGAAGGGTTAAAAGCGAAATTCCAGCAGACAAAGCTCTCCTGAACCCAAATATAATGAGGAGAATCCATATTTGCTTCACAGACCGATATATATAAATAAATAGGTTATATATGATAGTATATTATGGAGACTGGCAACTTGTTAGAACTCATTAATGAAGTTGTTGTTCTGCCTATTTCTGTAGCTTCATTTTTTTTATTGGTTTATATTGCTACATACCTATGGAAAAAAAATCCTGATATAATACGATCAAGGATCTTTTTAAATTTTAGAAAATTTGAAAACGCATTTTTATTGCTTGCCGTGTTCGCTTTTGTACTGGTGTTCCACATAGTTTTGATCTATGAACCTCACTTCTTTTATTTTATTTTGAATTGTTCTCCTTTACTTGCATATGATTTACAGAGGTTTTTCGGATTGCTTCTCTCTGTGATAATGATGGCCTTTACGTTTCTGATATACAGAAGTATAAAGTAAGAAGCGAAATAATGGTCGCATTAAGGTGATAGTATATGGAGTGTCTGGAAGCCATCAAAGGAAGACGGTCGATACGGAAATTTAAGGATAGCCCTGTCAAAAAAGAGATACTTGAGGAATTATTGGAGGCAGCCCAGATGGCGCCTTCTGCAGGCAACCTGCAGGCACGGGATTTCATAGTGGTATCAAATAAGATCACAAAACAGAAGCTTGCGCAGGCAGCACTTGATCAGTCCTTCATCGGGAACGCACCTGTGGTTATCGTGATTGTTGCGAACATTGATCGCTCATCCCGCATTTACAGGTCAAGGGGAGAGCTGTACGCTATACAGGATGCCACGGCAGCAGTGATGAACCTGCTCCTTGCAGCCCACTCCAGGGGGCTTGCGACATGCTGGGTCGGCGCATTTGATGAGTATGCCGTATGCGATATCCTGGGCATTCCCCAAAGAGCAACGCCCATAGCGATTATCCCTGTTGGGCATTCAGATGATAAACCGGTCGCACCAGCCAGAATGGGACTGGAAAAGGTGGTTCATCGTGAAACGTGGTGATCAAAGTTCTACAAGGTCGATCCAGTTAAGCTTGCCAGGGAGAAAGCCTTCAGGGATTTTTCCTTTTTCTAGGGATTCTGTTATAAAGATAACCGATTTCACAACGGCCAGGGCATTTATGTTTGTAGTATCTATCTCAAAGACCTTATCTGACCTTTCAGATGATTCCACCAGTATTACATCCAGCGCCTCTGCATTAGCGTTTTCCTTAATTTTTTTGAATGAATAATCCTTCCTCCTGCCAAGGCGTTTCCTTAAAGCTACAGGATGCGCCCTGAGTACGATGATAGAATCAGCAGGCAGGAAATGAGACAGATGTCCTTCAATGATTATATTCCTGTCAGGGTTACTGGTCAGTTCTTTTACACGTTTTTCAAGTTTTTCAAAATCAGCAATATATGAATCACTTTCTTCATCCCTGCCTGAGTGAAGTCCTTCTTCGATGATGATTTTATTGAGGTCGATGATGCTGTAAAGTCCCCTGTATTGCGAGTTTTCCTTGATAATCCCGCAGACTGTGGTTTTCCCGGTGCCTGGCGTACCTGTAAGAGCAATGATCATAAACCCATGCAGCTCCCCCGTCTTAAGCTTCCATAAAGTTTAATCATAGGATGGCGCCCAGGGCATCTATCACTTTTTGATTCTGTTCTTTTGTGCCCACCGTTATCCTGATAAGAGATGTGCCTGCTCCCCTGAATGATGTGCAATCCCGCACAATTATACCTTTTCTTAAGAGCGATTCTGAGATATCGGATGCTTTACGCGGATATACATCTATCATGACAAAATTCGCCTCTGAAGTGTATACTTTGCACAGAGCTCCGAGTCCTGAAGTTAGCTGTATACGTCCTTTTTTCACAGTTTCGATACTTTTCTCAAGATGTTCCCTATCTTCCAGTGCAGCTATGCCGCCCGCCGATGATAGTATATCCATAGAGAACGGTGTCATGACTTTCATATATTCCCTGCATATCCATTCTGGCACGATCGCATAACCCATGCGCATTCCTGCAAGACCGAAAGCTTTTGAAAAAGTGCGGCCTATAATAAGATTATTGTATTCCCTTACAAGCCCTGAAAGGTCACTGCATGAAAATTCCACATACGCTTCGTCTATGAAAACTATCGCATTGGCCGATTCCAGGATTTTTCTTGCATCGTCTTCACGAAAAAGGTTGCCTGAAGGGTTATTAGGCGAACAGAGAAAAATAATTTTAGTATTACCATTAATTTTTTTAAGGATTTCTTCAGGTGTAATATTGAAATCCCCATCCCTTTCCACGAAAACGGATTTTCCACCATTCGCAAGCGTTGCGATCTCATAATAGGAAAACGTTGGTATGGGAATTACCGTTTCTGCCCCTGGTGACATGAAAAGCCTCGCCACAGTATCAACTATACCGTCCATGCCGTTTCCCGAAACTACGATATTACCCGCCGGGTAACCTGTGTAATTTGAGATGGCTTTCCTTAACTCAAGTGCATCCGAAGGAGGGTATAAGTGAACTTTTCCGGCATTTTTGCTGATTGCGGCTGTCGCAAGTTTTGACGGGCCAAGCGGGTTTTCATTCGAGCCGAGTTTAATAATCTTTTCAGGGGGAATTCCATATTTTCGTGCAATCTCCTCGATCGATTTTCCGGGAACGTACTCTTTGATGTCCTTTAGCGCGGGACGAAGGAGGTTTTCAAATCTCATCCAGTACCCCAACAACTTTATCCAACTGTTCTTTTGTGATTGTAAGCGGCGGAACGAAGCGTAGCACAGATTCAGATGTGCAATTAAGAAGGATGCCGCGTTCTCGTGCTTTGCTGACAATATCCTCGCATTTGACCGAGAGTTCCATACCTACCATCAAGCCTTTGCCGCGTATCTCTTTGACATAGTCTTTATCCAGGGTACTGAGCTTTTGTATAAGGTACTTGCCCATTTCTTCGGAGCGTTCAACGAGTTTTTCTTTTTTTATTACATCTATGGTTGCTATGGCGGCCGCGCAGGCAAGTGCGTTCCCGCCAAAGGTCGATGCATGATCGCCGCGTACGAATTTAGAGGCTACATTCTCCCGTGCAAGCATTGAGCCCATGGGGAAACCGCCTCCCATAGCCTTGGCTGTTGTCATGATATCCGCGCGGATACCTGAATGCTCTGAGGCGAACCATTTACCTGTTCTTCCAAAACCTGTCTGGACTTCATCCAGGATCAATAAAACATTTTTCTCGTCGCAGATTTCCCGCACTTCTTTCAGGTAATTGTCTGAAGGTATGATCACGCCCCCTTCCCCCTGTATGGGCTCAAGTATCACGCCTGCGGTGTTTTCATTTATAGCTGCGCGTATTGCATCTGCATCGTTGTATGGGACAAATACCGCAGGTGCAAGGGGCTCAAAAGGCTTCCTGTATTTTTCCTTATGTGTGACGCTGAGCGCTCCACGAGTTCTTCCGTGAAAGGCATGCTCTGCTGCGATAAATTCTTTTTTTCCTGTGGCTTTGCGCGCAAGCTTGAGAGCGCCTTCGACAGCTTCTGTCCCTGAGTTACAAAAAAAAACGCGGTCCATACCTGTGAGGTTCACAAGCCCTTCTGCAAGGACAGCCTGCTGTTCAGTATAATAGAGGTTGGATACGTGGATTAACTGCTCAACCTGCCGCTTTATCGCCCCGACGACCGCAGGATGGCAATGGCCGACATTATTTACGGCAATGCCTGCCACGCAGTCTATGTATTCTTTCCCGTCGACATCTGTCACGACGGCCCCGCAAGCTTTTTTTATAGCTACGGGCTGGCGCGTGTACGTATCGAATATATATTTATCGAACTTCCGGACTATATCATCGTATTTAAGAGCCTTATTAACTGCCGTATTAACTGCCATATTAACCGCCATATCAATTCCCGATATTATCTTGTATCCCTGGAATCAAACAAGCTTCTATCATCACTCATCACGGCCTCAGCCGGGTATATGATGATACCTTTTTCTTTGATCTCATATGGATGCAGGGTTTCATCATGCTTGACGCCTCGCATCTTTAATATTTCGATTGCTTTAATCCTGCTTCCCTCGGACCTGAGGACATGCAGGCGTATAACCCCTGAGGAAAGATACTCTTCGATGCTGAATGGCTGCTTGCCCTGTATCTCGCTTGACATAAGTGTGGTGCAATCCAGGAATTCAAGGTTCTTGATAAATTCGGATACTATGTGCCTTACTTCAGACTGGTCTGCGGCTATCTTAAGGGATGTTATTGAATCAATGAACAGCCTCTTGGCTTTTATCGCTTCGACCTCGGCCTGTATCTGCCTGAAGGTATCGCCGATGTTTTTTCTTGCTGTGATTACACTGACAGGGCTGTTTTCCAATGTCTTGACAAATTTTGTGTAGGTGAAAGGATTTGCATAGATTATTTTCATTTTTTTCTGGGATACGAGTTTTTCTATATCCCATCCAAATCTCCACATGTTCCTGATTATTCTTGAGGGTGTTTCTTCCATAACGACGAGCACGCCCGGTTCGTTATAATTCATTATTCCCCCGATGAGATATTGTACCCCGAAGGTGGTTTTCCCGGTTCCTGGCCCGCCGGTCACAAGGATCACATCATCTTCGATGTATCCTCCTTCTATTAATTCATCCAGTCCTGGAATGCCTGTTCGTACTCGACCCATTCGTTTCTTCCAATACTATGCATTTATCAATATATATAATTGACTGAAAAAAAGCTTAGGGATGTGCGATAAACCTGTTTTTTTTGTATTCATCAAGTATGAGTTCTTTCCCCGGGATGTCTTCATCTTTGCATTTTTCCTTTTTCCATGCTTCAATTGAGCGGAATATGAAGAACATGCCATCCTCATTTTTTGAGGCTGCAAGATTTGGATCCTCAGCTTTTTCGAAAAACTCCCTGTATCCATTAAGAACTTTCATCAGTATATTGATGTTTTATGGATTTATGAAACTTCCGTTTGCAGAATATTTCAGGTATTTGCTAAAATAATTACGTTACCTTTATTATTGTGTAGTTTAATTAATACTATGTTATTATGGCGGAATATAACACAAAAATGTTAATAGGGGTAATACTGGGTCTGATAATTTTGGTATCTGGTTGCACTGGTGACCAGAATGCTAATTCAACGAACAAAAGCCAGCCCGCTGTAAAAACTACAGCTTCAAAAATCATTGTGGAAGATGTGACCGGGAACAGGACTGATAACACCGGTGCTGTTAGTGATAATATCCAAAGTTTGATAATCCGGGCTAAACCTGATTCGGGAACCAATTCGATTGACTTGAGAAACGTCACAATTACCATAAAAGATGCAAATAATAAATATGACCTTAAATATATAAGCACAGGTACTGATGGCCGTGTATTTACTGCCTCCCCCGTAAGGGATGATGCCGGTTCATTCAATACCCAGGCTCCTGTAATTCACAGCGGCGATCTCATTGCAATTGAAATAGGTACGAAGGCCATTTCACCTATCACATTGCCTATAAGAAAAACTTTCTGGATAACCCTTAACCTGGAATTTGGCAAGGCAGTGAACCTTGAGATTACAACGCCAAGCTCTTACGGGATAAACAGGTTCGTGAAGCTATATCCATAACCCGGATCATGATTTGATAACATCCCCTGAGCTTTCGACCACAATTTCCCTTGCACTCTTATACTCCGATACCTTGCCTGTAATCCTTACTCTGTCGCCATTTTTTAACGAATTATAAATCTCTTTTGCCCCGTTATCTTTTGGAACGAATACCTTGATATTCAGGTTTGAAATCGAAAGGAGAAGGTTGTCGCCTTTCCCGGTCATCTGTCTGGATAGTACCGTTCCTTCCACCTGCACGCGCTCCCCGATCTTTGAATCCTGTGAATAAGTTTTTATCTCCTCGGAAAATCCTAAATAACCGATGACCAGCGAAAGCGCAGCCATGACAAGCAACACCACGATGATTTTTTCTTCTTTTTGCAGCATATTACATCGTAAACATGAACTGCGTTGTTGTAGAAAATTCTTTCCTTATTTTCGCAAGGTGGGGATAATGGATTATCATTGAATCCCTGATTTCCCCATTTTTTTCAGGAATGTCCAGAATCTTTTTTATAATCCTGCACTCAAGCCTGCCTGAGATTTTGATGTTGCCCCTCTCAAGGGATGAACTCATTTCAAGATATAATGGGAGCCTCAGCGCCCCGTACTCTCTCTCAGGGATAAGGGAAGAAAGTTTCTCAAGTTCTTTTTTATCGAAATAATGGGTAGTACCGTCCTGGTTTTTTATACTCGGCCTGTCTTCCAAGAGTAGTTCCTTGAGCGTTTTCCTTTTTGTGGGAAGATGCCTGTTGAGCGTTTGTATGAATTTTAAAGATATCTTTTTACCTGAATCTTCTCCACTCACTCAACACTCTCGAACCTGCCTTTCAGCTTCTCCATCACTTTGGGTAAAGTCGTATATTCCATATCTTCAAGTGGCAGCCTGTGCGGTTCAAAAGCACCGTGGCGGCGCATGTATTCAGTAATCTCCTGCGCTTTCCGCCGCGTGTAGTCAAAGGCCGGGTCATCGAACATATCTACAGGCCCGATGAGCCTTCCGTTACTTAGCTGGAATCCCGCTGCGATCACGCGCGGAGGGCCATCAAACCGTGTGCATCTTGCGTCCTTGAACGAGACAGGCATCAGCGGGCCGTTATGGGAGCCGCGCATCCATCCGCTGACAAGATGCGGGAAGGAAAATGCCTCAAGTATCTCACCTACGGCAGGCAGGCCGGACTGCCCGCGAACCAGGGCCACAGGGTCGTCCTTGCCAACGTACTCGCCCGCTATCTGGTAGAGCTTTTCCGTGCTCACAACAGCAGCAGGCTCATCAACCGGAAGTTTTCCTTCTTTCGGGAAAACACGCTTTATCACATAGCGCGATTTCGCGCCAATGAGCGCAAGCATAGAGTAAACCTCTTCCGGCGCGTTCATAAAAACCCGCTTGTGCTCCATGATATCCCACACCTCGAACCTGAAGCCGTTATGGCAGCTCGGATCGATCACAAGCCCGGCTGTGTTTTCAGGCGATGCGAACATCTTGTAAACAGGAAGATTGAATGCCCCGGGCTCTGTTTTATCCATCATGAAAGCCAGCAGGGGTTCGGCCTTGCGCTCGGTGAACTCCATTTCGGCAGAGCCCGGCCCCATACCCCTGATATTTCCTGAAAAAGCATCGCTCAGGAGATCCTGGCCTGCCCCGTAGAGCTTAAGGTCTTTTGCCACCTCAGTAGCAGCCCTGAAAGTGTTCCACGCCAGTTCATGCACTTCGCCATCGTCGCAACCCCTGGTGTGACTCATCAGAAGCTGCAGGTCGTCTCCGGCAGCGAGAACATGATAGTCTATTAAAAGCTTGCTCTTCTTTGCCTTTTCAAGTTCTTTCTTTGCTGTTTCGATCAGAGCCGGATGCACGCTTGCGTGGCCGGGGTAGCCTCCAACGTCGGCTTTAATTAAACTTACTGTTACTTTCATATGCTCCTTCCTTTTACTGCTGCTGAGATTAAATTTTCTATGATTTCAATGATCTTATTTATCGATCGACCTCAGGGTTACATTAAAGATTAATGTCTTTCCTGCATATTCATGGTTCCTGTCCATAATTATATCAGTTTCATTGAAATGCACTTTTATCCTGCCAAACATGGTAGGGATCTCTGTATCAGGAACGGCGTTATGCCTGAGGGTAATATTATCGTTTGTAACATCAACCACAGTGGTATTCCACGGGGCTCCGGGGAAGAAATTGACTGTGCTGTTCTTCTTTGCATCATGCCTGATAGTAATATTCTTATCGTCTATTTTTGTGACTGTCTGGTTCCAGGGAGCGCCTTCTGATATTATCTTGTATCCCACTGAAAGATTATACACCAGCGTCGCATTGGTGGTATTGTCTTTTAGTGTCATGTTGATATTTGTTCCCGGGTAATTGATACTGTCACCGATTTTATATCCAGTACCAAAATTTCCCTCAAACTGGTCAATAGGAATTTCAAGAACTTTAGGAATCTGGAGAGTTGCAGGCTCAACCTGCACTATTGGTATAGTCTGGATCATTTGAGGATCGACAGGGCCGTAGGCTCTATCAGGCGTGATCGTTAATGTCTTCGAATCGCCGACTTTCATACCCACTAAACCCTCATCGAGACCTTTGATAACCTTCCCCTTTCCAACGATAACCGGGAGCGGTTTATAGTCTGATTTAGTTATATTGTTTTCTTCCGCGACGGCCTTTATTGAAGTATCGAATACTGTTCCATCCTGCAGGCTTCCAACGTAATCAATAGTAACATTATCGCCAGTTTTCACTGTTCTCTGGTCCACACAACCGCTAAATAATATTGCAGATGCTAATAAAAGGATTAAATATTTTTTCATGATATTTCACTTACTCTCACAGTGATGATAACATATAAGTAATTTGTGATATGCTTACCTGCTCCTTTTATTAGAAAAATATTTTAAATCAGCCATTCATTAAAGCAAAATATGGAACTTACTCCCTTTCTACGACCTGCTGCCATACTTGCAGCCAGCCTGATATTAGCTGCCATCATAAATATAGTTTTAAAGATACTCACAAAAAAAGCGGAAAAGACAGGTACAAAACTTGACGATATCATATTACATGCTATCGGGAAACCCCTGTATATGTTAGTTATCGTGGCAGGCATATATTATGCCGCCCACCAGACCCCGTATCTTGGAGATATGATTAACCAGCTCGATAAATATAACCTTTACAGGCAATTCATTCTCACAATTTTCGGCACCTGGGTCGTAGCCCTGCTTATAAAAAAAATAATAAGGGAATACGGTTACGAGTGGGCTTCAAAAACGAACGGCGAAATGGACGACAGGCTTGTGGCGCTTGCCGATATGTCTGCAATGTACCTCGTATGGTTTATCGGCATAATGATTGCCCTGAAAGGGGTCGGATACGAAATAACACCTCTTATCACGGGCATGGGAATCCTGGGCCTGGCAGTTGCACTTGCTGCACAGAACCTGCTCTCTAACGTGTTCGGAGGGGTAACGATAACTATTGACCAGTTGTACAAGCCCGGGGACAGGATAGAGTTCGGCGGTGTCTATGGCGATGTCTATGAAATAAAACCGAGATACACAAGGATAAAAACACTGGATAATTTCATAATAACAATCCCGAATTCAAAAGTTATTAACGATAACATCATAAATTACGCATATCCCGACACTACAGTCAGGGTGAAAGTGCCTGTCAGCGTAGCTTACGGGACTGACCCGAAAAAGGTGGACTGGATTATGCTTGATATTGCCACTAAGATACCCAATGTCCTGAAGGAACCAAAACCTTTTGTCCGGTTTATTGAATACGCAGCTTCTTCGCAGAATTTCGAACTGGTCATCTGGATCAGGCATTATGATGACAGACATCCTGTACTGGATCGGATTTACAGGGAAATATTCATAAAGTTCAAAGAAGAAGGAATTGAGATACCCTATAACCAGATGGATGTCCATTTAAAGAAGGATTAAAAGAGAATATATATGGACGAAGAGCTCGAAAAAATAAAAAAGAAGAAACTTGAAGAGATGATGAAACGGCGTCAGGATATTCTCACTCCGAAAAAGCCTGTTGTGATCGAAGTATTTACATCCCCGACATGCCCGCACTGCCCGATGGCGCTCTCCATGGCAAAAGAGCTTGCGGCTCAGATGCCGGGGGTCCAGGTCGCTGAGCTTTCAACCACAACACCGCAGGGCATGGCAAAGGCCGCCTTCTATGGTGTCCAGGCAGTACCCACTATATATATTAACGGAAAACGTGCGTTCGTAGGTGCGCCACCTTCCCTGGAAGCATTGCGGCAGGCAGTGAAGAGTTAAATTCCGAAGGGCACCCGTTCGATATTGCCGCCCGCCAGGTTTTTGAACTCAACCCCGCCCTTCACTCCTGAGATTTCAACACCATCAAATTCATTGCTGCCACACAGTATATCCTGTTCGGGATGGGTTCCGGGTGTAATGCTGCAACTGATCCGGGTACTGTCGCCTGCGGAAACCACTATTTTCAGGCGTTTTGAGGCAGGGTGGTTCTTTGGAAGTACGATAAAAGGCGAACGTACCTCTCGGATAATAAAAAGAACGCATTTCAAACCGTTCACGATTGTTTCATCTGTTCCAAAACCCGATGCCACAAGCAGATCTTCGGGCCCAAGCGCAAGGATTATCTCCTCTTTATCGGTTTCAAGGTAAAACTGGTTCTTTTCTCCCACCTTGACTATCCCGAGTGTGCCTTCGGCCCCTCTTAACAGGAGCATTTCGTTACTATCCAGCGGGGTCATTCTTCTTTGAACATCGGGCTTACATTACCCGATTGGCAGGATGGGCATATTACCTTTTTCCCGACACCTCTGAATTCGTTTTTGCAATCACCGCATTTATAAAATTTTGCGTTTAGGGCTGTAATCTCGATATTGAACGCATCACCGACACTGCACATGCTATTTTCACCTCCATAGTATAACGATTGTAGATGTTAAAATATTTTCTGGATATATTAACTTTTCTTAGTTCGCTTATAGTGCATCAACCCTGGCATGGAGAGCGTCGAAGCAGGTGTAAGCTGATAGAATGCAGAGATTTTTAAATACATCCAAAATTAGAAATCTTCGATAACATTTATACCCCTGCTGTTACATTATCCGATCTAATATGGGGTGGCATGAATATGAATACAGGAAAAATGTTGAACAGACAAAGACAAGTCTAAAAAATAGAAATTGGATTGAATTTATGATACCCCTGGAAGATGGTAGCAGCAAGCAGCGGTTCAAAATGAGACCCAAAACAGACAGTATTAAATTAAGATATAGGGATAAAAATGCAAATCGTATTTAAGGACAACGAGATAATTTTAAGTAAAGCGCCTTCACCGCTTGATAATTTCGTAATGGATTTTGTACAAATACTCAGGAACCATAATATAAAACACGTAATTACTTCAGGGTACGTCGCAAATCTCTTTGGCCAGGATAGAACGAATGAAGAGGTAAATATCCTGATCCAGCACATCACGTTTGAAAAATTCCTGAAATCCTGGCTGGAATTCGAAAAAGAATACGAATGCTTGAATACTGCTGATCCGATTGATGCCTATAACGCTTTCCTGGTAAATCACCATGCTATCGGAATTGCAAGGAAGGGAAGCCACGCCCCAAACATCAAGCTAAAGTTCATTAAAAATGAACATGAGAGATTCACGCTGAAACACCGGAAAACCGTAAGAATCGATGATAAAATTCTGTTCATTTCCCCTCTTGAGATATTAATATTAAGCGACCTGTCACAGGGTTTTGAAAAAGATATCGAAGATGCAAAATATCTATTCAAATTGTTTAAAAAGGAACTTAACCTGGAATTGATGGAAAGGTTCAGGTCTGAATTAAAGATTCCCTCAGAGAGTATTAATAAATATTTGTTAACCTAAATTAATTTATAAATATCATATCATTGTCGGCATTGCTGGAAAACTATTAATAGTTTGAAGAAAGTCAAACCCAACGAGCTTTATGGCTTTTCACGTGATGCTGATTCCTACTCTGGGCTGTCCTTCCAAGTGCAGTTATTGCTGGAGTTCAGATGAAAAATCCCCTGTAATGAATATTGAGACCATTAAAGACGTCGTAAAATGGCTTACGGACTTCAGGGATGATCCTGTCACATTTACTTTCCACGGCGGGGAACCCCTCCTTGCAGGCGCCGATTTTTACAGGGAAGCGCTGCCCCTGCTGGCTGAGGGTTTAGATCATATGAAACCTGCTTTTGCCCTCCAGACCAATCTCTGGAAAATGACGCCTGAACTGGCCGCTATCCTTGCTGAGTATGATATTCCCATCGGTTCCAGCCTTGATGGCCCTGAGGAGCTTACAGACCTCCAGAGAGGAAAAGGGTACTACAAAAAAACCATGCGCGGCTATGAAATCGCCAGAAATGCGGGCCTTAAGGTGAGCTTTATCTGCACATTTACTTCCCATTCAATAAAGTACAAAGAAGATATATTCAATTTTTTCCTGGAAAATGGCCTGAACCTTAAATTACACCCTGCACTGCCATCAATACGTTCAGAAAATCCGGGCAAATGGGCACTTTCCCCCCAGGAGTACGGCGAATTACTGGTTTATCTCCTGGATAAATACCTGGAAAACATGGGCAGGATCGAAATAATGAATATAGACCACCTGTGCAAGTGCGTGTTCACTAACAGGGGCACAGTATGCACCTTCGTTGATTGCATGGGGGATACCTTTGCCGTGGGACCGGACGGGAGCATCTATCCATGCTATCGTTTCGTGGGCCTGCCTGAATATGTTATGGGCAATGTCCGTGACAATCCAGGCAGGGAGGACCTTTCCAGATCTGATGCATGGAAGCTTATGTTCCATTTCAAGGAATATGTGGATCAAAATTGCGGGGAATGCAAATACATTAAATTCTGCAGGGGCGGATGCCCGTACAATGCAATGGCGCCTACAGATTGTAAAATAAGAGGCGTCGATCCTCACTGTATCGCTTATAAGAGAATATTCAAAGAAATAACTGACAGGTGGGAGAAGGAGTTCCTGGGGTCAGGAATGGAAATGTTCGCCCTTCAGGGCGGGCCCAAAAAGGATTCAAAGCCCGGAATTATGTCCCTGATGCTCAAGCGCCTCTAAACTATTCCTATCAAACTTTTAATTCCGGCATGGAATTTAAAGGTTTTTCCAGTATATTTAAAGTGCTAATACCAAGCTTCCCCCTTGCCTGTTCTATGTGCTCCAGCAAAATCTTAGCTGCCCGGACAGGGTCCGGTTCAACGAAAAACCTGCCTCCGAAGAGTTGTTCAGCTCTTTGCGTGAGAAGGGATACTACCGCCTGGCTGCCAAGTATAGGGGGAGTTATCCCAAGATGCACTGTCATACCAAGGGCAACAGACCCTGTCCCTATAGCTGTTGCCTTTTCTGCAACCCATTCAGCCGCCGAAACAGCAATTGGCAGGTCTTTTATTTCAACTCCAAGCTTCCTGGCCAGGGCATAAGCCAGAAGAATCACGCGTGAGTTATCCGAACAACCCCCAAAATGCCAGACTGGCGGGAGGGGCTTATCGTAACCAGCAGCCTTTCCGAGTGAACGCAGGACTTCCTTAAGTTTGTCCCCGGCATATTTTTCTGTTGCATCCCCTGTTAAAAGCCCGGCTCTTGCACATGCCTGGGCTGCACATCCGGTAGCCGCTATGAGTACATTCCTGGCAAGCAGTTCTTTTGCTATTGTCACATGGCTTGCATCCGCAATGACTTTCGGGCTTGTGCATCCAGCAAGCAGGACAATCCCATATATGTTCCCTGATGCGATATTTCCGATCAAAGGTTTAAGGGGGTCATCGGGATTTATATTGGATAGTATCCTTTCAATCGCTTCAACCGAAAAACCTGCAATCATATCCCTGGGTTCCCCGTGGGGTACAAAAACGTTTTTACCCCTGTTCGGAAAGTTCTCAATAGCCATATTCAGGATATTTTTTGCGATCTCATCAGCATTTTCTTCGTTAAAAGGGATATGTGTGGCGCTGGCGAACCGTGCTTCTTCCATTGTTGATATGAGTTTTGTATGGAACCTGCGGGCCACATTCTCAATATTCGGGTATATGCACTGCACATCCACGACGAAGCCTTCCACAAGACCTGTTGCGATTATCAGTTCCTGCTGCAGGTTGCTCCCTACTAATGGGACACCATGCCTGATAAGAACCTCGTTCCCTGTACAGCAACAGCCTACAACGTTTATTCCTGTTGCGCCCAGGCTCCTGGCCTTATCGATGAGTTCCCTGTCTTCTGAAAATTCCACGATTTTTTCCGAGAGTAACTGGACATGCCCGTGGATGACAATGTTCACTTTGTTCTTATCAAGTACATTAAATCCGATTTTCGAACCTACGGGGGTTGGTATCCCGAATAGTACATCTGCGATTTCCGAGCTTATTACAAGGGACGCTATATCAGCCATGCCAAGCCTTGCGGCATGCAAGACGAACATTTCAGGATCGGCCATTGTGCCCATCGCGGTCTCGTGTTCTTCATCAAGCAGTTCACGTCCGACAGATCTTGGAATGAGTTTGAGTTCATTATGGGTTCTGCTTGTTTTGCAGTATGATGTTGAAAAGCTCATCGATTCGCCACTGCCAAGGATATCCGATAACGCAATCGAACTCACTTTTTCCGCAACCTCCTGTACTGATCGCGCTTCGTGGATATTCAGCCTGGCCGCTATCGCTCTTAATTTTCCAGGCTCTTTGATAGTATAGGGTGTCTTATTCTGTGCGGTCTTAAGCAGGGTTGAAGCTATATGCCTTGCATGAGACGCATGTGCCGAAGTACCTCTTGCCACCATCATTATTAGGTTTCTGGCAACTATAGTATCTGCGCTGGCACCACATGTTCCTTTGTTGATCTTATATGATTTTTGCAGATCTTCCTGCCGTATCCTGCATGGGCCCATACCGCATTGCCGGCAGCACAGGCCCATGGTCCCGAAATAACATCTGCTCTTATCCTTGCACATGGAAGGCCCGCCGTATTTCGATTGCCTGTGAAAAACAGTATCAATCCCAAGTCTCTCGGCATGCTTTATCATTTCTGCCGTTTCATTGTCGAGTGTCACTTTAAGAGATTCCATCTCTTTCTCAGGCAGTTCCGACCCTGTTGAGTTTATATTTAGTTCCTGGGTTGTTTCCTGTTTCGTTTCTTTATGGGTCATAATCCTATGCCTCCTTAAATCGATTTTGAGAAAAGTTGCGATGGAGGGGTGTTTTGAGATTCTTTTTGTGCAACTTTATCACAATTAGAATATATGGTGTTTTTAGTACTTAAATACTTCTCAAAAAAGCAACAGTTACTAATAATAGATTATGAAATGGTATCAGGCCAGAGAATTATAGCCAAAAACTAAACAAATAGCATAATAATAGTTTTTAATTGTTACCCGCGAACTTGCGGTTCATAGCCGACTTTACGCTAAAGTACGTGATAAATCCATACACTTTTCTGGAAATCGATATCAAAGCAGCTTCAAATGCCCTGTTATCTTATCCAGCTCCCCGACCTCAGCAGGTCCGATCCCCAGTACCGTGATTGTCCCTGGCGGCACCTGGGTCAGTCCCGCATCCGTGATGAGTGCAGTGGGTAAACCCTGTCTCCTCGCGGCTTCTTTCAACTCAAAAAGATCTCGCAGTCCAGGCACCCTGAGCACAACTTTTTTCTGTCCCCCTTCTTTCCATGCCTCAAAAGCATCCCTGTCTGCAAATTCAGATGCAGAAACTGCCGCATGCGCTACCTGTACTGCAAGCTTTCCTTTTGAAAGCTTCAGGTCATCGCGCACGATTATACATTGTTTGTATTCTGCCATGTCGGAAAATCACTGGGAGTTGCCTGTGACCATCATCCCATTCTTGTCAAACTGCAATGTATCTTTCCTTTCGAACCATTCATTCCCAAGCTTGCGGGATTCTTCCATATTAAAATCCCCTATTTCGATGTTTTCTGTATTTTTCGTGACAGTAGCAATAGGGACTGAAATGAATCCGTCCGGGATTTTTACTATGAACCTGGTTTCATCAAGAGCAATACTTTCACCGATTTTGGTGCCGTTTTGTTTGACGAATTTGCCGATATAGTTATGGAAATCAGGCTTTTCTTCTTTTCCCTGGGTAGTACCCTGTTTTTTCTTTAAAAATAGAGAAATCTTTTGTATGAGAGACATCTGTTCTATTTAGGATGTTCTAAAATAAATAGTATTTGAATGATTATAAAACTCATTATGAAAGCGTTCCAGGGATTTTCCCAAGTGCAGTCTCGATCTCGCCTGCTAACCGGGAAGGTATCCCAACAGGAAGTTCCTCGTCAGGATAGTTGCTATGCTTCCTTGAGCCCTTGCAGCCAAGAGAAATCCCGGTATTCCCCTGTGCAGGGCAGGCTGTACAATCGCTGCATATCGAGGCTATCCCGCCGGTCTTGAATTCGACAGGTTTACCCTTCATATAAGTACATGCCTGTATAAGCCGCATCGCACTTGCGGGTTTCAGGAAAAGTATCAGGACATCAAAATCCCCGCCCGAATATGGTGAGATTTTAATTGAGTGTTGTTTAAGATCGAGCCTGTGAAGAGTGAAAACAGCGCGACTTGCAGCATCCGTGTTGTCGTACCTGCCGGATTTGAAGTAATAATCCACAGGCGCATTTTCAGTCTCACCCAGTACGTACGCCCCAACTTTGCAGCCCTGGTTTTTTATCATGAAAGATTCGCCAGACCTTGCACGCTGGATAAGTTCGCAGTACAAAAGAGAGGAGCGTTCACCCTCTTCTCCTGTAAAAAGCACGCTCACAGGACGGCCTTTACCCATCAGTTGCGGGATACGATAGAGCATGGGTATTAATTTGAGGCACTTGTAGAAATGGCTTTTGCTATATCAGCTTTTATGAAGCCCGGATTGTTTAATACATTAACTCGTCAGTTCAATTATATGCCCGATAAGCCGCTTCTCTGCTTTATGCAGATGCTCAAGCAATGTCGTCTTATGCATTCCAATTTTCCCGGCAAGCTCGCCAGCATTGATTTTCCTTGGATGATCGAAATAGCCGCTCCTGTACGCTTGCAGAAGTATTTCTTTTTGCTTTCCCGTGAGCGCGCGAAACACGCTGCTGACATGCGGGTCGTACTTCTGCACTGACAATACTTCAAATCCCCACCCGTTTTCCTTTGCAGCGGTTATGATATTATACAATTCATCAGATGAACCGACCATACTGAACTGGCATGTATCCCCTTCAAAAATCAGAGGATATTCAAGTTTAAGATCGAATTTGCCTATGAACCTTGAGATCTCATCAGAAAACTTTCCTTTTAATAGGCAGGTATAATCCCTGCCTTCATTTCTTAAGACAATTATATCAGTGATAAAATCGCTTTTAATCCCTTCAAGACTTATCCCGTCCGCGAGTGTGATGTTGCAAACTTCGCTATGTGCCGCAGGTGTAAAATTGAAAATCGAAATGACCTCAAGCCGTTCGACCAGGCCGGCAAAAGGAATGCAGCAGTGCGGGACATTGCCAGTGGCCCGCACAGTCATTTTTCTCATAAATACCTTATTTGTATCGTAACCATATAAATATAACCCTATATGTATGGGTAAAATTCTATCCTTTCTGGCTGCGTTTTATCAAATACCATGAATAAAATAATAAAGAAATCCGAACCGGGAATTATAATTATCAGTGGAAGCTGCTGCATCCCCGGAATGGCTCCTTTTGATGAACAGGCCAAGCATGTAGTGGAACAGGCACTCTCGGAAACGGATGTAAAAGCACAGGTAAAAGTAATCCCTGCCAGCACCGCCTACTTTGGTGCTGTTCCCAAAGAAGTAATGACAAAAATAATAACCGAGTTAAACCAGTCAGGCAGGATGCCGGTCCCTGCTGTTCTTATCAATGGTAAGATCATCTCTTATGGAGTGCCGAAGGTCGAGGACGTAAAGACAGCGCTTCTTCAGGCAATGGACGCAGGAAAAATAAGGGGGATGCAAGATGAATGAAGATATCAAGCACCTCATGGTACCCGAAGGAGCAACCAAATACCTGTTCTTCGGTGGCAAAGGAGGTGTGGGAAAAACTACGGTCGCCACGGCTACTGCTGTGTGGTTTGCCGATCATGGCTACAAAACAACGATTGTTTCAACCGATCCCACAGTAAGCCTCTCAGCCATGTTCGGTCAGGAGATAAAGGGTGATGCCAGAGTACCAATACGCCATGTATCAAACCTGTGCGGGCTCAACATCAACCCGAATGATGCAAAAGGAGTATTCCTGGGGCGCCTTAATTCTGTTATAGGACAGATGGCAGGCACCTTTGGCAGCGATGTTGTCAGTACCCCCTGCATGGAAGAAATGGCAACCTTCGATCAGTTCGTAACCTTTCTTGAGGAGCCGGACAGCGATGTCATAGTTTTCGATACAGCCCCTACAGGCAAGACCTTGAGGGAACTTGCCATGCCGTTTAATTGGGCAGGGTTCCTGCAGAAGCAGATTCAGGAAGGCAAGAAGCTGGCCCAGATGATGAATATGGGCAGCAATTCTTTTGAAGACCTGGAACGGGATAAGCGGCGCTATGAAGAAGCTTTGAGTATACTGGGGAATCGCCCTACCGCTGTTTTCACTTTAGTATTGCTGCCTGAACGTTTGCCTATCGAGGAGACACAGAGTGCAATTACGGGGCTGGACCGGCTGGGCATCCCGGTTCAGGCGCTTGTGGTGAATCAGTGTATCCTTCCTGAGGTCATAGAAGGCAACCGCTTCCTGGCTGCAAGAGCGAAATTGCAGGCACGGTACATGGAAGAGATAGAGACGCGCTTTAGTGACCTGAAAAGGTCGCGCCTGCCGCTCCTGGACAGGGATGTTTCGGATATATCGACATTACGACAGGTAGGCGAGATGCTGTATGCTTAAACACTGTATGCTTAAAAACCGTATGCTTAAACATATCGTGACAATCCTTGCCCTGATTATATTGATATCCTCTGCCGCGGGCGCTTCAACAGGCAATCCCATTGAAAAAGGGAATTTTTTTAACGAGGATAGCGGGTCAGCATTTTCAAAAATCTACATAGACGGGTTCGGCGTGAATTCCAACGGTTTCAAGTTGATCCTAAGAACTTATGAGAGGCACGCAGAGACCAGTTTCAAGCCGTTCCTTGCTGATATAGAATATATTCTGATGGTGCAGGAGCAGGTTGTTTATTCCAAAAGGGTTGAACAAATCCCATTATCAATAGGGAATGAGGGAAATATTATCCTTGATCATCAGGGAAATGTAGCCCTGGATGAGGGTAAGAACTACACTGGAATAGCAAATGTGTATCTGTACAGGGATGGAAACCCCGAATATTACCTCACTACAAGCTCGAATTTCACGGCCAGGAACGATGCTGAAATAACCGAAGTGTACGGGGACGGCATAGGCGCAAGTGCTACCATAAAAAGTGTATCTATGGTCCCCCTGGATGCTAAAATTATTTTTACTCTGAAGCAGGACGGCAGGGTAATGGAAACAAGGGAGATAGCCGCCCCGTCTATCATGTCAAATGACAAGGAGAAAACCGAAAACATCCTGTGGACAGATAATCTGGATGAAGGCACATACATTGTCTCAGTATTATTAAATGGAAAAAATCTCGCCGTCAACTATGATAAGATTTTTACTGTTGACAGAAGAGCAAGTGCAAAGACCGCCGAACCTGCAAACCAATCGGGAAATCCAGGAGATAGTTTAAGCACTCCGGGATTTACCCTGATAATACCGGTTCTTGCAATATTCGCTCTTGTTTTAATATATAAACGGAGGGCCAAGTAGTGCCTGTTGATTTACGCTGCGCTCTTTTCTATTCAGGAAAAGACATCTTCAAAAACAGAAAGATCTTCATAATTATAACCTTATCGATTATTTTAGCGACTGCAAATATCATTGTTATCAATGGGCTTATTAATGGAATGATCGAAGATTTAGTCGATAACACTGTTGAATCTTCGGTGGGTCATTTAAATATTTACCCTGATAATAATGAACGGTTTATAGAAGGTATCGGGATAAAGGAGCAGAGACTGGCTGCATTAAAGGAAGTGGAAGCATATTCACCAAGGATCTCGGCAACCGGTGTTTTATCTAATAAAGAGCTATCAGTATCCAATACAATACTGGCTCTGGATCCCGATAAAGAACGAAAGACAACAAAACTTCTTGAAAAACTTATCCGGGGTGTTGCTGTAAATTCTAATGATAAGAATGCCATTCTTGTCTCCTCCCGCCTTGCTGAAGATTTAAAACTGGACGTCGGAGATGAAGCCACGCTGGCGTTTGAAAATGGAATAATTAAAGTATATACTGTTAAAGGAATTGTTCGCACCGGTAACCTGGATTTCGACAGCTCCACAATTATTATGCCCATTAATGAAGCCTACAGGCAGCTTGCTATCGATAATATGGCTTCTGTTATTCTGATTAAGCTTTCAGATAAGAGCATGACAGAAATGTACAGGCCAATAATTATGCAGAATCTGGATGTAAATAATATAAAAACATGGAAAGAAGAGACAGAATTCATATCAAACTTCGCTAATTCATGGCGGAGTATTTCAAGTATAATATCTGGAGTGGGTTTAATCGCCGCAGCGATATCGGTTGGGATTGTAATATATATAAATGTAATTCATAAAAAAAGACAAATTGGCATAATGAAAGCCATAGGAACAAATAATGCCTTCATTTTCACGGTATTTTTGATGGAAGCTGCTATTTTTGGTGTAATAGGTGTTTCTATCGGAGATTTTCTCGGATATCTCGCGATAAAGTACTTTGAAGCAAATCCTTTCTATGATGCCATATCGCAGACCTGGATAAGTGCAAAGTTCGAATCCCGGCTGTTCTATATTGTAACAATTGTCTCTTTTGTAGTAACGATACTGGCAGGAGTATATCCCGCCATTAAAGCAAGCAGAGTGGAAATTATCAAAGCGATATGGGGTACATAAGATGTCATCAATATTCTTCTATGCAAGAAAAGATGCAAAGAAAAATTGGAAAACGTTCTTTTTTGTAATAATAGCAATTGCCATTTCTACTGCAAATATTATTATCCTGAATGGTTTCATGGATGGCATAACTGATGGTTTTTTAGAAAAAAACATGGACACTTCTTCAGGACATGTTAACATCTATCCGGATGAGCAGGATAAATATATAGAAGGGCTGGGCATCAAGGAAAAAAAACTTGAGGGCATGGATGGGGTGGTTGCTTATTCTCCAAGAATCACGGCAGGTGGAACTTTACATTATAAGGAAAAATTTAAAACTATAAAAATTTTAGCCTTAGACCCCTCAAAAGAAAACGAAGTTACGATCCTGTTAAGTAAAGTTGACTCGGGTGAAACACTTGCAACTAATGACCGGGACGGAATGTTGATGTCATACCGGCTGGCAGATGATTTAAAGGTAAAACCCGGCGATGAAGCCACCATAGTATTCGAAAACGGCAAACCCAGAGTTTTTAAAATCAGAGGTATACTGCACACGGGGCTGGCAATGGATACGAACACAATAATAATAAACTTTGAAGATGCAGCAGAACAGCTTAACCTTTTTAATAAGGCATCTATTATTCTTGTCAAATTGCAAGATGAAACTCTTTCAGGGCAATATAAAAACAAAATATCCGAGGAACTTGGTATTCAAAAAATCAAAGAATGGAAGCAAGAGATTGAATCCGTATTGAGTTCATTTAAAACATTCAGGGAAATCAGTAATTTTATGAATGCAATTGGATTATTTACAGGAGCAGTATCCGTAGGTATAGTACTTTATATAAATATTTTACATAAAAGAAGGCAGATAGGTATATTAAAAGCAATTGGAATGAAGGATTTACAGGTATTGTTTGTATATATTCTCCAGGCAGTATTTCTCGGAGCAATAGGTATCCTGATTGGAGATGCACTGGGATATGCAGGTACTAAATATTTGGAAGCGCATCCTTTTCCTGACCCAACCCTTGGTTCTTTAGGTCCAAGATTTCATTTATTTCTAATCTATGATGCCTCGCTTGTAACAATGCTCATTGTAATCCTTGCAGCAGCATTTCCTGCACTTATGGCAAGCAGAACGAACATAATAAAAGCAATATGGGGCAATTAAAATGGAAATAATTAAAACTAGCAATCTTAAAAAGAGCTATATGCTTGGAAAAGTCGAGGTTAAAGCGCTTAATGGCGTGGATACCTCTGTAGAACAGGGTGAATTTGTTGCCATTATGGGCCCGTCAGGTTGCGGCAAATCAACTTTTCTCAATTTGGCAGGTATGCTTGACACCCCGACTTCAGGTGAAATATACCTGGAGGGTAACGATGTAACAAATATGAATAGCAACACGAGGGCAGAGTATAGATTGAAATATATAGGTTTTGTTTTCCAGTTCTTCAATCTTTTTAATGAGCTCACGGTCATGGAAAATGTAATGTTCCCTATGATGCTGAACAAGCTGTCTGATTATAAGGATCGGTCTAAGGAACTGCTCAACCTTGTTGGTCTTGGTGACCGACTGCATCATCTGCCGTCAGAATTATCCGGCGGGCAGCAGCAACGTGTTACCATTGCAAGAAGTCTTGCCAACAATCCGAAAATTCTTTTGGCTGATGAACCTACGGGCAACCTGGATACTAAATCCTCTATAGAGATCATTGAACTTTTCAGGAAACTTAACCAGGAGCGGGAACAGACTATCGTGATGGTAACTCACAGCCCGGAGATTGGCGGGATGGCGGACAGGATTCTACATTTCAGGGATGGAACAATTGAAAATATATGAAGATTCTTGCTATCAACGGCAGTCCCAGGGAAAAACGGACGCACAGCCGAAATTTTGATATCTCTAATAATTCGTTAATATTGAGATTTATTTTTTCTGCTTTCAATCACTATAGTATGACCTAATTAATATATATATATAATAGAAGTTTTGCAAAACAATAAACTTAAATACGATTAATACTACTATTTAACGAAGCTACTATCGTATATAGAAGTAATGCACCCTCATTCATGCATGGCTTCCAGTCTTTCACAGCACCGGCTATTGTTTTGTACCTGTAATTACATTTATGACAAACATTAAAAAGAAACTCATGTACGCACTTTCAGTCCTTGCGCTCGTAACGCTGATCACTTTTCCCAGAACTCAGTCAGTCCCTGGCTCTTCCATTGCACCAGCTTTCAAGGAAGGTGAGAACTCAATCACATTTATCGGTCACTCTACTGTACTAATCCATCTCAACGGCACAAACATACTGACCGACCCGAACTTCAACAACTGGGCGGTTATTGTTCACCGCGGAAGAGAACCGGGCATAAAGATCGAAAACCTCCCAAAAATTGGCGCAATTTTAATATCGCACGCGCACCGCGATCACCTGGATAAGTGGACAATGGAGCAGCTTCCGAAAGACACGCCTGTATTGATTTCAGAAGGAAACGGAGCGATTTTACGCGACTGGGGCTTTACAGATGTTCGGGAAATGAATGTTTGGAACAAAACTGAGGTTAACGGCATCAAAATCACCGCTGCTCCTGCAAAGCACAGCGGAGCACGCAATTCCGCCTCTGCTGATTTTCCTAAGGCTCTGGGTTATATTGTACAAGGCGATAAAACAGTTTATTTCGCCGGGGATACAGGGCTGTTCGACGGGTTAAAAGAAATCGGGAACTATTCCCAGATTGATGCGGCGCTGCTGCCTATTGGAGCCTATAGCCCCCGCTGGTTTATGAAAAGCCATCACATGAACCCTGATGATGCTATTCAGGCGATGGCAATGCTCGGAGCAAAAGAAATGATTCCTATTCACTGGGGTTCATTCAGGATGGCATATGATGGCATAAATGAACCGAAGGATATGTTGCTTAAACTGGTTGAGAACAGCAGTTTAAAAGAAATAATTCATGTTTTAGATAACGGTGAGAAATATCTTTTGCCATAAGCGAATACAATAATGCATGAGAGAATGTACCACCACGGGATTATTGACAAGATAGATACACTCGAACTCATCGTCTCAACAGCCGAGCCTGTTGCCATATCAGAAAAAGGGTCTATGCCGAAAGCCTTAAAGATAGTGGAGAAAATGCTGATGGAGAGGAGACCGAGAAAAAAAATCATGCCAAAAAATGTCCCGAGGACGATGCCAAATAGTGAAGAACTGTCTATGTTGCCCATGACAAACATACCGATTGCCATGCTTGCCGGTATTGAAACAGTTATAAAGATTTTTCTTTTTTCTGGCTTCAGAAATTCTTTCCAGTCCATATATCTTATTCACTTTTTCTTGTTTATATTGTTTCCGCGATTAGGATTTTCCCCAAGAGAGAATCCAATTAACTCAAAAAATCCTTTTTCTATTTTGACCAGTTTTTCGAACGTATAAAAAACATGCTACAAGTTAATAAAAAATGGCTAA
>VEPN01000033.1 GCA_012026835.1 Candidatus Methanoperedens sp. | reverse complement strand
ATCCCACCTGATATGCCCCTGTGAATGCGCCATGATTATTTCAACATGCGATTGCTCTACTGCGATACAGATCAAAAAAGAGATCAGCCAGATGAAGGAGAGTAGCTTTTCGGAAGAACAAATATTTTCAGCGCTAAAGGCGGAATATGGCAGTGATATCCTGGTACGTCCTGAAAAGGATAACTCGATACCCCTGTGGCTTGCAGGAATACCATTGATCCTCATATTTGTGTTCCTCGAATACACAATGATAAGAAAACCAAATCCGGATATTATACCTGCCCCTAATAAAAAAAAGTACGAGCAGCGCTTTGAAGAGGAATACCGGAGATTTATTTCTGAGGAGGAAGTGTGAGGATAATTCTTCCTGCGTTTATACTATTGTATTTGTTAGGTGTTATCTCAGTGCAAGCCGGCGAAAGTACTCCAGGTGAAAAAAATTATACAACATCTAACTCTAACGTCGGGCATGTCAATCAGAGTTTCAATATAAAGGTTGTCATTGACCATATCTTCATAAAACAGGAGAATAATTCCCTCAAAGTTTCCGAGAACGTTATATTCAGGAATGAAGGCCCCGAGATATACTATAGTAAGGATAACCACACTTTTTTTGCAATATCAACGCCGCCTGGCTTGAAAGACCTGCAGACCCAGGTTATGGAGTGCTGTCTTGTGCAGGAAGAAGGGGCTGTGTTTATGGATCCCATGCAGCCGATTAAGCCCGGTGAAAACTTTGAAATGCAAGTATCTTATACACTTCTTCCCCAGGGAATGGAATATATGTTTAATAAAAGCGCCATGTACAATACTACTTCTCTTTTGTTGTTCGTTGACAGGAAAAGCGGGATTGTCAGTGAAGGCCAGTACAAGACAGTAACACTCCAGGGAAATGAATACAACGTTATTGCTTTTAATGACCTTGAAGCAGGTGAAATGATTGGCATTCCAATTAAAATGACTCAGGAGCAGGGCTTCCTGTATGCCGGGATTGGCCTTTTTCTCTTATTTTCAACGGGTTTAGTTTATTATTATAAGGTTAAGATCTTCAGGAAAACAAAAGAGTACACTCTGGATGAACTTGAGGTTGAGAAAAAAAAGATTTTCCATGCTATCAGGAGTTTTGAAAAACATGCTGGAGCGGAGAAATCCGAAGAATATGGAAGGCTGATGGAGGAATACAGGCAAAAGGCGATCCAGATATTTATTAAAATGGATAAAATAAGAAATAAAATTTAATCAGGAGAGTTATATATGTCAAAATCAAAAAAATATAAAGAGAGGAGGCAGAACGAAAAACAAAACAAAAGGGCGAAAAAATTCCCGCTCAAAAGTATTTTGTTCATGGTTATCGTTATCGCGATATTCGGTTCTGCATTATATTTGGTCATGAGCAAATCGGCGTCCTTGGACCCGGTTGATAAAGATGCCATTAAAATGACTATCACTATGGCAGGTTTTGAACCTAATATAATCAGGGCAAAGACAGGGGAGACTGTGACAGTAAACCTGATAAATCCTGATACCTCCATGCATACAGACGGGGGTGGAGTCCATAACTTCCTGCTTTCAGCAGGCCTTGCAAATGTGGATGTCACGGTTGGGCCTGAAAGCCAGAAAGTTTTCACATTCACGCCCACGCAGCCCGGAGAATATCACTGGTACTGCGATTCATGCTGTGGAGGTAAGGAGAATCCAAGCATGCATGGAACTCTAATCGTTGCCTGAAGGAAGAGAAATATGGCAATCGACCCACAGACATTAACGCTTCCCATTGTAATGATAGCAGGCTTAATTGACGGGTTTAACCCCTGTGCTTTCGCGGTCCTGCTGCTGTTCATAACCTTTACTATGGGTATGCTCCAGATGAATACGGATTACAGGTTCGGGTTAATGAAAGTAGGGTCGATATACATAAGCGGCATATTCGTAACCTACGTGTTAATAGGTGTAGGCTTTCTCAGCGCCATATCATTCTTTTCCGCAACACATGCTGTGGGCAAGGCAGCAGCCTTAATTTCCATGCTGCTTGGTTTAGTTTTAATGAAGGATTACTTTGTGCCCGGCGGTTTTGGCCTTGCAATACCGCAAAGTATGCACACCACGATAAATACCTGGATAAAAAAAACATCCATACCTGGGGTCTTTGGTGCCGGGGTCCTTGTCGGCCTTTGCACGGTTCCATGCAGCGGCGGCATATATCTTGCAGTTCTGGGATTAATTACACTTCAGGCCACACTGGCCGAGGGTATAGTTTACCTTCTTATTTACAACCTGATGCTTATTGTGCCTCTTGTGGCCGTACTTCTTGCCTCATCAAACAGGATAGTAGTTGATAAAATGGTGGCATGGCAGTCAGGGAACAAAAGAAATGTGAGACTTTTAATGGGCTCATTCATGGTGGTAATGGGATTCGTGATACTGATGATAATTTAATATGGAGGACAATATGAAAACGAAAATCATTTCCGGTGCAATCGCTGTTGCAATTGTCATAATAATTTACTACACTCTATTGGGAGGCACACAACTATTAAACAACGCAGGTGGTGAAAAATTAGCAGACAATAATACAAAAAAACCCGCGAAACCTGAACTTCCTGAGTTCGCACAAAAGACAGCTCGTGTGGCTGAAGCATACATATATGCAGCACAGAACCAAGACAAGCTCAAGTATCTTGCGTGCTACTGCGGCTGTGCTGGCATGGAGCACTCAGACAAACTCCTTTCGCATAAAAGCCTGAAGGATTGCTACATCAAACCCGACGGGAGTTTTGAGCCGCATGCTTCTGAATGCAAGCTGTGCAATGATATAACACTGGAAGCAAGGGACATGTTGATGAAAGGGAGTTCACTGAAAGATGTCAGGAAAACCATTGATGACGGATATTCAGGCAGGGGGGTCGGGACTGATACGCCGATGCCGCCGTAACAGGTTTATAATATTCAAGCAAGTACCGAATAAATTTGCATTTTATTAAGCACAACCCACATAAAAACGCAGCTATAATTAGTATTTCAGTGGCCGGAAACTACTTCTATTTTCCAGCATATCCCGGTCACTCCTATCCGATTTGATAGGTAATAATGTATATTGGCGGCACAAATTAATCCCGACACTTTGTGATTTTTAATTAAACGATATTTTGATTTGCATTTCATAAACCGCAACCGACATAAAAAAGGACTGCGTAATTAGGAATTAGTGACCGGAAAAGATCAAATAAACACTTCTACTTTTTTCCCCGCCTCCGGTCACCCTACCTATTTCATAAACACATGGTATGCAGGTTTGAAAAGAAGATCTTAAATTTATAAAAAGAAAGGAATCGGTATTGATTTCTTTCAGGATTTTAACCACAGTCCTATTAAGAAAAGAAGATTATGAAAATATTATGAATTTGGCGATAGACCATATAAAACAGTGCTTTACACTTGACGTAAAGTACATATATCTTAAGCCACATTTAAAAATGGAGGACAAATTATGCAAATAGACCCTATGTGTGGAATGCAGGTTGATGAGAACACAGCACAGTACAAATCAGAATATAAGGGAAAGACATATTATTTCTGCGCTCCCGGATGCAAGAAAGCGTTTGATTCAGAGCCTGAAAAATACCTGAAAAATGGACCCGTGGGTATGGGTGAGAAAAAACCATGGTGGAAGTTCTGGTAACATATTCAAATAGAGGGGGCTCGCAGCAATCACAGGCACACATTGATGACGGTGCTCGGCTGCCTGATATCACTTGTGCTGCTCGGGATTCTATGGCTTGCAGGCGTCCCGCAGAACATACTTTTTTTCGGGACATTAAAAGAGAGGAACTTACATGAGAAAAACAGGTATTATAATTGCACTATTGGTTTTGATTACAGCAGCAGTAAGCGGATGTTTATCAAGCAATGAGCCTAAAACTGAACAACCAGCTACTGTAGATAAAACAGCAGTTGTAGATAAAACAGCTACTGTAGATAAAACATCTACCACAGATTCATCACAGCAGAGAGAAAATTCAGAGGCGGGAGTGACCATCACTGCCGTATATCTTGGAAATAATGCCTTTGATATTAAAATGGATACTCATTCAGGCTCGCTGGATTATGATATGACCAAGATATCATACATTCGCGACAGTACAGGGAACGCAATCAAACCAGAATCATGGGATGGAGGCATCGGAGGACATCATTTTGAAGGCACCCTTAAATTCCCGAAATTTGATGATCGGGCAGGTTTTGAACTTGTTATTCAGGATGTTGCAGGAGTAAAAGAAAGAGTCTTAAAATGGCAAGTGTAAAATGTCAGGAAAACAAACCATCAAGAACATATTAAAAAATCCCTTTGCTTTTGGAGCGATCGTCGGGATATTTGTAATCGTTTTTAATATCTCAATTGCATCCTTAGCAGAAGGCTCATTTGAGAAAGGGTATCAGATATTTCTTACTAATGGGATATTTGTGTACATTATCCCCCTGGCAGTTAGCGTGCAAATGGGGCTTTTCAGACACCATAGGAATCTGACCACGGAGAATAAATTACGTGGCTCTGAAAAGATGGGTGTAGCAGGCTCAGCTACTTCATCGTTTACGATGTTGGCATGCTGCTTGCATCATGTGAGTGACGTGTTGCCTACAGTTGGTTTTATTCTTGCAGCATCATCATTCCTTATCCAGTATAAAGACGCCATAATCATAATTGGATTACTGGCTAACCTGGTCGGTAGCGCGTATATTGCAAGGGCCATCTTAAAAGATAAAGTGATTATTGCAGAAGCAAAAAAAACTATGGTATAACAGGAGATTATGAAAAAAATATATATAGTAATTATCGTGGCTGCTGTGCTGTCAGTATCTTTCCTGTACCTATCGGATAGCAGAAAAAGCATCTTTACTGAAAGATTGGGTGACATGACTTTGGCCAGATATGAAACCGGGGAAGTTGCTGCCCAGCAGATCTCGAATATGTACGGGCTAAAGGACATACCACTGGCAAAAGCTTATTCAGCAGAGTACAGAAGCAGGAACGCTACCATGCGTATCTGGGTTGCCGAGGCTCCGGATCATAACATCGCAAACGATGCATTCAATGAAATGAATTCAGGGTTGGGAGCTTCAACAGGACACGAAGGACATGAATACTCAGGTGATGTGGGCCAGACGGAGTCGCATAAAGGGCATAGCGATAATGATATGGGGAACAATACGAAACCCGTAAAAGTAGACGTTATGGAGTTTGTGAAGCCTGAAGTATATATGATTATAGCAAATAATGCATACAACTACTATTATTTTAAGATGGATTATAAGATGGGGAGAGTTTACTGGATAATTTTTGATTCTCCTGATACGGGCTACCAAATGTCGATTGTGAAGCAGGCGGTAATAGACATATAGGTGAGACCATGAGGAAAAATAAATCTGAAATATACCTTGCAATATTTATAATCGCTGTTATAGCTGTTACTGCATTCCTGTACCTGGAAACGCAGAACCCCTACGGCATTTTCCCTGAAAAACTGGGTGATATGACAATAGCTCTCTACAGGGACGGGGATACAGCCATGAATGAGGTAATGGGACTGCATGGCAATAGTCCCGATGTAAAAATCGAGGCCGCCTATATAGCTAACTACAGGAGTACACCTGCCAGCAAAGCCAAGTTCTGGGTATCCGAGTCAAAAACCAGGGAAGAAGCAGCATCCCTTCTTGAATCTATGAACAGCAGGGTTGGAAAATCAGGCATGTTCAGTGATTCCACGCCTATGAATATAGAAGGTATCACGGTTTACTTTGTGAGCGGAAAACCGGAGGTTGGCCTGTATCATTACTTTTATGCCAAAGATAAAATGTTGTTCTGGATACAGGTAGATAACCCGGACGAAGCTTACAGGCTTAACTTCGTAAAAGAGTCTATAAAACGGATTTAATGCAATGAAACAGAAAAAAAATGGTATTTTTTTGATAGCGGTTCTTGCTATAATTATAATTGCATCAGCAGTACTTTTATCCCTTGGCCAGAAACCACTTTTTCCTGAGAAACTCGGCGACATGGAACTTAAACTCCACAGGGAGGGCGAGGTGGCAGTTCGTGAGATACAAAATTCGCACTCTGCAAAGGATAATGTCAGCCCGGATCAAGCCCACGTAGCTCAATACAGAAACAGCGCAGGCAACAGAGCGACAGTTTCTATAACAGCAGCAGATACGGAAAAGAAGGCAACCGAAAAGGTAGACAACATGACAAGAGGCATGGGCGTAGGTGGTATGTTCAGTATTCCGGAAGTCTTAAAAATAGATGGACTGAAAATATACTATACTGAAGGCGGCGGGGGGTATCACTACTATTACTCGAAAAACAATCTTGTTATCTGGATAGCCATCAGCAACCAGGACAGGATATACCGTTCAGAGCTCATCGATGAAGCCGTAAAAAGCATAGGTGGATAATTACGAGAAAAATCTTAAGAGATATTATTTCGGCCGGATTCATCCTGCTCATGGTTTTAATTCTCATCTCGGGTCTTTCTATCCTTCTTGGTTTTGAAAAACCTGAAAATATTGAAGGCGGAAATCATCATGACCTGACAGGAAACGCTTATGGTAACTGGGCAGCAACACTTCTTAGCATCGGTATCTTTTCGGTCTTCGTGTTAAGCTTCCTTACCCCGCTGAAGAAACAGAACTGGAGAACCCTAGGAATATACGAGGCGTTCATAATTGCGCTGTTCTCCGAAATGTACGGTTTCCCGCTGACAATCTATGTGCTCTCCTCGCTGTTCGGGGTGAATCTGTCTTTCGGACATGCGCAGGGGCATCTGCTCGGCGTATTCCTTTCTAAAGCAGGTGTAATGAGCATGGAAGCTGGGTGGGCATTTGTGATGGTGACAAGCAGCGCTGTTATATTCCTCGGATTATTCCTGATGTCAAGGGGCTGGAGCATGATACATGCTTCCCGCGGGGGACTTGTAACCGGAGGCATTTACAGGTATGTCAGGCATCCCCAGTACCTCGGGCTTATAATAATAACTGCGGGGCTGCTTATCCAGTGGCCAACCATAATCACTGTTGCCATGTGGCCTGTTCTTATTATAATGTACTACAGGCTTGCGAAAAGAGAAGAAGGAGAGGCAAGAGAGACATTCGGTGAAAGATATCAGGAGTATGAGAGCCGAACGCCCATGTTCTTTCCTTCGATAACAAAAAAAGGGCAGGCTGTACCGTGATTGCAGCTCTCTGGATATCCCTCGGCCTGCTGGCAACAGCATCAGCGCTCCCCAGAGCTTATAATTCAAGATTCATTTTTGCAGGGCTGGGATGGATTTTCCTGTCGATCTACTGGTTTTTGCAGCCTGAAGCATATATCAGGGTACAGGATTATTTTAATGCGTTTTTAGTTACTATTGCTGCCATAATGTGTATTTTCATTGCGAGAATAACCTTCCAGGCAAGGAATGGAAAAGAAGGAGGCCAGGGAGAGATTCTTATATCGCTATCAAGGGCTGCTTCAGTCGGGGGTCTGATATATTTCCTCTTTGCAGAAGTAGGGCCTTTGAATATAGCAATAATATCAGTCGTTACAAATCAGGCAACATGGATCACCGAAACATTCGGGTTCCCTGTTGTACAGGTAGCCTGGAACCAGCTTGCTGTTAACGGTATGCTTGTTGAAATAATACTTGCATGTACAGCCATTGAGAGCATAGCCCTGTTCATGGGGATCATTTCAGCCACAGGTGCGCCTGCTGTGCAAAAACTCAGGGCGTTTATGATCTCTGTGCCTGTTATTTATGTCCTGAATATCCTGCGAGTTTCTTTTACGGCCTCAGCATACGGGCTTAGCTGGTTTGGCACGCCTGATGAAAGTTTTCATATCTCAGAGCATATTATTACCAAGGCGGGCTCGATACTTGCTTTAATGTTGATATCATACATGGTCCTTAAAATGCTTCCAGAGGTTTCAGATATGATAGATGGTATCGTGAAGATGATGAAAATGGAACTTCGCAGGCTGTCCATGAGGTGAAATTGATATGGATTTAATCGATTTCATAAAGAGGAATTATATAGAAGGCATCATTAACGATACCAGCTACAATCATATTGACATGATCACCTATGTCATTATCTTATTTGCAGGAGTTTATGCTGTCCTGAAACTATTGAATAAATTGAGAATCAAAATTGATGAAGAATTTGTCATTGCCACGATTCCATATATTTTCATGGGTTCAGTATTCAGGGTAATTGAGGATGCAAATATTCTCAACCCACCTGTCAAATATTTTTTTATTACGCCTCTCATTTATTTCGTGATATTTGCGATATGTTTCGGAATCCTTCTCTTAACGAGATATCTTGAGAAAATCCGGAAAATAGAAAATTATCTCCGTGTATATGCTATCGCCGGGGTGGTATTATCGTTAGCGGGCGTTGTTTTCCTTGTTTATAATAATTCATATGGCTGGAATCTCGATATCCTGGTGTACAGCCTGGTCCCATCTATAGTTGTGACCGAATTCATCAGGAGAGTATCACCTGTGATTCGCATGACCTATCTTCGCAGCAGGATGTATTCATTTGCTATCTTTTCGTTTTTACTTGATTCGTTCACAACATATATAGGTGTGGATATGCTGGGATATACGAACAAACATCCATTCAGCTCCCTTCTTGCCTCAATTTTTGGAACAGGGATCGTGTTGATACCCTTATCTTTGATCTTGGTCTTATTGATAATCCTGCTGCTTGAAAAAGATTCAAAGACAGATGAAAATAAGGATGAGAAGTACATGCTGACATTGACGTTGATCGTTCTTGGCTTCTCTATGGGTGCAAGGAATTTGCTTGCCATGGTCTTTGGGGTTTAGTGTTTATGCATTATCGGCTGCCCCAGCACCCAGAGGTTAAACACGAAAAAGATAAAAATGAATATCAGTACAGGGATATATGCAGAATCGTTCCCCCGGAACATCCTCCTTGAAATATTCCTGCCCACAGATACCGAAAATCCCAACCCGATGAACATCAGCAACCACTGGATAAGGAGAATACCATTACTACCAAGAATCGGGCCAGGCATATATCCTGAAGTCCCGAATAAATCCCACCCATAGCCAAATGGATCAGAAAGAACAGAAATTATTCCTGCGCCCTCTTCCAGTAAATGGCGGATGTTATGGGAAAGATGCATCATCAATCCCAGAGGAATAATAGAGTAGGCATAGGCTGTGAAAAGGTCTTTAAAAACTATTTTCCTGTTGAACAATTTTGAAATACCGACTGCTATCGAATAGATCAGGACTGGAAGAATCGCTGCTGTGATAAATAAGATGAATCGAACAGAATCGTAACTGGCGCCCGTATAAATCATTAAATCCCGTGTGAAACCCGCCCATGGCCTTATCATGACCAGTGTCTGGAATATCGTAACTCCAAGCAGCATCAGGACGAAGAGCCCCTCATCCATCCGGGTTTTTGTTATAGCCAAAAAATCTCCTGCAAAGGGGCGAAGATTAAAGGAAATGTTATTTCTATGACAGGTTTTTACACATTCAGTACAGAGAATGCAATGAGTGTTTTTCTCCATTGTGCCTGGATATTCAAATACCGGGCAGGGATATCCCTTTTCATTCCCCGAGATGCAGTATTTTTCTTTGCATGTCTTGCAGGTTTCTTTTTCCCTTGCCCTTAATTCAAAAGGAGCAAACATTGAATATAAGCCTATTAATCCTGTTATTGGGCATACATATCTGCAAAAAGTACGGCGCTCGAAGATTATTGATACCATTACAACAAGACCGAGTAAAACAAAAATAAAGTATGCAGTGTTCATTGGACTATTTACAAGGTTGAACTGGAAATCCGCCCATGTGATTGCGAGAAAAAATATTGCAGCCAGGGAGAGATTCCTGAATTTAGCGGGCCACCTCCTGTTTAAACTGAACGCTCTGCCGATCCTCTTATAAAAAGTGCGGCGCTGTACCCAGTCCCCGGCTGCCCCGAAAGGACACATAAAGCACCAGGCCCTTCCAAGAAGAGCCAGGCTTATTATAAGAAGCGACCACCAGACAACCCATATTGAAATGGTTGCAAGGCTCTTATTGCTGTTTTGAATTCCGAAGAAGCCTGCAAATATGACTATAATTAAAAGCAGGACTGCCGGCAGCTGGAAGAGGAACTGGGTTTTGCGCTTTGCGAAAACGGATTTAATCTCATTGAACTCCAGGAGGTCTTTTACCCGGGGATTTTCTCCATTACTTTCGTTTTTCATTTTTCCTCTTAAGAAAGCCAACGAGCATTATCGATAAGATGACTGTTCCAATCACTGAACCCAGAAATAAGACATCAGGTTTTGCAAAAGGGTATGTCAAATCATCATTTACTTTTATATTCCTGCCAAACTTCCAGTTTCCACCATCATATATTCCTTGCGAGAAATATATGTCTCCCCTGTCAGCCCCATATTCCTCGTATTTAAATACGGGGTCGTTATACGGGATCTTTTCCGCCTGCCATACAACATAAACGCTGGCACCTGATATCGCGATCTGGGGATCGTAATGCCTGCCCTTGATATCATTTACTTTAATATTTTTGCTAAATTCAAGAGAGGCATTCTTCATTACACTTTTTGAGAAATAAATATCAGAGCCGCCATCCCTGCCGTCTTCCCAGACAATGAAAATCTCGCCGTCTCCAGACGCAATGACGGGATGCATTTGATCCCCATCCACTTTATCATTTACCCTGATGTTTTTCTCAAATTTCCAGTTATTATTTTCCAATCTGCCCGCTGAGAAGTATATATCAAAATTTTTATTCCTGTCATCATACCATGCAAGGTAAGCATTTCCATTCTCAAAGGCTACCGAAGGTGTGTACTGGGATGCGTTCGCAGAATCACCGTTTACCCTGACATTTTTGCTAAACCGCCATATCCCGTTTTCTTTTATTCCATGTGAGAAATAAATATCATAATCACTATTTCTCGCATCAAGCCATGCGATACACATATTTATTTCATCATCCACTGCGAGTGAAGGAGCATAGTGCCAGTTGCCTGTGGGGTCATCATTCACTCGTATCGGTTTATCGAACCTGTACATACCATTGACAGGATGCCCCTCTGTGAACTCGATATCCCAGTTGTTCTTGTTCATCATCGCAACATATACTGTTCTGTTCAGGACCGAAATTGAAGGCAGTACCCGGCTCCCCGTTTCTGCTACAACCTGAGAATCCTTGCTGAATTTGATGTTCTTTTTCGGGGATGATGTAAAATACAGTTCTTCAAACCCGAACCTGTCATCTTCCCATACAACATAGAGGTTATCGTTATCAATTGCTATCGAGGGAGAGCCGTGTCCGGTAGTTCCCTTGACTTCATTAATCCTGACATTCTCATCAAAAACCCAACCATCCTGAAAATTTCCTTTTGAGAGGTATATATCCCCGGATTTATGAGGCTGGTTATTCATTATCCGCGTATAATTGCCGTTTCTTTCATCGGCCCATGCAACATACACGGTATCATTATCAGCAGCTAAAGATGGGAACCACTGGAGAGAATTGTCCTGTTTTTCAGGAGAAAATGCACTGCCATGAAAATTAATATTCATGACAATAAATACTATTATATATATTAATAAATTACGTTTTTCTTCTTTCATCAGGGTTTGAATACCAATTGCCTGTTATTATTTCATCCCTTTCTTCTTTATATAGATAATGCAAGTATCACCTTCATTTTCAATCCTCAGGATCCTGTCGCCGGATCTTTTAGTCCATGCATCGATATTCTCGAGCGCATCAGGATCAGTTGCAACTACTTTTATCACCTCGCCATTGGCAATCTGTTCCATAAGCCATTTTGTTCTTATGAAGGAATAAGGGCATGCTTCGCCTCTCACATCCAGTACGGCATCAGGGGTTATCTCTGTCATCAGAACATCCGGATCGAGAAAACATCTTTGAAAACAATATTACATTCAGCATTTAATACACGATTTAAAATTTCTGTGGCTGGAAAATCTCCAAGCAGTATCATTGACAGTTTTGATATTTTAACCTCCTGCATGATAATTGAAAATAGATTCTAACTTTTCATGTAAGTTGCGGTTTATAAAATTAAAGTAAGAATGCGCTCAACTTAATTATTTGAAAATGCGAAATAATTTCACTGGTTTTTACAGAATCGGGTTCAAAGGGGCAAGAAAGCTCCTGGCAAGAGGAGTGGAGATGAATTGTCCAATTGCCCCTTTGCTATAATACTTTCGCGCTGCTTGGATTTGATATATACGCAATCATACCAATACCAATCTTATAATGTTGTTGATTGATAATATATGATAAAAGTAACCAGATTCAAGCTATATCCAAACAAGGAAGTTGAGGATAAACTCTTTTCCAATCTTCGCATTTGCAGCTTTGTCTATAACTGGTGTCTGGAACATAATATCTGGAACGATTCTGTACTACCTCAATTGAAAGAAGTATACCCTGACATCAAAGAAGTCCACAGCATAGTGCTTCAGAATGTAGTTCATCAAATAAGAGATAACATCAAAGCTCTTTCAGAACTGAAGAAAAAAGGTAAAAGGGTTGGAAGGTTAAGGCACAAATCAAGGCACAGCATGATATTTGAGCAGACAGGATTCAAAATTGATGAAGACATCTTGAAACTCAGCAAAATAGGAGCGATACCCATAGTTCTGAGCAGACCGATAAAAGGAGAAATCAAGCAGATTATCATCAAGCACAATAAAACCAATGATTGGTTTGCATCTGTGGTTTCAGAGACTACAGCGATCAACGACTGGTTTGCATTCAGGAGAACATATCTCCTGCCGAAACAGGTCAGAGCAGTGGGAATCGACCTGAATGTATCCAATTTTTCAACAGACAGTGACGGTCTTGTAATCGAGCATCCGAAGAACGTTAAGAAGGCAGAAAAGAGATTGAAGAGACAGCAGAGGAAACTGTCCAGAAAAGTGAAGGGGAGCCACAACAGGAAGAAGCAGAGGCGGGTAGTGGCGAAGGTTCATGAAAAAGTGGAGAATCGGAGGAGTGATTTCCTGCACAAGATAAGCAGGTATTATGTTGATAACTATGACTTAATAGCCTCTGAGGGTTTGAGCATAGCCGGGATGGTTCACAGCGGTAATTCCGGTTTGTCCAAGGCTATCCTTGACGCTTCATGGGGTAAATTCAACAGCTACGTACAATACAAAGCCGAGAATGCTGGTAAGTATGCAGTCAGTGTCATAGCAAAAGGGACAACGCAGGATTGCTGTATCTGTGGCAGGACAGTACCGAAAGACCTGAAAGATCGGACTCATTCATGTCCGTACTGCGGCTCGGTCATGCCCAGAGACTATAATTCTTCAATGAACATCAGGCGAAGAGGTATAGAAAAGGTAGGGTGGGGCACACCCGAACCGTGTTTTCTCGATATGGGTATGGGAAAACTCAACACGCTTGCGGAGATAAGAACCTCTATTCTGGATGTCAACAATCCAGAACAAGTTTTTATCAGCGAACCAAGAATCTCCCGGCTTTAGCATGGAGAGTGTCAAAATTATTGTATCTCAAACTTTAGCAATCAATTTCGCGTATTTCTTTTCAAACTCCCCCTCACATGTATCGCAGCAAAAGAAATAGTCTTTATCGTCGAATTTCTTCCTGACCGCGTTCCCTGTCACCTTTTTCTCGCAATAAGCACAGGTCAGGGTTATGCTGGAGGAAGCCAGCGGTATGGTTGCGTCTTTTCTAAACAGGCTTTTTACGGAGATAACGCGGATGTTGTTCACATCAGTGAGGTTGATCCGATCCTGTATTGAAATTATATGCTGCAGATCACCTGCTATCCTGGATACAATGGCAGCATCAGAATCAGATGTAATGTACAGTTCCTTTACCTCTTCCAGTCCCATGAGTTCCTGTGCTATCCTGTTCACTGCGATGGGCTTTGCATTTACAAGGAGTATCGCTTCGGATACACCGAGCTTGCTGTAATCAATATCTAATGTGAATTTCCTGATAACACCGAGTTCGGTCAGCCTGTCCACACGGCTCTTGATTGTTGGCACGCTTGTCAGGCAGTTCCTGGCTATCTCCTGGAACGACTTCCTGCTGTCGCTCTGCAAATGGGTCAATATCTTAACATCGAGATTGTCCAGTTCTACCATATTCATAACTTTACATACAGTGTAAACTTAAGTACTTTACGGTTACAGATTTTTCGTCCGTTTGATAAAAGCAATTTCCTCAGAAAGCTTCTCATTTTCTATGCGTAATACAACTATTGATGTCAAGAGAAGGAAAAACGCCATAATATTCATGAGAACCGTGCCGATTACAACATCTCCGCCAATCCCTCCTCCGCCCGGTCCCACTACAACGGGGTGAACAGTGGCTCTATTCCACAACCTGATAGAAAGGAAGCTTAGAGGCACACTTATAAAACCGATTATACCAAACACCGCTGAAAGCCTTGCTCTTTTCTCGGGTTCATCCACGGATTTTCTCACCATAAGATAAGATAAATAAATTAAAAAAAGAACAAGCGACGTATTCAACCTGACATCCCAGGTTACCCAATATTCACCCCATGCTGATCTTGCCCAGAGCGAACCTGTAATCAAAGTAAGGACTGCAAATATCACCCCTGCTTCTGATGCAGAAACTGCTATGGTATCCCACTTTTCATGTTTTGTTCTAAGATACATGATACTTGAAACAAATACAATGCCAAAAGCCACATATGCAGTGGCAGCTATTGGGACATGAAAGTAAAATATCTTGAAGTTTATGGGATTTCCACCAGCATCCATTGGGTCTATGGGAATCGGGGCGACAAAGAATATCAGGTAGATTGAAACCGCAAGTGCTGCCGCAGTTAATGGAAAAAGTATTTTCCTGAGCATATTTCAAAAATCTCTAGCATATTGATAATAACAACACTGTTAGATTTAGTAGTAATATTGATTTCCATTTACAAAAATGAGTAATATTTTTTTATTTTTTTTGATTTTAAAGCACAAACCATTTAAGGAGTAAATCCTTTTTGTTTACAGCTAATATAAGTAATAATTATTAAAACGTAGAAATGATGTCTAATTTGAATGCTGCAATACAATCTTTAGCGCCTTTGATAACCACTTTTGTAAGCTTATTTTTCACAGCTTCCGTATTCCGTCAGTATTCAAGGAGAAAGAAAATTTATCAGTTCATCTGGGGAACCGGGTTTCTTATTTTTTCAGTCACGACCTTCTTTGAGTTCATTTCTGAAGTCTATGGATGGAATATACCAATGTACCGTGCTTATTATGTCCTGATTGCTTCCCTCGTTGCAATTCTGGGGCTTGGGACTGTTTATCTTTTTAACAGGCGCGCTGGAAAATATTTAACCCTTTATTTTGCGGTAGTTATTACGGTTTTAATAATCCTGACCTTGAATGGACAGATAGATACTGAAAAACTGAAAGAGAGAACAGTCGGAGGCAGCGCCATGCCTGCTCATGTCAGGATTATGTCTCCATTCCTTACAATCCCAGGTTCAATAGCGTTAATTGGCGGTGCATTATATTCATGGTATCTGGCACGGAGGAGATATAACCTGTTCATAGCAATAGGGGCTCTCCTTGTGGCAGCAGGAGGAGGATTATCCAGATTCGGCATAGACTGGGCGCTGTATATACTTGAACTGCTTGGGATTGCTGTTATGTATATAGGGTTTATTAAAAGTGAAGATGTAATAAAAAAACGTCTTTAGATTTCGTTTTATTAAAGAACGGTGCCTACTGAGTGAGAAAACTTAAAGGGAAAACCGCATAAGTAAATAAAAAGATAATTACTTTTAAACCCATCTCAGGAGAGAGAATTACGAATAAGCTATATAAAAAAATCTTAGTAGCAACTGATGGATCAGAGTACACAAAAAAGGCGACAAACCACGCGATAGAGCTTGCGAAACTTTCCGGAGCAGAGCTTCTTGCTATTTACGTGATAGATACAAGATATGGTTGCGGTCCTGAATCATGCATTCTTTCTGACACATCCCCTGAAAGGATAAAAAGTATCCTGGGATGTCAGGGTGATACAGCAATAAAATATATCGAGGGATTGGCAAAAAAAGAAGGTATCCATACTGAAAGATGGATTGTGGAAGGACACCCGGCTGAAGAGATAATGAGGCTTGCAGAGGATCTGTCAGTTGATCTGATAATAATGGGCACACTGGGCAGCAGCGGTATTGAAAGATTTCTACTCGGAAGTGTTGCGGATAGAGTTATACGAAATTCAAGAATTCCTGTTTTGACTGTAAGAAAATAAGTAATAGTAATATAGAAATGGTCGATATGATTTATCTATATACTGCTTTCGGCATCGTATGGGTCGTCTTGATAGGGTATCTTTTAAACCTGCTTCGATTGCGCATGTCATTAAATAATGAACTTAATACCGTAGAAAGTTTAAAGCTATGATAATCATAATGAGATTAAAGAGGTAAAATATGCCAAAAGACCCGGTATGCGGAATGTACGTTGATGAAAAGACTTCCCTTAAAAAAGTAATTGGGAATAGAACTTACTATTTTTGCAGTGAAAGCTGCCTAAAGACGTTCGAAGACCCTGAAAAAGAGTTAAAAAGCATGAAGCGGAGGGTTACAATAGCCCTCTCAGGAGTGCTGCTGCTGGCAGCCCTTCGAGTAATAGCAATGTTCAGCCTGGCTGCCGGAGTTACGCTGGTCACATGGGCACCTATCCCCGAGCTTCCCTGGTTTACATGGGGCTACTGGTTGTTTATACTGACCACCCCAGTCCAGTTCATAGGCGGCTGGAGTTTTTATACAGGCGCTTACACTGCCCTCAAGGCTAGAAGAGCAAACATGGACCTCTTGATTTCAATTGGAACTCTGACAGCATATTTCTTCAGCGTATTTGTACTATTCTTCCCCGATGCTCTGCCTATAAAAGAAAAAGATGTGTATTTTGAGGTAAGCGCGGTCATAATAGCCTTTGTGCTGCTCGGGAAATTCATGGAAGATTATATGAAATCAAGCACCTCGGCTGCGGTAAGAAAGCTCATGGACCTGCGCCCCAGCATGGCAAAAGTTATCAGGAATGGCGAAGAGGTAGAGATTCCCGCAGAAAGCGTCATGGTAGGTGAGGTAGTTGTGGTGCGCCCTGGCGAAAAGATACCTACAGACGGCGTGGTCGTAGAAGGACAATCTGCTGTCGATGAAAAAATGATTACGGGCGAGAGCATACCAGTTGAAAAGAAAGCTGGAGACGCAGTGATAGGCGCAACTTTGAACAAGGTGGGTATGCTGAAGTTCAAAGCCACGCAGGTTGGGGCTGATACAACGCTGATGCAGATCGTAAAGATGGTTGAGGAAGCACAGGCATCAAGCGCGCCGATCCAGAGGATGGCAGACCGCATCAGCGCATATTTTGTGCCTGCTGTAATTATCACGGCATTTCTCACATTCGCGGTATGGTATTTTATCTTTGGAAATTTCACAGGCGGACTTCTTGCTTTCGTTGCGGTTCTTATCATTTCATGCCCGTGTGCCCTGGGTATAGCTACACCAACCGCTTTGATGGTGGGCGTGGGAAAAGGTGCTGAAGCCGGGATATTGATACGGGGCGGAGAATACCTTGAGCGGGCGCAGAAACTTCAGACCGTGGTATTTGATAAGACAGGAACGCTCACAAAAGGAGAGCCTTCTGTCACAGATATTATCGCAGAGGACGATAATGAGGTATTGAGTCTGGCTGCAATCGCTGAAAAAGGCTCGGAACATCCTCTTGGCGAGGCGATAGTAAGGTCCGCCAGAGAAAAGGGTATCGATGTAAAAGATGCTGAATACTTTGAAGCTGTGCCGGGACACGGTATCAAGGTGACCGTGGAAGGAAAACAAGTGTTAGTGGGCAACCGCAGGCTAATGCAGGTCAATGGTATAGATACAGGCAATCTTGAGCAGAATATCCAGACTCTTGAAACGCAGGGAAAAACTGCAATGCTCGTTGTCACGAACAAGAAATTCATTGGCATAATAGCAGTGGCTGATACCCTTAAAGAGAACTCAGCCGAAGCTGTGGCTGAACTCAAAAAGATTGGAATTGAGACAATTATGCTCACCGGGGATAATGAAAGAACTGCAAAGGCAATTGCAAAGCAGGTGGGGATAGATCGAGTTATTGCGAATGTTCTCCCTGGAGAAAAAGCTGATGTTATAAAGAAATTGCAGGCAGAGGGCAAAGTGGTTGCAATGGTAGGTGACGGCATAAATGATGCTCCCGCCCTTGCACAGTCGGATATCGGAATAGCAGTAGGCAGCGGCTCTGATGTGGCAAAGGAGACTGGCGGGATAGTCCTGATCAAAGACGACCTGAGGGACGTAGTTTCAGGGATCAAGTTGAGTAAAGCCACGATGAAGAAAATAAAACAGAACATGTTCTGGGCACTTGGATATAATACAGCAGCAATACCTATAGCAGCCGTTGGGCTATTGAATCCAATAATTGCAGCGGCTGCCATGGCTATAAGTTCTCTCTCGGTTGTGGCGAACTCCGCTTTACTCAGGAGATTCAAGTTCGATAGAGAAGTCTGACTCTAACAATACTTATGCAAGTCATTAAAGCCAGCGGCAAGAAAGAAGAGTTCAATCCCGAAAAGATCAGAAGTTCATTCCTGAGGGCAGGAGTGGACAGAACAATTTCAGATGAGGTCATAGGGCAGGTAGAAAAAGAATTGTTCGATGGCATGACCACTGGTGCGATTTTCAAGAGGGTCATGGAGATCTTGAAAGAGCGTTCGCCTGCAAAGGCATCGTGTTATGACCTCAAAGAGGCTATAATGCGCCTCAGACCTGCCGGATTCCCGTTTGAGACCTTCATTGCTGAGATTTTAAAAGAACATGGGTTTCAAACGGTGCTGCGTACAAAACTCAGAGGGAAATGTGTAGAACACGAAATTGATGTAATAGCCACTGATAACATGGGCAAGAGATATATCATCGAGTGCAAATTCCACAATTCTCCAGGTACTTATATTGATTTGAAAGAAGCGCTTTATACATATGCACGGCTATTGGATTTGAATAACGGGAACAATTCTTTTGACGGCGCATGGCTTTCATGCAATACGAAAGCATCAACCGAGGCACAGAAATACGCTGAGTGTATGAATATCAGGCTGCTTTGCTGGAGACATGGAAGCCTTGAGGAAATGATAGCTGAAAAAAATCTGTACCCCATAACGATTTTACAGTCAGCCGGGCCAGATATCATTAAAAGGTTTTCAAGAGCGGGATACATGCTGGTAAAAGATCTCCTTCAAGAGGATTTCAGGAACATAGGAAGGAAAACCGGATTAAAAGATCGGAAAATCAGGGAATTGGTGGATGAAGCCAAGGAGATTTGCTGTTAAGTCTGGCATATTTTTATGCTGAATCAAGAAGCGCGATTGTTTGAAATTTTTAAAATTTAAACCAAAAACAGCATTAAAAAACAAGACCCTTTTTTCATTAGATGATTAGCTATGCAAGATAAAAACAAAGAAATGATGCTTGTGTTTTTTTTCATGTTCATATTTTTTGCATTTCTGGGCCTGGCTATTTTTTGGTTGATGTATAAGTAAGAGTAAAAAGAGGGAGCTAGATAAACTTCTAAATCATCGCACTTCCCTGTCCAGACCGACATAATATACCTTCGGCCTTGTTCCCAGGTCGGGTTTAAGAACATTGATTCTCTCTTTATCCAGTATTTTATTGACTGCGCTATCAGGATCTTTCAAATCTCCGAATACCCTTGCTCCGACCGGGCATGCCTGAACACAGGCAGGCAAAAGGCCCCTGGTAATCCTGTGATAGCACCATGTGCATTTATCAGCAACGCCACCGCCTAAATTTGGGTGAGGTTTGTGATGTGGGCTCTCTTTTGAGTTAAAGTATCTGGCGCCATAAGGACATGCCTGGATACAATACCGACAGCCTATACAGTAATCATAATCCACAAGAACAACCCCGTCATTTGTTAAATACGTCGCACCCACCGGACAAACCTGAACACATGGAGGATTATCGCAATGATTACATAATTTTGGAACATAGAATGCCTTTTTTATATCCTCGGCAGGGAGATCATCATTATATCCATTTATACCTCCATCGGGCGAGTCGATTTTTGTTTCTCCGTCCTTTTTGATTCGATATCTTTCGACCCATGTCCTGTACCATGGTTCGTCAAAAGGGACATGGTTTTCAAGTTTGCATGCATTTGCACACCTGCCGCAGCCTATGCATTTATTGTTATCAACCACAAACCCCCAATAATGTTCATTCCAATCATATTTTTCCCCATCGGCCGGGTTCTCAGCTGCAATGCCGTTTTTAAAAAAGGATCTGATAATAACGGTACCCGTAGCAGCTCCTATTATTATCTTGCATCCAATCTTGGTAAATTCTCTTCTTGATATGTTCATTTTTTCACATATCGCCTCATGCCGCACCGGCATAGAATGAGATGGATCTCACATAATCCGGGTCTTTCCACCTGAGAGCATATACTGCACCCTCTTTTACAGTAATATCAATAGCAGGCAAAGGAGATGGCGGTGGTCCTGAGATGACAGACCCTGTATTTGGATCAAACCTGCCTAAATGGCAGGGACAGAAAATAAGATTCTCATCCGGTTTCCAATAAGCGATACAACCAAGGTGCGTGCATACAGCCCCAAAGGCCCTGAAACCAGCGGGCATTTTTAAAAGGACGGCTGCTTTGCCATTGAACATAAACTTTTTGGCAGTTCCAGTTGTAACCTCGTCCACTGAAGCTATTCTTACTTCACTTGAAGCAGCTTTTACAGTTTCCGGCCATAAATATTTCAATATCGTAGCTACAGTTCCGGATGCAAAAAATAATGAAACTAAACCAATTAGAATTTCAGCAAACTTTCTTCGTGATATGGTAAAAGTAATTTTATCGGCCATACTCTCCGCCTATTATAGTCCGTACTCGTCTTACTACAATCTTTTCACATACATGTATGAAATGGTGAACTAATTCTGCCCACATTATTTCAAGTAAAAATTATACTTTCCTTCTTCAAGGCGGTTTTGGTTTAAAATTATAAAAAAACAGGAACTTAGACTTTACATCCCATGCTGATCTACGATTCTTTCAACCTGTACCTGCCATAAGCAAGGACATTTTCCTCAATAAATCCGGGAGCTTCAACAGGTTCTATTCCCCTGCTGAGCAATCCTTCAGCCGCGCCTCCGTCGATCCTGCTGCAAAGCACTGCATTGCAGTCATTGATGAGGGAAGGTTCTGTAAAGTTATCGGTTGCTAATATTATAATATTAAGTAAATCATACGCAGTTGCCTTTCTTAAAGTAGCCCTTTCCTTTTAACAACCGAAGACTTGACAGCACTTCATGAACTGCTGGCTATCAGCACGTTGATAGCTGTTTTGCGGTTATTATTCGTGTTCTTCCATTTTTACCCCGGTTTTCAATGTGTGAATCGACCAATTTAGCATCGACTAACTTGTTTAGCGATTTATGAAATGTAGTATATCCTTTTCTGGTACGTTTGCTGAAAGCACAAAATAGATCGCCAGCTTGGGATGTTCCCATGTCTGAGGCTAAGTTTAGAAGTGCCATTTCCGAATCCGTGATTGCATTTAGATATTTTTTCATCCTTTCATTTGAGGCTTCGATAAGTGCATTATCCACATCGGTGAGCTCTGCAAAAGTAGATGAACGCTTTTCGGCGCTAATAACTGAACGTTTCAGGAGATCAATTCCAAACCTGATATCTCCTTTTGATACAGCATAGTCAGTGATTTTTTCTAAAATTTCGTTTTTCACAACATTCGGGTATAATCCAATCTTTGCTCGCTTATTCAGGATATCAAAGATTTCATCCCAGCTATATGATGGAAATTTTATTATTGTGGGTATAAATACCGAAGTGAGTCCATCATCAAGTAATGGATATTGGGTGCTGTGTACCGTGCTTAGACCAATAGAAAGGGGATACTCCTCATGAAGTCTTAGAAAATTATTCACTATATCATGGAAAATTTTCCTTGAAATCAGAAAATCTGCATCATCCAGTATCACAAACATACTCTTATTCTTGGTCACGAGAGTTCGTGCTATCTTTTCATATACTTTTTTCATTGCTATTCCTGATGTTGGAGGTTCTATTCCCGTGATCTGTTTGTAAACCTCGGCAAGAACTGAGTAATGTGTTTGTGTATACCTGCAATTGATATAAGCCAGAATGAGGTTTGAAGGAGATACTTGCTCTGCCTGTTCAATGATCTTTTTGAATGATGTGGTCTTCCCCGTTCCGGGGGGACCAACGCATACTACATTCTGTGGTTGCTTACCTTCTATTCCGGGCGCAATAGCATAACCTATGCTTTTCATTTGGGCTTCTCGATAAAGAAACTGATCAGGGACATACCCGGAATCAAATATATCCCTATCTTTGAAGAGCGTCTGCTCCCATGTCAGAAAATTTTTCATTGTTCACATCCTGGCGCATATTTTTATTAACTGTTCAGATGCGCATTTTTGATTTGTTGAGAATCATTTTGCTTTATATTAATTATTACTATAGCGTGGTGAAAGTGTTCTTGTATTGAATTATTTCTTTATTTTTTCTGTTTCATTTCTGGCTTCTATATGCCCTTTTAACAGCTCCAGAAGAGCCGGTTCCCGCCGTATCAAATCCATGAGTTCCATAGTGAGTGACGCACGCTCTTTATCAACATTAACGGCTGTAACAAGATCCAGCGCAGCACCGCATTTATAGCAGAACTTGCCAGTAGCCCCATTTATTGTACCACATCGGGGGCATTGGATGGGCTTGAGGTCTTTTTCTTTCGGTGTATTCTCTTTTGTGATGCCGTATGCCTTGAGAAGTGTATCATCCATGTTCCTCCCTGAAAGATGGACATATATTTGAGTCATCTTGGATCCCTGTGTCCAGCCGTAATACTCGCACATTTGTGCACTTGTCAGTATTTCGGATTTTTCAGTAGCACTTGTATGCCTGAAAAGGTGATTATATACACGTTTTCTAATTCCTGCCTTTTTTGCGATTCTTTTTATTCGCATGGTGATTGCAGGATACATTAGTTGTTCGCAGATATCTCCTTCCAATCCATTGGTTCTTCCATTTTTCCCAAATCTAATCCAGAAAGGAGCGGCAGGATCTAATTTTTGTGGATGCATCTCTAACCAGGCACTCAAATATGGAGCAGAGAATATGACCCTTATACGTCTCATGCCTGTTTTTCCATCCACAATTAAAATTGCGCCGTAATTATCAAAATGAACATTTTTAATTTGTAAACTCGCCATCTCACCTATTCTGCAGCCAGTTTCATAAAGCGCAGCTATGAGAGCCCTGTCCATCGGATGCCGTGCAAATTCTATCATTTTTAATATCTCTTGCCTGGTAAAAATATCAGGTATTTTATTTCTTACCGATTTCAAAACTATCAAGCTGGCTAGATCGTTTTTCCCTGATTTCTTAAGAAAAGTCTTAAAAACCTGCTTGTATGTGTATTTCGTCCAGTCTGTTAAGTCTCTGCGCTGAATCCACTGCAAAGATTCTTCAATATCTTCTTTTTCCAAAAGATCAAGGTCTTTATTTAATTTTTCGCTTATTATCCCGATAATAGAAATGCATCTTTCTATTCTAGCTATACTGAACTCTCTTATGAACATTTGTTTTTCATAATCGAATATAATTTTCTTATTTCTCTCACTAATAATTGAATTTCCGATCTTTTTTTCTACTTTTTCCAATCTCTTCTTGTAATCATGTATGTCCATTGTCAACTACCACCTTTACTCTTGAGTATATAATCCACAGCCAAGTATATGTGAAAGTGAAAATGCACTGCCAAAAAAAGATTCATACTAAGAAGGGCGTTAAACAAAAATTGTGACGCCGAGGTAGGGATTTGAACCCTAGCTTACCAGAAGGTAAAACAGGTCTCGAGCCTGCCGCGTTAGTCCGCTCTGCCACCTCGGCACAGGTATGCTTTTAATATAGTTCGTTAGCTATTAAGCTTTGGAAAATCAATAAAGATAATACAATATAATTTAAGAAATTTAGCGTTTGGCATCTAACATTTAACATTTATGAGGCTTGACTCCTATCTTGTAGGGATCGGTAATCTTGGTTCGCGGGGGCGCGCAAAACGCGCCATTACCGGAGGGTATGTGAAGGTCAATGGCGGGGTAATCATCAAACCATCTCATGATGTTGCATACTCTGATACAGTTGAGATAACAGACGGGCTGGATAAGCCCGCTGGCTACTGGAAACTTAAGGAAATCCAGGAAAAAACGAATATTATCAGGAAAGGCGATGCAGTGCTGGACATTGGTTCAAGCGCAGGGGGCTTTCTCATGTTCGCTTCAGGGATTGCTTCGCATGTCCACGGTATCGAGTTCAGCCATGAGTTCAGATCAGAGCTTGGAAGGATTGCTCATGAACATCCCAACGTGACCGTGGAATTCGGGGATGTGTTCGCAATGCCTTTTGATGAGGAAAAATTCGATGTGTTAATCATCGACATCACAGTAAGCCCCCTGTCTTCTGTTAAAGCGGTTGGGAATGTGCTGCCTGCCTTAAAGAAAGGGGGTTCTCTCTTGCAGGTCGTAAAACTGCCCAAAAATAGGGATAGAGAGCCAATACTCAGAAAGCTATCTTCTCTCGGACTTGAAATCATCGAAATAATGGAATCTCCAAAAAAAGAAGCGTATATAATCGCAAGGAAATTGTAATGGAACAGTTTGATTTTAACCTGGAACGTGTAATAAAAATCATAAAGGATAAGGATTGTAGGAAAGCAGGGCTCCAGTTCCCTGAGGGTTTAAAAAGGCAGGCAATAAATGTTGCAGCTTTGCTTGAGGAAAAAACGGGAACAAAAGTTATCATTTCCGGGAACCCATGTTTTGGGGCATGCGATGTTGATCTCACACTTGCAGGCAGGGTGGATATACTCTTTCACTTCGGGCATGCAAAGATAGGGGAATATGATAATGTGGTCTTTATAGAAGCGCGCTCGGACATTGACGTTACGCCAGCGGTCAAAAAGGCCCTTGAAATGTTAAAAAACGATAGGATTGGCCTTATTACCACAGTACAGCATGTCCATAAATTAGAAGAAGTCTCCCTGTTCCTGAGGGAAAACGGGAAAGAAAGTGTTATCGGGAAAGGGGATTTGAGAACCTGCTATCCTGGCCAGGTTCTGGGATGCAATTTTTCGGCGGCGCGGATCGATTGCGATGAGTATCTCTATATCGGGGGCGGGATTTTCCATCCCCTTGGAGTTGCGATCGCCACACGAAAAAGAGTGATAGCTGCTGACCCTTACATGAACCGGGCAGTTGAAGTGGCCCCTGAGAAGTTCCTGCGCAAGCGCAGCGGATATATCGCTAAGGCAATGGATGCAGAGGTTTTCGGTATTATCGTTTCCTCAAAAAGCGGGCAGCATAGGATGGAACTTGCATTAAGGCTCAGGGAAATGGCTAATAAACACAGTAAAAAAGGATATATTGTTTTGATGGATCTTGTTACACCTGAGCAATTGCTGGCTTTTAAGGCAGATGCATATGTGAATACTGCATGTCCGAGGATAACGATTGATGATGCAGAAAGATTCCATGTGCCTGTCCTGACCCCGCAGGAATTTGAGGTCGTGATGGGGGAGAAGGAATGGGGGAATGCTGGGATGGATGAGATATTGGAAGAAAAGTAAAGAGAGGGGAATGAACAACGATCGTGAGGAAAAGATGAAAAGCATGTCGGATAAAATCCTTTATTGCGGAAGGAGCTAACCAAGATTTCCTAAACGGGTATATTCGATTTATAAACAATAGTATTTACGATAAAATAGAATTCTTCCTTCAGTTGCCTATTTGACATAATAAGACAAAAAAAGTTACCAGGTATCTTGGGAAGGTTTTGGCAATCACCGATAATAAACGGCCAGGGGATAACTTAATCAACAACCAGTGAAATAACATAAATGGGGGAAAACATGGATTTTTCATTTACCGAAGAACAGGAACTTTTTAAAACGTCTGTAAGAGAGTTCTGCGAAAAAAAACTTGCGCCTCGTGCCCGTGAAATCGATGAGAAAGGAGAGATCCCGCATGAAGTCCTGGAAGATATGGCAGCTTTTGGCCTTCTTGGCATAACCATAAGAGAAGAATACGGCGGCCGGGGAGCAGATTTTATTACGGCAGCTATTGCGGCCGGGGAGATAGCAAGAGCCGATATCAGTATGGCCACTGCTGTTTATTATCTTGTAGAGGCAGGCTGGGGTTTCCTGATGGACAGGTACGGGAGCAAAAGAGCAAGAGAGGAAATCCTGCCTGATGTAACAAAAGGAAAAGCCTTCCTGGGCATAGCTTCAACCGAAGCGACCGGGGGCTCAAATATTGCTTCAATATCTACGGTCATGGAAAAAACGGGTGAAGAACTGGTCGTAAGGGGCGCAAAGATTTTCATAAGCGGGGTCAGGGAAGCTGCAAAATACGGAGGAGGTTATGTAACAATCGTTAAAACGAGCCCCGAACTTGCGCATAAAGGCCTGTCGCTCTGCTACCTTCCGGTAAAGATATACCCGGAATAAGTACAGGTATCTTTAAGCAGATGGGCAGGGAAGGGATATCCACAGGCACTATAAATATAAAAAATGTGGAGATACCGGGGCATTATCTCATAGGGGAATGGAACCGCGGATTTTATTACGCAATGGAAGGCTTTAACTGCGCAAGGACGCTCGTGGCAGCAGCATGCATCGGCGCGGCGGCAGAAAAAGTTTTAGAATCCGGGATCGAGCATATAAAAAAGAGGAAAGCGTTCGGCATGCCCCTGGCAGGGTTTGAGGGAATACAGTTCCAGCTTGCAGAGGATCATACAAGGCTTGAATCAGCAAGGCTTCTTGTCTATAAAGCTGCCTGGATGTTCGATGAGATGTACAAAAAAGGCAGGTTCAGCCATGCGGAAATAAACAAAGCCGTTGCCAGCGCCAAACTTGTTGCACCCACGACAGCTTTTGATATAATTAAGGATGTACTTACGTGGTACGGGGCATACGGCTATACGAAGGAGGCAGGGCTTGAGCGGGGCTTAAGGGGAGTGGCTTCATATATAATCGGGGCTGAAGGGGCACAGAATATTATGAGGGTGATTATTGCGAGGGAGGTTTTGGGGAAAGAGGAAGTTTCTTGATGATGGTATTAGGAATGGGGTTCCCGCATTTTGAGGCGCGCCCGTATCAATGAGGTCGGGCGACCCTGCGAACTGCAAAGCGTCGCGGTTTTCTTTTCATGAAAGGCTTGAAGTTGTACCCGTAGCGACCTTGCAACGGTGTCTTTGCGGCGGCGCACTTCAAAAACGTTTAAAAAGTGATACGCAGCAGCCGGCGAATGAAAAATTATGATCCCGGTTCTATCACTAATTTTTTATCCTTGATGGCTAACTTAACATTGCTGCCTTCTTTTAAGCCTATGACGTTTGCGAGTTCTTTAGGTATCCTGATTGCAAGGCTTCCACCTATCTTAAATGCTTTTCGAGTGAACATTTGATATAAAGTTTCGTACTCTTTCTCATCAATCCACTCGTCTTCACATTTGGGGCATACTTCGACCTGAGCGTAGATACCTTTCTGAATCTCCCTTTGTTCTTTGTGCATAGGCGTATCGCATATGGGGCATTTACTCATTTGCATTCCTCCGCTGTTATTATCCATAACTTTTTTTCTCTTATCGTGAATACGAATTTTATTTTTGAGTCTCCGAGATTACTTTGCATAATTCCAATGTTCCCATCTTTCTCGACTGGTTTTATGATTTTTGCTGTCTTGATACAATGCTTTACTTCATCCAGACTTAGCTCAAATCTTTGCAAAAGCCGGAGAGCAGTGTGTTTCTTGAAATAGATGGGGAGTCTATGGATGTCCTGCAAGGTTCATCTCCTGTATATATTTAGTATATATTGGATAGATATAAACTTATCTTACTTCCAGATAAGCTAATCCGTATCAAGCCTTGTGTTCGCAATCTAACGATGAGGATTTCAATGTGGTGACGGCGCGCCCGGTGTCGGTGAGGGCGGGCGGCCCTGCGAACTACGCAGCATCGGGTTTTTCATTCGCAAGAGGCTTGAAGCTGTTCACTTAAAACGATTGCCTGTGATTCATTTCGATAATATTCATCAAAGGTACGTTCCGCCAGAGCAACGTATCGCTATTGCATCACTCATAAATCACAAAGATGTTTTTATTCAATCCACAAAATCTGGCCCGCTTGGAACCAAATAAACATTACCCCTTAATATTTCTTTATTTGTCATTTTGCTAATCAACAACCACGCTCTGATTATTTTTATTGATGGTTATTGATTCATTAATCAGTAACCAGCATAATCCACCCAAACAAAAAATTCCCCCAAATAACAGGCCCATCAGGAAATTGAATAAATCGCTCGAATGCACTCCAAAATATAGTAGAAATGCTCCTAAACTAAAGAAAAATAAGCCGATGAAGAATTCTCTGAAACTATGCCCTATATAAAAATATTGTCTTGAAACATAGGAGAGAAAAAATAAGAGAAGGAGCTTATTTACTTCTTAAGCAGGAGTTCCGCGGCAATGTTGATTACTATGTCTTTACCGACCAGCAGCCCGCCGGTTTCTCGCATCAAATCGGTCATTAGACCAAAATCCCTTCGACTGATCTTTGCACTCCCTTCGAAAGCAGCTCGCGTATTGCCCCACGGATCATCAGCAATGCCATTAAGAACCACGTCAAAGGATACCGGGCGTGTGACGTCACGAATGGTCAGTTCACCTTCAACCGTCAAATGCCCTCTGGGTTCAGCAGTAACAGCAGTGCTGCTATAGGTCATTGCTGGAAACTTCCTAACATCCAGGAATCGTTCACTCCTGAGGTCCTCGTCTCGTGTCGCGTTGTGTGTGTTGATACTTGCTGTGTCAATACTGATCTCAAGTGATGACAGTGCCGGATCATCGGCTATCCTGATATTTCCTGTGAGCGGGTGGAAACTTCCCCTTACCTGTCCAACCATAAGATGTTGGGCAATAAAGCCGGCAAAACTGTGCTGGGGATCTATAATATAGTCCCCTGCTATCGGAAAAAGTGCTCCATTATATATTTGGGATGCCTTTTTGGTCTGGCTCATAGTTTAACCGAGACCGATCTGCTTCATCAATTCCACAAGGTCGTAGAAGAGCCTTTCCTCGAGGATCTCCCCGTTCTTCCAGTGGGCGACCGTACAAAACTCTACCCGGAATTTTTTGTTCGTGGGCGGGATCGTTTTGCCGCCCTGACCCTTCATGGGCCCTTTCATTGTACCTGTAAATTCAGCTACCGAGCATGTGTAGTCGCCCTGGCCGAAAAGGATCTTATACGGATTGTTCACAAGGTGGTTGTCAGGAAATGTCTTAAAAAATTCCACGGCTTCATCATAATGCGCCTTTCTTCCTCTCGTTGGCTCTGGCTGACCCGGCCAGTACACAGCAGTATTCTCGGCATGGCGTTTGCCAAACGTTTCCCAGTCCTGGGAATTCCATGCGTCGTCTAACGTTTTCATCAGCTGCAGGTTATTTTGTTGTACCATGATTTTCACACTCCCATATTTTTATGGCAGCGCATTCGATATAAAACTTATGTTTAATAAATCACTTTCCCTTGAACCCTGGCTTTCTCTTCTCCAGAAAAGCATTTATACCTTCCACATGGTCATGGAAAGCAAAGCACCCGGAAAATGAAACTATCTCCATCTCAAGCCCCCTGTCTATCTCTTGGTTCTTATTTATCAAACTTTTGGCCATTTTTATAGCTATCGGGCTTTTCTCTGCAAGAAGAAGTGCCATTTCCTCTGCCTTTCCCATCAGTTCATCATCTCCTGTCATTTTATTGACAAGCCCAATTGAGAAGGCCTCTTTTGCATCTATTATCCTCCCTGTCAGGATCATTTCCTTTGCTTTCCCGATTCCCACAAGTCTTGTAAGCCTCTGCGTTCCCCCAAAACCGGGAATAAGACCGAGATTTACTTCCGGCTGGCCGAATTTTGCACTCTCTCCTGCGATCCTTATATCACACGCAAGAGCCAGTTCGCATCCCCCGCCCATGGCATAACCCTTAACAGCAGCAATCACCGGTTTTTCCATGTTTTCCACAAGGCTTAACACTTTATGGCCCAGTCTTGAGAAAACCTCAGCTTCAGAAGGATGTTTCTCTTTCAATTCTTTAATATTTGCCCCCGCACAAAAATTCTTTTCCCCTGTTACGATTACAGCCCTTATCTCCTCATCGATTCCTATTTGGGTCAGGGAATTCCCGAGTTCCTGTATCATTCCCGTATCCAGGATATTCAAAGCTTCGGGCCTGTTCAAAGTAATAATTCCGATCTCTTTTTTCTTCTCCATCTTTATGGGTTCATTTCGTGTATTCATAGAATCCTTCTCTGCTTTTTCTCCCGAGCTTTCCACCTGCCACCATTTTTCGAAGAAGCGGACAGGGCCTGTATTTATCTCCCAGCTCGTTATGGAGAACCTCAAGTATCGAAAGACAGATGTCAAGGCCGATAAAATCTGCGAGTTCAAGGGGTCCCATCGGATGGTTGGCACCAAGCTTCATGATATTATCTATGCTATCCCTTGAAGCGACCCCATTCTGCAGGCAGTAGATCGCCTCATTTATTATGGGCATGAGTACGCGGTTTGAAATAAAACCCGGGGAATCATTGACAATAACAGATATCTTTCCCATTTTCCCGGCAATTCCGGTTACAATACTGATCGTCTCATCCGATGTCCGCAAACCCCTCACAACCTCTACAAGTTTCATTATAAAAGCGGGGTTCATGAAATGCATGCCTGCAAAACGCTCCTGTCTTCCTGTAACGTTTGCGAGCCTTGTTATGGACAGGGAAGAGGTATTCGTTGCAAAAACAACATCCTCACTGCATATATTATCCAGTCCTTTGAAAATTTGCTTTTTCGTATCTTCCTTTTCTGCAACAGCTTCGATTATCATATCAGCATCTTTGCAGTCTTCCAGGGTTGCTGTGATTTTTATATTCGAAAGTATTCTCTCTTTCTCTTGGTTTTCAAGTTTTCCTTCCCTAAATCTTTTTTCGAGCCTTTCTCTTATTTTTTCAAGCCCTGCTCTCACATATTCTTCGCTCACATCTTCCATGATAACTTCAAAACCGCTCTGCGCTGCTATCTGTGCTATGCCCCCTTCCATTGTTCCTGCACCTATCACCCCTATTTTTCTAATTTCCATACGATGTCTCATTTTAATGATTTCCGGTTTACCTCTCAATAATCATTGCCACGTCATTCCCCCCGCCCAGGCAGAGTGTTGCCAGTCCTCTTTTAAGTCCCCGGTCTTTCAAAGCATACAGTAACGTTACAAGTATTCTTGCACCGCTGCACCCTATCGGGTGGCCCAGCGCAATAGCTCCGCCGTTGACATTTAACTTTTCAGGGTCAATACCAAGTTCCCTGCTTACTGCAATCGAGGCGGAGGCATAGGCTTCGTTATGCTCGACCAGATCCATTTCCTCTATCGTAAAACCCGTCTTTTTCAATAATTTCCTGACCGTCGGGATAGGGGCTTCCATAACATCCTCAGGCCTTGTTCCCCCGGTTGCGTAATCAATCACTCTTGCAAGTGGTTTCATTCCCAGTTCCTCCGCTTTTCTTTCCGAAATTACAACAAGCGCAGAAGCACCATCGCTTATCTGGGAGCTGTTGCCAGCAGTCAGGATTCCATCTTTTTTAAAAACAGGCGGAAGTTTTGCAAGTTTCTCCAAAGTTGTATCTTCTCTTACTCCTTCATCCTTCCTGACTTCCACACCCTGGGCCTTAACCGCTATTATCTCTTCCTTGAATTTTCCGCCATTTATTGCCTGCAAGGTCCTTTGATGGCTTTTTAGAGCGAACTCATCTGCCTCTTCTCTGGTTATGCCATATTTCTCGGCTATTCTTTCTCCTGTAATGCCCATGTGATAATCGTTATATACTTCCCATAAACCGTCGAAAACGAGAGCATCTGTTATTGAAGCATCCCCGAGCTTGACTCCCCAACGAAGGCTTCTCTGCAAATGGGGAGCAGCGCTCATATTTTCCATCCCGCCCGCAACTATTATTTCATAGTCGCCTGCTTTTATCGCCTGGGCGGCAAGCATAACAGCTTTAAGTCCTGAGCCGCATACTTTATTTACAGTGAACGAACCTATTTCAGGTGGAACCCCAGCATAGATCGCAGCCTGCCTGGCAGGATTCTGACCCAGGCCAGCGGAAATTACGTTACCCATAATAACTTCCTCCACGTCTTGCAGCTGGATATCCGCCCTCTTTACAGCCTCTCTTATCACAGTGGCTCCCAGTTTAACAGCAGAGACATCCTTAAACGCACGACCGAACTTACCAATAGCAGTCCTTACTCCGCTAACCAGAACAGCTTCTTCAGACACTGCTATAAGCCTCCATTCCCAACTTTGTTCCGTCTATTTTTGGTATAGGATAAAAGGAGAGGATAGAATATAATCCCTCACATAACTCCCCGCATACACTCGACCTTTTTATTAGAATAGGTCGTTGTTATTAATAATCAGTGTTATTTATTATATATAAATTTTAGCCACCAATCATATCCAACTGTCATGGAAAAAACGGGTGAAGAACTCACACATACTGTCCTGCCACAAAACCTGAAGCCCATGCCCAGTGCAAATTATATCCCCCAAGCTGCCCTGTTACATCTATGACCTCACCGGTAAAATAGAGACCTTTGACCCTTCTTGATTCCATTGTCTTGGAGGAGAGCTCGCCCGCATCAACTCCGCCAAGTGTGACCTCAGCAGTTTTGAATCCTTCCGTAGATTCTGGCATGATATTCCAGTTATGGACTTTTTGGGCGATTTCCCTGAGTTCCTTTTCATTATATTGATTGACAGGTTTTGACTGGATTTCCAAACCGCACCAGACTCTTGCCAGGCGCAGAGGTAAAAAACCGGAAAGCACGTTATGAATACCGATCTTACTTTTGCCAAGTTGCCTCTCAATGAAAACACTGTAAATATCAGTACCAGGCAGCAGGTCAATTACAATGGCATCGCCTCTTTTCCAGTATGAGGATATCTGAAGTATTGCAGGGCCGCTAAGTCCCCTGTGAGTAAAAAGGATGCTTCCCCGGAATCCCATATTGTTGCATTTGACAGCGGCTTCAATCGAGATGCCGCTTAATTCACTTAATATTTTCCTGTCCTCAGGATGAAAAATGAAAGGAACAAGTGCGGGCTGGATGTCCGTAAGTTTAAGACCGAACTGGTTTGCAATTCTATGCCCTATGCCTGAAGCCCCTGATCCCGGATAAGATAATCCGCCAGAAGCGATCACAAGCGACTCTGACTCAAAAATGCCCCGGTCTGTCGATACTATAAATAAATCGCTTTTTTTTATGTCCAGTATCCGGCAATTCAGGATAATATTTACACCTGCATCGTTGCATTCGCTCTCCAGCATTCTGGTCAAATCCTGCGCCCCTTTTGTGCAGAATAGCTGGCCCTGTTCCCTTTCCTCATAATCCACGCCATGTTTTTCAAGCAGGGCAATAATATCGCGGGGCGTAAAACGGGAAAGGGCGGATTTGCAGAAGTGAGGATTACTTGAGATGAAATTCCTGTGGCTCATATTCATATTTGTAAAATTACAACTTCCACCCCCTGAAATCCGGATTTTTTTCCCGGTTTTATCAGCATGGTCAAGAATAAGGACAGAGCGACCTCTTTTCCCCGATTCGATCGCGCACATCAGGCCCGATGCGCCTGCCCCGATGATGATAACATCTTTTCTGGTCATATTTTCCCGAATGTTGGCTTTCATTTGCCTGTTCATGTGGCTCTGTTGACCGAAAGCTTTTATCGTTATAACATATAACATTAATGTGAGTGGGTGCAATAACACCACACACTCAATAAGGGAGAGAAAAATATGCCAAAAGTAGTTATTGTATATCTCAGTACATCGGGTAATACGAAAGCGATGGCAGATGCCATTGTAGAAGGTGCAATATCAAGAAACGCCGACGCTAAAGCCGTGAATTTCCATGAAGTAAGAATAGAGGACATAAAAGCTGCTGACGCCGTTGCGATCGGCTCTTCGACGTTCTATTATAAAATGCTGCCTCCTATGGAAAAATTCCTTGAGAGCCTTGAAAAAGCAAATGTATCAGGCAAAGTCGGGGCAGCTTTCGGCTCTTACGGATGGAGCGGCGAAGCGCCTGTAATGATCGCTGAAAAAATGCGTGGGCTTGGCATGGATGTAATAGACCCGGTATTACGTATCCAGTACCAGCCTGCCGAAAAAGATCTTGAAGAATGTAAAAGGCTTGGAAAAGATATCGCTAATAAACTGAAAAAGACCGCTGAAAAACATATCAAGACAGGAAAAGTTGAAGGCGTGGAAGTCAAAATGGGTGAGGGAGGACACTGAAACGAAGTCATAACTGCGAGTTGAGATCGGACGTATATGGTGAAGCCGGGGCATAGGCCAGGCCTCTATATACAATTTTTTTAAGCATTCGCCGGAGAAGATAAGGTTGACTTTTTTGAAATATGGAGATTGTTTCAATTAGTGGTGGTAGTTTTGTCAATGTGCAATATATTATCTTAATCTTAATACGGAGTATATTAATCTTAATACGGAGTATAGCGACAAAACAATAGAGTTTATGTGAATTCATTGGCGTTTCTCCTGAGTAATAATCGTGTCGCTAAAAATAGTGCACTGATGTGGCTCTATGTATCTATTTTTCAAGATTCATTAGACAGTTTATGACCTTTGCAAAATACTATAGATAAGAAGTAATAAAAATTGAGTGAAAATATGGTACAAAAGAAGGAAGATAACTCGAATTCGAAGAAATGATTTTATATATTATGCTTATCTTTAAAGCTTGAACAAACCGGTAAAGAAAAACTGGTTGGGCTTAAAAAGGAATTAGGAGTTCTTATGATTCCAGAGGACGTCGGTGCTTGTTATCGCGAAGGTGTTGACCTTTGTAATCTTAAAAGATATGAAGAGTCATTAAAAGCTTATGAAAAAGCCATCAAGTTAAATCCAAAGTATGCCGATGCATGGGTTGGCAAGGGTAATGCGCTTGGTTTGCTTAATAAACACGAAAAGTCATTAAAAGCTTATGATAGAGCCATCGAGTTAAATCCAAAGAATGCCGATGCTTGGGTTGGCAAGGGTACTGCGCTTGGTTTGCTTAATAAATACGATGAGGCATTAAAAGCTT